>JBMOJP010000038.1:0-23481 GCA_049315725.1 Chthoniobacterales bacterium | reverse complement strand
GGCCGAGACCTATTGGCGCTCGCACCTCGAGGGGTTCGCCGCCCCCACGCCTTTGCCGGAGGACCACAGCGGACACCGCTCGCTCGTGCGCGGCGGCGATCAATTCGATCATCGCTATGTCTACCTGACCGAGGAGGTAACCTCCGCCCTGGATGATTTGGTGCGCACCCATCGCCTGACCCACAACACCCTCTTGCAGGGGGCCTGGGCCATCTTGCTCGGTCGCTACAGCGGACAGGATCAGGTCTGCTTCGGCACCGTGGTTTCCGGACGCCCGGCTGATCTCGAGGGCGTGGAGGAAATTGTCGGGCTCTTCATGAACACCCTGCCGGTGCGGCTGCAGGTCGGCGAGGACCAGAAGCTGATCCCGTGGCTGCAGAAGCTCATGATGCAGCAGATCGAGATGCGCAGCTTCGAATACAGCCCGCTGGTCAAAGTGCAGGGTTGGAGCGAGGTCAAGCGGGGGCAGCCTCTGTTCGAGAGTATTGTCGTCTTCGAAAATTTCACCTCGGAAAAATCCGGCGGCGACAAGTCGGGCGGTGAAGATGACAAATCCTCGGCCCTTCCACTCGTCTCGAAAGAGCGCACGAACTATCCCCTCGGGCTCGTCTCCGCTCCGGGGACGCGCATGTTCCTGCGCGCCATTTACGATCGGACGAGATTCCATCCGGATGCCATCGGCCGGATTCTTGACCATCTGCGGGCGCTGCTCGAGAGCATCGCGGCGCAGCCGGATCAGGCGCTGGGAGATTTTTCCATGCTCACCGCGCCGGAGCGGGAGTTGCTGACGGAAAACCGCGGATCAGACGTGGCCGCGTCGGAGGCCGGGCTTTGCGCGCATCAACTCTTCGAGTTGCAGGCCGACCGCAAAGGCGATGCTCCAGCGCTTTCGCATGAGGGCGAGGTCATCAGCTATGGCGAACTTGACCGTCAGGCCAACCAGCTGGCTCATGAGCTCCGGGCACGTG
The DNA here is from genome assembly GCA_049315725.1 of Chthoniobacterales bacterium. Classification (GTDB taxonomy): domain Bacteria; phylum Verrucomicrobiota; class Verrucomicrobiia; order Chthoniobacterales; family JACTMZ01; genus JACTMZ01. The sequence continues at coordinate 22,513 of JBMOJP010000038.1, read as the reverse complement.
GGGTCGGCTCCGAGACACCTGTGGGGGTTTTTCTGCCCGGCGGTCCCTCGTCCATCGTGGCTCTGCTCGCCATCCTCAAGGCCGGAGGAGTCTTTCTGCCGCTTGATTTGCGGCTCACGAGAGAACAGATCGAATTCATCATCGGCGACGCCCGCCCGTCGTTCGTGCTCACGCTCAAGGCCTTGCGCGCGTTTCTTCCCGCGGCAATCTCCTGCCTCTTTCTGGACGAGGAGAGGGCGGGTGCGGAAGAGCGACCCGATGCGTCGGCCGCTGCGGGGCAGCTTGCTTCGATCGTCTATGTCCCCGGCCCAACCGGCTTGCTCATGGGCCTTGCGGTCGATCACCGCAGTCTGGTCAATACCGTCCTCGCCCAGGTTTCGGTCCTCGGCCTCGGGGCCGGTGATCGCGCCATGCAGTGGCTGCCGCCCGGTCATGAGGCTTCGATGGGTGAAATTTTTCGCGCTCTCGGTTCCGGCGCAACTCTGTGCCAGCCGCCCGCAGATCAGGTCCCCACCGGGCCGGCTCTGCTGCCCTGGTTGCAGGCGCAAGGCATTACGGCGCTGACCGCCTCGGCTGCACTCCTCGAGGACCTGGCGGAAAAAGATCTGCCCGCGTTGAAATCCCTCGTCGTGGTTGGCGGTCGTCCCAGTCGTGAGCTTTCAGCCCGTTGGAGCGGGGGGCGTCGTCTGATCAGTTGTGAAGGACCGGCTGAAGCCGGGGCTGGATCGCTCATGGCGGTCGGAGCCGAGTTGGCCTCGGAGTTGCCGGTGCTGCGTCCCGTGGCCAAAGTCACTGCGACCATCCTCGATCGTCGCGGTCGTCCTCTGCCGATCGGCGTTCCCGGCGAACTTTACCTTGGAGGCGTGGCTCTCGCGCGTGGGTATGTGAATCGTCCTGATCTCACGGCCGAACGTTTTGTGCCTGATCCCCTCGCGGAAGGCGTGGGAGGGAGACTGTTTCGCACCGGGCAAACCGCGAGGCGGCGTCCCGGCGGGGAGATCGAATTGTTGGCGGAGCCCGTGCCCGCCCGTGCCGCGCCGGACGGAGCGACCGCGGCGGATGAAGCGCAGCTGCAGGCCGCCTACGCTCGAATTCATGAGGTGGGCGGAAAAACACCTGGGCGCCCCGAGGATTTTCGCGCTTGGATCGGCCGGCTCTCGCGGCCCGCTGAGCTCGCCGGGCATCTGGCTTACTGGCGTGAGGCTTTGACGGGTGCTGTGCCCGTGGAGTTGCCCTGGGACAGGCTCCGTCCGGCCGTGCGTGCGCATGAGGGAGCCTCGATCGATTTCTCGCTGCCCGCGAACGTAGGGGTCCAACTTGCGGTCTTGGCCCGGGCCGAGGTTACGAGCGTTTTCGCTGCGGCCCTCGCAGCTTTCAAAGTGCTCTTGGCGCGTTACTCGGGGCAAGCTGACATCACCGTGGGCACCTTCGCCGAGCGGGACGGGGGTTCGGTGCAGGATGAGCTCGCCGGCTGCGGACCGAACACCCTCGTCCGGCGAACCCAGATTCCGCCGGAGATCACCTTTCGCGAGGCCGTGCGTGCGGTGGCGGGGACATGCCGCGAGGCCGAACTTCACGGCTCGGCCCCGTTCGACCGGGTTGTCGAGGTGGTCAGGCCGGCGCGCGATCCCAGCCGTGCTCCGCTCTGCCAGATCGGCTTTCGTCTCTCCGCGACCAACGTCGGCCTGGCCTCGCCGGAAAATTTTGACCTCGTCCTTGAGTTGCACGAGCGAGGGGAAAAGCTCGCCGGAACATTTCTTTTCAATGCGCAACTCATGGAGGCAGGCACCATCCAGCGCATGGCCGAAAACTTCTCCCTGCTGGTGGCGCATTTGCTGGAGACCCCCGACCGGCCCATCGGGCGGATTAATTTTCTCGGCCTCCCCGAGCGGGAGCAAATGTTGGTCACTTGGAACAAGACCGCCGCGCCGATTCCGGCCCTGCCCATCCATGCGCTTTTCGAGCAGCAGGTCGATCGCGCGCCGGATCGCCTCGCGGTGTCTTGCTCCGGAAAGCAACTGACCTACGCCGAGCTCGAGCAGCGGTCGAACCTCCTGGCCAATCATCTGATTGCTCAGGGCGTCTCGCCGGATGAGCCCGTCGGCTTGTTGATTAGCCGCTCAACCGACATGATGGTCGGGCTGTTCGGCATCCTCAAAGCCGGCGCGGCCTACGTGCCGCTCGATCCCGGATTCCCCAAGGACAGGCTCGAATACATGATCGAAGACAGCGGTCTGAGGTTTCTCGTTACCGAGGATGCGCTGACCGATCGTTTCCCCCTGGAGCATCTGCACGTCACGCGCCTCGACCGGGACTGGAGTGAAATTGCGCAGGGGTCCGCCCAACGTCCGGCCGTGCAGGTCCGCCTGGAGAACCTCGCTTACATCATCTACACGTCCGGCTCCACCGGGAAACCCAAGGGCGTGATGCTGGAGCACCGCACGGTGGTCAATTTCCTTGTTTCCATGCAGCAGCGTCCCGGCTTGCTGCCGGATGATGTGCTGCTCGCCGTCACCACCCTGTCCTTCGACATCGCCGGCCTGGAGTTGTTCCTGCCGCTCATCGTCGGAGCCCGCGTGGAGATCGCCACGCGTGACGAGGTGCTCGACGGAGAGCGTTTGTTCAAGATTATCGCCGAAGCCGGTGTGACCGTCATGCAGGCCACTCCGGCGACGTGGCGGATGATGATCGAAACCGGATGGACCGGCTCGCCCGGGCTCAAGATTCTGTGCGGCGGCGAGAGTGTTCCGCGCGATCTTGTGCGGGAGTTGCTCCCGCGTGCGCGTGAGGTCTGGAACATGTATGGCCCGACCGAGACCACCATCTGGTCCACCATTCATGAACTCAAGGATAGCGCGGCCGCGATCTCCATCGGCCGACCCATCGCCAACACCAGCGTTTACGTCCTCGATGAGCAACTGCATCCGCTGCCCATCGGCGTGCCGGGTGAGCTCTTCATCGGCGGCCTTTGCCAGGCGCGGGGCTACTTCCGCCGCCCCGAGCTGACGGCCGAAAAATTCATCCCGGATCCGTTTTCCTCGGAGCCCGGGGCGCGGATGTATCGCACGGGCGATTTGGCACGGTGGTTGCCCGGGGGCATTCTCGACTGTCTCGGGCGGGTTGACCAGCAGGTCAAGATCCGCGGTTTTCGCATCGAGCTCGGCGAGATCGAGGCCGTTCTCGCCCAGCATCCGTTGGTCAGTCAGGGTGTGCTGGCCGCGCAGCCGGATGCCCTGGGTGGTCACATGCTCGTGGCCTACGTCGTGCCCGCCGCCGGGCGGACTCCCAGCCTGGCGGACGTTAAGGAGTTTCTTTCCGGCAGCCTGCCCGACTACATGCTGCCGTCCGCACTGGTGTGCCTGGAGGCTCTGCCGCTCACGGCCAACAAGAAGGTGGATCGCCGGGCGCTGCCGTTGCCGGACGCATCGTTGCGCAGCGAGGGGAACGGTCAGGATGCGCCGGTGGGGCCGACAGAGACGACGGTGGCGGGGATTTGGAGTGAAATTTTGCGGGTCAGCAACGTCGGGCGTGGGGACAATTTTTTCGACTTGGGCGGCCATTCGCTCATGGCCACCTCGGTGGCCTCCCGCATCCGCAGCACCTTCAAGATCGAGATGCCTCTGCGTGTGCTTTTCGAACAACCGACCATCGCCGGGCTAGCCCGGAGGATCGACGAATTGCTGCTCAACCCGCAGGCGGAGGTGGTCGAGGCGGAGTTGTCGCGTGCCGAGGTGGCCGTGACCGAGGCGCCGCTCTCCTACTCGCAGCAGAGGCTCTGGTTTATCACCCAGCTCGCGCAGGGCAGTCCGCTTTACCACATGTCCACGATGGTGCCGATCCGCGGGCAACTCGACCCTGCGGCGCTCGAAATGGCGCTCTCCGAGTTGGTGCGGCGCCACGAAACCCTTCGCACCACCTTCGACATGCGTGAAGGCGAGGCCGTGCAGATCATCTCGCCCGCCCAGCCGGTCGAACTCTCCATCGTGGATCTGCGCAGCCTGCCGGAGCAGCACCGCCGCACGGAATTGCAGCGGCAGCGCGAGGCGGAATTCTCCACCCCCTACGATCTGGTTCAGGGGCCGCTGGTGCGGTTCAGTCTTCTCCGCCTCAGCGAACGGAACCAGGTGTTGCTCGTGGGCATGCACCATATCATCTCCGACGGCTGGTCCCTCGATGTGCTGCGCCGGGAGATCACCGTGCTCTACAAGGCGTTTCGTTCCGGCCAGCCCTCCCCCCTGCCCGAGCTTGCGCTGCAATATTCGGACTATGCCTTGTGGCAACGGCAGCAGTTGAGCGGCGAAGCCATTGGACGCCTGCTTGAGTTCTGGAAGAAGCGCCTGCACGGCGCCGAGCGGCTTGAGCTGTTGACCGACCGCCCCCGCCCGGCGACCCCGCGAACCAACAGCGCGATCATCCCCCTGCGGATCGAAGGGGACCTGGCGGAGAGGTTGCGCGCCCTCTGCCGCGAGGAGGAGGTGACACTTTTCATGGCCCTGCTGGCGGCGTTCCAGTCCGTGCTGGGCCTGCACGCCGGCCAGGAGGATGTGAGTGTCGGCACCGTCACGGCGGGGCGCGACCGCTCCGAGTTGGAGAGCCTGATCGGGTTCTTCGTCAACTCGCTCGTCATGCGCACCGACCTTTCCGGCCGCCCGAGTTTTCGCCAGCTGCTCCGCCGGGTGAAGCAGGACACGCTCGATGCCTACGACCACCAGGCCATCCCCTTCGAAAAGCTCGTCGAGGAACTGGCACCGGAGCGGACGCTCAATGTGCAGCCCTTGTTCCAGGTGCTTTTTGTCCTGCAAAACCTCCAGGCTTCCGACCCGGCCGAAGCCGCGCAATCCGCCGCGGGCGGCGGGGCGGCGGCACCGAATGCCCACGCGGGTGGACTCATTTATTACGACCTGACCCTGACGCTGAACGAGACGCCGGCGGAGTTGGTCGGTGGGTTGCACTACAACGCGCATTTGTTCAACGCCTCGACGGCGGAGGCCATGGCGCGGCATTTGGTCGCCTTGCTCGAAAAGGCGGTGGATTCGCCTGACCTCAGTATCAGCGGACTGGACGTGCTGACCGCCCCCGAGCGCCGGGCCATGTTCCACGAATGGACCACCACGGCTCCCGAGCGTGAGGCTTGCATTCACGAGTTGTTTGAGGAACGTGCCGACCGCGCGCCTGAGCACATCGCGGTTTCGTTCGACGGGGGCGAGTTGAGTTATGGCGAACTGGACCGGCAGGCCAACCGCGTGGCGCATCACCTGCGCGGGCTGGGGGTGAAGGAGGAGTCTGCCGTGGCCATGTATGTCGAGCGGGGGCCGCAGGCCATCGTGGCCCTTCTCGGTATTCTCAAAGCCGGCGGCGTCTATGTTCCGCTTGATCCCGCGCTGCCGCCGGAGCGACTCACGCTCATTCTCGAGGACGTGGAACCGGTGGTCGTGCTGACCAGCCAGGAGTTGAAGGACGCGTTGCCGCCCACGGCCACCACGGTTTGTTGTCTCGAGGACGTGGGCGACGGCGGAGGGTCGGCCTCCGAGGCAAGATTGTCCTGCGTCCAGCCGCACCACTTAGCCTACGTCATTTACACCTCGGGCTCCACCGGCAAACCCAAGGGCGTGCTGGTGGAACATCGCAATCTCGTCCATACGATCCTCGCCCAGATTCCGCTCTTCGGGGTGACGGAGAACAGTCGCGTTCTGCCCACCATCTCCTTGAGCTTCGACGCCTCGCTGGGGGAAATTTTCCGCGCCCTCGTCGCGGGGGCCACGCTTTGCCTCGCGCGCCGCGAGGCCTTGTTGCCCGGGCCCGAACTGGTGACGCTCTTGCAGGAGCAGCGCATCTCTGCCGTCACCCTTTCGACCGCGGCCCTCGGAGCGTTGCCCGCGGCGGAATTGCCTGACTTGAAAACCCTGACGGTGGGCGGTGAAGCGCTTTCCGCGGAATTGGCCGCCCGGTGGGGACGGGGGCGGCGTTTGCTCAATGGCTACGGCCCCACGGAGACCACGATTGGGGCGACGCTCGCGGTGGACTGGGATCCGAAGCGCACGCCGCCGCTCGGGCGCCTCCTGCCGAATGTGCGCGGCTATGTTTTGAACCCAGCCATGCAACTCCTTCCCGCCGGCGTTCCCGGTGAGCTTTACCTCGGCGGCCCCGGCGTGGCCCGCGGTTACCATCGGCGGCCCGACCTCACGGCCGAGCGCTTTGTTCCGGACCCGTTCGGGGAGCAGCCCGGAGGCCGCCTTTACCGCACCGGTGATCGTGTGCGTTGGCTGCCCGACGGCCAGCTGGAGTTCCTCGGGCGCATGGATGAGCAGGTGAAAATTCGCGGCTATCGCATTGAGCCGGGAGAAGTTGCCGCTCTCCTGCGCCAGCACGCCGCGGTGCAGGATGTTGCGGTGATCGCCCGCGCGGATGGCGGAGGCGAGGCGCGTTTGGTCGCCTATGTCGTTCCGACCCCGATTCCGCGCAAAGAAACACCAGCCACCAATCCCGCGGCGGACCTGCGCTCCTACCTCGGTCGTCAATTGCCGGACTACATGGTGCCGTCCGCTTTCGTTTTTCTCGACGCCCTGCCCCTCACGGCCAACGGCAAGCTCGACCGCAAGGCCTTGCCGGTGCCGGATGAGAAGGCCCGTCTGGCGGGCGTGGAAAAAGAGTATGTGGCTCCTCGCACCGCGGCGGAGAAACTGCTCGCCGACATCTGGGCGTCGTTGTTGCGCGTTGATCGCGTGGGCCTGCAAGACAACTTTTTCGAATTGGGCGGCGACTCCATCCTCAGTATTCGCGTGGTGGCCCGCGCGAGCGAGGCCGGGTTGAAGTTCACCGTGCAGGAAGCCTACCAGAACCAGACGGTCGAGGAGTTGGCCGCAGTGGCGGCCGCCGCGGGCGCGGGCAGTGAGATTGATCAGTCACCCGTAACCGGGATTGCTCCACTCACGCCGATCCAGCATTGGTTCTTCGATTGGAATACCCCGGACCCGCATCATTTCAACTGGGCCACCTATCTTCCGGCCCCGAAGGGCGTGACGGAGGAACACCTGCGCGGCGCCCTCTTGGCCGTGCTGGCGCAGCACGACGCGCTGCGCACGCGGTTCGTCATGGACGAGGAGAGCGGCCGCCGGGTTCAGTTTTTTGGGGCGCCCGGGGAGGACGCCCCGCTGACCTTGTTCGACCTCTCCGATGTGCCCGTGGGGGATTGGCACGGCGTGATGGAGGTCCGGGCCAACGAGTTGCAACTCAGCCTCGATCTGACCAACGGCCCGCTCATCCGCTGCGGCTGGTTCAAGACCGGCGAGAAGTCCGAGGGCTACCTACTGCTCGTCGTTCACCACATCGTGACCGATGCGATTTCCTTCCCGCTGGTGGTGGGAGACTTCACCACGGCGCTTCGTCAAACGCTGCGCGGTCAGGACATTGCCCTGCCGGCCAAGACGAATTCCTTTAAGCGCTGGTCCGAGTTGCTGCAAGCCGAGGCCGAACGGCCCATGGCTGAAGGAGAGTGGTCCTATTGGGTGGATGAGCGCCGCAACGACGTCGGGCGTCTGACCCTCGATTTCCCCGAGGGTGATCGCACGAGGGCCGCGGCAGAGGATGCCACCCTGGCTCTCGACGAGGAGACGACGCGCCGCGTCGTCAGTGTGGCCCGCGGCCTGCAGGCCGGGGTGGACGAGGTCCTGATCGTGGGACTTGGCCTGGCCCTGACCCGCAGTATCGGCGGTGAGCGTGTGGCCATCAATATCGAGCGGCACGGACGCCATGATCTCGGCGAGGGGCTGAACACGACGAGGACGGTGGGCTGGTTCGCCAACATCTCGCCCGCCCTCCTGAGTCTTCCCGCCACGCTTTCCGCGGGGGAGTTTCTCGTCTCCGGAATCGAACAACTGCGTGCTATTCCGCGGCAGGGACTCGGCTACGGTTTGCTCCGTTATCTCGGCGACGAGGAAAGCCGGCGAATCCTTCTCTCCCAGCCGGAGGCCGAGGTGTTTTTCAATTACTTTGGCCAGCAAAATGCCGGCATGGGTGCGCCTCCGAAAAAATCCCGCCAGCAACTCCCGCTGGGAGTGCTGGTCAGCAAACGTGCGGAGCGCCGCCACCTGATCGAGATCAATGCGCTGATCCAGAATGGAGCCCTCTCCATGCGGTGGAGTTACAGCGCGGGCCTGCTCAGCGCGGACCGCGTGGGCGGGTTGATGAAAGCCTGTGAGTCGGCCCTGCGCGAACTGGTGGTTTGACGTCCGGCCCGTCCGCTCCATTCTTTCAACCATCCGCATGCACCGCATCCAACCCCAACCCCAACCCCAACCCCAACCCCAACCCCAACCCCAACCCCAACCCCATCCCCAACCGAACATGCCCCGTCTCATGCCCTTCTTTGATCGCTTCCTCCGCCTGGGCTGCAGGGTTCTCCCCGCATTCCTCGCTCTTTCCCTCGTCCACGGACGCGGGCCGGACGATGTCGTGCAAGTGGCCGCGGCTGGCCGCCCGGCCTTCGCGCCGGATGCGCGCGGGGGTGGTGGGAGTTGGGTCACCGCGCCGGTGGAGGCCGAGGGAGTTAAGTTCGCGACCTTCAAGAGCTCGATCGTGGGGGAAAAGGTCAGCTACCATGTCTATCTCCCCACGGCCTACCAGGAGCAGCCTGACCGCAGGTTCCCCGTCATCTATTGGCTGCACGGCCTGGGCCCCGGGATCAACGGCATTCCTTTTCTCGCCCGCCATTATGGTGAGGCGATGGATGCCGGCGAAATACCCCCGGCGATCATTGTCTTCGTCAACGGCCTGCCCCGGGGCATGTGGTGCGACTCCAAGGACGGCTCGACCCCGGTCGAATCAATGTTGGTGCGCGATCTGATTCCCCACGTTGACCGGACCTACCGCACGATCGCTTCCCGCGAGGGACGGGTTCTCGAGGGATTCAGCATGGGCGGATACGGCGCGGCCCGCCTCGGGCTCAAATACCCCAGCCTGTTCCGTGGTTTCTCCGCGTTGGGTGCCGGGCCGTTGCAGCTTGATTTTCTGGCGGACGGTCCGGGACTGCAGCCGCTGGAGATGCGGCGGAGTCTTCTCGAGGACGTTTACGGGGGCGACATGAATTACTTTCGCGCCCAATCCCCCTGGACCCTGGCCGAAGCGAGCCGGGGGAAACTGCCGAAGGATTTCAAAATCCGCATCGTGGTCGGAACCGGGGACAACTCGCGCGAGAACAACCGCGCCCTGCATGAGCGTCTGGATTCGCTCGGCATCAAGAATGACTACGTCGAGGTCCCGGGCGTGGAGCACGAGCCGATCGGCACGCTGACCGGCAGCAGGCAGTCCGCCTCCGAGTTTTACCGGGCTCTGCTGCCGTCGCCGTAGCTGCGCGAGCCATGGTGAGTCCAGAGCAGACCCACGCGGCGGAGGAGGCCGGGGATTGGTCCGACTATGTGGTGCGCGACGACTTGCTCATCACACCGAAGAAGGACCCTCCGGGCTGCGTGGTGGCGGACGAGGTGGCCGGCACAAGTTATGAGTTGGGGGAAAGGGAGTATTTTCTCTTTCAGCAATTGGAGCATCCCCGGCAGTCTGTTGCGTTGGCTGCGCTGGTCTCCGGAAAGTTCAATCAGCGTTGCTCCGCCCGCGACATCGACGAGTTTCGTGCTCTTCTTCATGGTTGGAATCTTCTCCGGCTGGTCGGCCCCGATGGGAATCCCATAAATGTCGGGAAGGATGGTCTCGAGGCCTCGCTGGACGATTCAGCGCCGCCGCCGGCCAGCCCGAACCGGTGGCACGTCTTCAATCCCGAGAAGTATCTGGATGTCCTGACCGAGGTTCTTTACCCGGTGCGTTACCTCTTCGTCGCCTCCGTGCCGTTTTTTTTCTGCCTGGGCATCATCCTCGTGGCGCGGCACTACAGCCTGTTTCTCCAGGCCGTCGGAAAGTCGACCCAGGAGTTTGGTTTCGTCGGGAAACTGCTCATGACCACGATCACGGTCAACGTGGTGGCCCAGATTGCCCGCGGCTGCGTGGCCCGCCAGGCGGGGTTGCGGGTCAAGAGCGCCGGCATTTTCCTCGAAATCGGCCTCATCCCGCGTTTCAACGCCCACATCGAAGCCAATGGACCCGTTGCGCGGCGCACCCGTCTCTGGCTCAGTGCCACGACCCCGTTGGTTCGCTTCGCGTCCTTCGGCGTCGGCGTGGCCGTGTGGTGGATGGCGCGGTATAACGAGACGCTCTCGTTCATCGGCGTGGCCATTGCGGCCATCTCGTTCATCGGACTGGCCTTCTCGGCTAATCCGCTTTGGCGCACCGATGGTGCCGCCTTTTTTTCCGCGCTGCTCGACGTTCCGGACCTTCGGCTCAGGTCGCACCGGATGGTCTGGGATCTTTTCCGCCGCAAGCCCGCCGTTCTTTCGCGCCACGGCCGGGCGTTTCGCCGGCTGGTCATCTTCGGCCTGCTTTCGATCTTGTTTTTCTACGCAGCCTTCATCTACATCGCCTACGACGTTTTCGACCAGTTTGAGCGCCAATGGAACGGGGCGGGGGTCGTTCTCTGGCTGGTTCTGGTCATCTACTGCGGTTGGTCCATTTACCGCATGACCAGTTTTCAAAGGTCGGCCTCGCAGCGGCGGAAATAGCACTTGCGCGAAATCCTGCTCTGTGGGAAGTGTTTCTTCCCACATGCGGAAAGAATATTGGCCTGCATTGGTCCCTCCCGCGCCCGCAGATTGGCGGGAACTTTAGGAGCAGAAAGAAAGACTATCTATGGATTGGAACGCGAAGGCAGTTGAAGCCCGGCCGCCGGCCGGCGGTGGAGGCGGTGGAGGCGCTGGCGGTAATGCCCTCAAGGGCATGATGGATTCGGCCCGTCAGGCCATCCAAGCCAAGCACTTGGGCGAAGCCAAGCACATCTTGGGACAGATCTTGGAGAAAAATCCTGATTTCGCTCCCGGCTACCTGCTGATGGGCAATGTCTACGCGGCCAAGGGCGAACTCGATGAGGCGCTCGAGTATTACGAGGGCGCGCTCCATCTCAAGAAGGACATGCCGGTGGCGCTCCTCATGTCCGCCACGGTTTACGTTCGCAAGGGTCTGCTGGAAAAAGCCCTGGAAAAACTCAAGGAGGCCCTGGCCATCAATCCGAGCATGGGTCAGGCTTATCTCGGGCTGAGTCGTGTTTACACCAAGATGGAGCGGTTGGATGATGCGCTGGCTGCTTTGCAGGAGGCGCTGCGGCACAACCCGCAGTATGATGAAGCCCGCCTCGGGATTGCGACGATCCACCGGCGGAAAGGTGATGATGACACGGCCTTGCAGGAGTTGCAGGCCATGCTCGGGCGCGATGCGGACGCGTGGCAGGCGCACCTGCAGATCGGGAAGATTTTCGCGTCACGCGGGGATTTTGTCGCCGCGATCAGCTCGCTTCGGCAGGCCTCCGAGCTCCAGCCCGACAACGCCCAGGTTCACCTCGTGCTCGGCCATGCCTATTTGGAGGGCAAGGATTACGATGCGGCACTGCGTCAGTTTGCCCGGGTGCTGGAGATTGACGAGAGCAGCGTGTTGGCCAAGGTGGAGACCGCGCGCACGCTCTCCGCCCAGGGCAAACCAGCCGAGGCCCGCAAGCTGCTGGCCGGATTGGCCAACGGCGAGTCGCACCTCGGGGTGGTCCACCGGCGGTTGGCCGAAGTGTTCATGCAGGACAATCGCTTCGCCGATGCCGTGGCGGAGTTCAACGCCGCGGTCCTTCATAGCAAGAAGCTCGTGGAGAAACATCCAGCCCTCCTGCAGGTCCGGGCTGCCTCCCCTGGGGATGAGGCTGCGCTGGCCGCGGCTTACTTCGAAGCCTTCGCGGCCACTGACCAGGGCGGGCCTTTCTCGGCGCATGGCGCCTGAGGCCACAGTGAGGCCCCGTCTCCCCGCGAGGGCCCAACCGCGAGGGTGCTGTGCCTTGGAGACCTGCGTTTTCTGCCCGTGAAGTTCTTCCTCCTCCTGGCTCTGGCCCTCTACGGCTTGGGCGTTGTCCTCTCGCCTTTCCCCTATTGGCGCACCTATTTCGTCCTGTGGAGGCAGATCTTCACCGGCCCCGGCCCGGGGTGGGGCAGGCGTCTGCGGCAGGCCCGGTTCCTCCTCACCTACGCTTTCAGCACGCCCATCTTCACCGCGCTGTGGTATCTCGATGAAATTCTTTATCCCGGCTACCGCAAGGTCCAGGTGCGGCCGGTCTTCATCCTCGGCCAACCGCGAAGCGGCACAACCTTCCTCCACCGCACGCTCGCGTCCGACCGGGAAAACTTCACCGCGGCCCGGCATATCGAGTGGCGTTATCCCTTCATCGGCGTGCAGAAGCTGATCCGCTCCTCCAAACTCGCGCGAAGCCTGCTGCAAAAGAATTATTGGTCGGCCACTCCCGCCGGGGAAGTGGCCGCCCGGATGCATCCGAACAAGCTCGATGACTGGGAGGAGGACGGCATTTTTTTCGAGGAGCGTTTTCTCCACCACTTTTTCATCTTCCTGCGCTTTCCCTGTTCCGACCTGCTTGACTACTTCGACGACTTCACCCGCTTGCCGGCCAAGGTCCGGACGCACATGCTGGCCACCCACCGGAAAGTCATCCAGAAAGTCATTTATCTCAACGGCGCCGAGGGTCTCCGCTTTCTCTCCAAGGAGGTAACCAGTCACACGAAGTTTCCCGAGATTCTTTCCTTCTACCCCGGGGCGGAGTTCATTTTCAGTCTGCGCGATTCCGGAGGCTTCATGAATTCCCTCCTCGCCCTCATCCGCTATTCCACCATGTCCAAGACAGGGGTGGATCCGCTGACGATCGATGGATGGGAGGATTCCGTGCTTCGGCGCATGGAAAAAGACAGCGCCCGCCTGGTCGACATCATAGAGCAGCAGGTGCCGCACGAACACCAGGTGCTGGTGCCCTACGCTGGCGTGGCCTCCGACATTTCCGCCGCGGTGGGGAAAATATACCGCCACCTTGGCCTGTCCCAAAGCGAGGCCTGCCGGGAGCGTCTCGAAGAGGTCAAGGCCCGTCAGGCCGAGCGAGGCAAGGGCTACGACTACGAGGTGCGCAGTTATCCAGGTTTCGCTGCTTTCGACAAATTCGTCGCTGACGTCGTTCGCCAAGGTGCGGCGGAGGCGCGCCGATCGGACGAGTGAGCCGCTTGGGCGCCTTGTCCCCGGCTTCGGTGGTTGCCTTTGTCCTTTTCGGGGCTATCTTCTCCCTTGCAACTCTCCTTCGTAGGGATGAATTTCAAGCAGGCGGCCCGGCCGATCTCTGCTGCTGCCAGCCGACTTTACCCACTTAATGCAACCTTCGGCCAAATCTGTTCTCGAGCGCCACGGGGCCAAAGCTGCCGCCCAGCCGAGCAGTGCCCCGCCCACGCAGAAACCCGTCTGGAAGGTGACACCATCCGGGGGCGGTGATGACGTGGGCCGGAGGCGGCGGATCAAGTATGCCATCCTGATCGCGTTTGTTCTCTGCCTTTTTATTCCTTATCCCTTCCACGTCGGCGGCACGGCGGAGGTTTTGCCCGCCCAGCGGGTCATCCTCAATGCCCAGATGGAGGGTATGGTGGAGGATATCTTTTTCGACAGCGGCGACTTTGTCTCCGCCGGGACGCGCATTGCGCAGATCGCCGACCACCGGCAGGTGCGCGATCTGGAGAGCGCCGTGGCGGACCGCGAGGCCATAACTTACGAGATCGAGAAACTCCGCACGACTCCGACGCCAGAGGAGGTCGCGTCCGCCTCATCCAAGGTGGACTCGGCCCGCATCACCTCCAAATACGCCGATGACGACTTGAAGCGCGCCCAGCTGCTCTTCTCCAAGGGCTCCTCCTCGACCCAGGAGCTCGAGGATTTCAAGCAGAAGGCGGACCAAGCGAAGGAAGCGCTCGCGGAAACCGAGGCCAACCTTGCTGCGGTCAAGGCCCAAGTCAACCCGAACCAGATTTCCACGCTCGAAGCGCAAAAGGCGAAGATGGATTCGGAGATCAAGCTGAACAAAGAGCTGCTCCGCCGCACCGCCATCGTCACCCCGATCTCCGGCCAGATCGTGACGAAGGACCTCAAATACAAGCTCAAGAGCTTCATGAAGGAGGGCAACGAATTCGCCGTGGTCGAGGATTTGCAGACCGTGCTGATCCAAGTCTCGGTCCCCGAGCCCGAAATTGGCGAAGTCAAGGTGGGGGCCCGTCTGCGGCTTCGGCTCTGGTCCTACCCGGAGAAGGAGTTTGAGGGCACGGTGGAACAAATCCTCCCGGCGGCTGAGGAATTGAGCACCGATGCCGGCCGCACGGTTCCCGTGCTGGGCCGCATGGACAACGCCAGCGGCGAGTTGCGCAGCGGCCTGACCGGCCAGGCCAAAATCAAGGGCGAGCCGACCTTCGTGATCGTGGCCTTCACCCGGGCGCTGGTGCGCTTCGTTTTCATCGAATTGTGGTCGTGGATTCCGTGATCCGCCGCCGCGCGGATTGATTCTTTTCTTCGTCTCGGGCAGGCTTCGCCGGATGAACACCATTGAAGCCATTCGGGCCCGCCGCGCCATCAAGGACTACGATCCGAACCATCGGCTCTCTGCCGAAGAAGAACGCCAGCTGTTGGAGTTGGCCCTGCTCTCCCCCACCGCGTTCAACATCCAGAACTGGCGCTTTGTCGTCGTGCGCGACATGGAGGTGCGGAAAAAAATCCGCGCCGCCGCCTGGGATCAGGCCCAGGTGACCGAGGCCTCGCTCCTCATCGTGCTGTGCGGCAACCTCAAGGCGTGGGAGCAGGATCCCGCCCGTTACTGGGCCAAGGCCCCGCAGTCGGTGCAGGACTTTCTTGTTCCGGCCATCGGCCAATATTACGGCGGTCGGCCCGAGGTGGAGAGGGATGAGGTCATGCGCTCGTGCGGTATAGCCGGACAGACCCTCATGCTCGCGGCCAAGGCCATGGGTTACGATTCCTGTCCGATGGATGGCTTCGATTACGACGCGGTGGGGAAAATCATCAATCTCCCGCCCGGCCACGTTATTTCCTTCATGATCGCCATCGGGAAAAAGACGCAGGACTCGTGGCCGCGGCCGGGCCAACTGGCCTACGACGAGGTCGTGGTGGAAAACGGGTTTTAACCCGGACCCGTTCCGTGCATGATGCCGGCCCCATGAATGAGCCGGTCCGCAAGCGGGAGATTTTCGGGTGGTGTTGCTACGACTTCGCCAACTCGGCCTTCGTCACGGTGGTCATCACCGTGGTCTTCGGTCCATTTTTCACCGGAGTGGTGGCCAAGGGCGATCTGGCCAACACGCTCTGGAGTCTGACTCTCGCCGTCTCGCAGGCCGTGGTCATTGTCTTTGGTCCGGCCCTCGGCGTTCTGGCCGACACCGGCGGGTCGAAGAAAAGGTTTCTCCTCGCCATGATGTGGACCTGCGCCGCGGCCACGGCGCTGCTGTGGTTCACCGGCCCTGGCACGGTCGTGCTGGCCGTCACGCTCGTGGTCGTGGCCTACGCGGCCTTTAGTTTCGGCGAAAATTTTTGCGCCAGTTTCCTCAGCGAGCTGAGCACGCCGGAGAACGTGGGGAAGGTGTCGGGTTATGGCTGGAGTTTCGGCTACTTCGGCGGGCTGGGAGCCCTGGGGCTGGCTTTGTTTGTCATGCATCTCGCGCCGGATCACATCCAATGGACCTTTGTCGCCACCGCCCTCTTCATGGTGCTGGCCACCATGCCGGTGCTCTTCCTGCTGCATGAGCGCGGCACGGCCCAGCCGCGGACTGAATCCCTCTGGCGGTTGGGCTGGCGCAGTATCGGCTCGGCCGCACACGAGTTGCCGCGGCATCCGGAGTTGCTGCGCTTTCTCTTCGCCTTCCTGCTCTACATCAGCGGGCTTTGTGCGGTCGTGGCCTTCGCCGCGATCTATTCCACCCAAGTGCTGGGCTTCACCATGGTGGAAAACCTGGCGCTCTTTGCCGTGCTGCAACTCAGCAGCGCCCTTGGGGCCTTTCTCTGCGGCTGGTGGCAGGATCGCGTCGGCTCGATCACCGCTCTCACGGTTACGCTTCTGCTTTGGTGCGCGGTGGCGGTCGGCGCTTATTTTTGCCAAACCAAGCTTCTTTTCTTCCTCGTCGGCAACATTGCAGGCCTGGCGATCGGATCAAGCCAGGCGGCCAGCCGGGCCGTCGTGAGCATTCTTTCCCCGCGCGACCGGGCCGCCGAGTTCTTCGGATTCTGGGGTATTTTCGGCAAACTCGCCGCCATCATCGGTCCTCTGGCCATGGGCGTGCTGGCCGATGCCGTTGGTCTCCGCGAGTCCATCCTCGTCACCCTCGTCTTTTTCGTCGGCGGTCTCATTGTGCTGCGCACGGTGCGCATGCCGGAGCGGGCCGCCGCAGACTGAGCGCGGGAAATTTTTCCGGCGGCAGATTGTTTCGAGCCCGCTTGGCCCTTGGTGGTAGGATTCGGCCATGCTTTCCAGCCGTGAGCACCTCAGCCAATCGGTCGCTTCCGTCGCGCGGCCGTATGATGTCGTGCCCTTGCGCGAGAACACCACGGTCGGCGAGGCGCTGGACAGTTTGCGCAGCACCGGGGTCGGCGACAAGATTGTCTACTTCTACGTGGTCGATGCGGCGGACCGGTTGGCCGGCGTTCTGCCGACGAGAAAGCTGCTCACCTCGACGCCCGATCAGAAACTTCAGGACGTCATGATCCGGCGGGTCATGGCCATCCCCGCGACCGCCTCCATCCTCGAGGCTTGCGAGTTCTTTGTCCTCCACAAGCTGCTGGCCTTTCCCGTAGTCGACGCCGAGCGCCGGCTCGTCGGGGTGGTGGATGTGGGATTGCTCGCCGAGGAGGCTTTCGACATCGCCGAACGCGAGCAGACCGACGCGCTCTTCGAGTCCATCGGTTTTCGTATTTCGCAAGTCAAAGACGCCTCCGCCTGGCAGGCCTTCCGCTACCGTTTTCCGTGGCTTCTCGCCACGATCATGAGCGGCTCGCTTTGTGCCGTCCTCGCCGGATTTTTCGAAGTCACCCTGGCCGAGAGCCTGATCCTCGCCTTCTTTCTCGCCCTCGTTCTCGGCTTGGGAGAAAGCGTGAGCATGCAGTCAATGGCCGTGACCATCCAGACCCTGCGCGTGGTCGAGCCAAGCTTTGCCTGGTATGGCCGGACCCTCCTGCGGGAGGCCGGGGCGGCCCTGCTCATCGGCGCGGCCTGCGGCACGCTGGTCGGGCTCATTGCCTGGTTCTGGCGCGGGACCGCTCTCGAGGGTTTTGTCATCGGGGCCAGCATTTTTATCTCCCTCTGCTCCGCCTGCTTTTTCGGGCTGAGCGTGCCGTCCGTCCTGCATGCGCTCAAGCTCGACCCCAAGATTGCCGCGGGGCCGCTGACCCTCGCCTTGGCCGACCTTGTTACGGTCTTCGTCTACTTCAGCATGGCGGCACTGATTCTCTGATTCCTCCGGTGCGTTGTTCGATTTTGCGCGGGCGGGATCAGCCGCATGAGCACGAACATATTTGACCTCGGGCGGTTCCAAGCCTTCAATTCGCGCGTAGAAGCAACGGCCCCCCGTGCGAGCGTTTATCATCCCTCTGGTTCTGGCCGCTTTGGCCGCGCTGGTCTTGCTGCGCCCGTCGCGCCAGCCGCCGGCAACCGCGCCGGCCGTCGAACCCCCCGGAGAAGTGGTTCCAGTGGAGACGGACACAGCCGTTGCTGCTCCGGTGGCGACCCCGGCGGAAGAGGCGAACGCCCTGCCTGTTTCCACGCCCGAGCCGACGCCCCGGCTTGCCCCGCAGGAGGTTCTCTATGTCATCAAGCGCTTCAGCGAGCCCTCGAAGGACGGTGGGCGTGGGTTCTCCCGGGGAGACGAGGTTCGTTTTGTGCGGCAGGAGGCGGGCTACTATGTGGTCAGCGACGGCGTGGTGGAAGCGAGGCGGCCGCGCAGCTGGTTCACCCGGGATTTGGACCTGGTGGAAGAAATGCGGCAGGAGAAATTGGCCGCCTCCTCGCCAGGGGAAGGCCCGAAGGAACCGGCCCCGGCTTCCCCGGCGTTGACCAAACCGGCGGTCCCGGCTGCCGCGTCGCCTGAGCCGCGCGCCCCATCGAGTGCCGGGCCGCCCGCGGGGACCGATCCTCGTCTCTGGGCCGCAGCGCGGACCATTGACCAACATCTGGCAAAATTCCATGAGGGACAAAAGCGTCCTGAGCCGGTCCTCGTCCCCGACGAAAAATTTCTCCGCCGCGCGTATCTTGTCACCGTCGGCCGCATTCCCACCGTGGAGGAGGCGCGGGCCTTTCTTTCCAGCGACCAGCCGGGCAAGCGCCCCGAGCTGATTGCCCGGCTGATCAAGTCGCCCGGCTACGCGAGCCACATGTCCAACTGGGCCTTCGACCGGCTGCGCGTGGTCGACCACAAAGTCGGCCAGGCCCTGCGGTTCGACGCCTACCGCAACTGGGTGCGCGAGGCCGTGGAGCAAAACATGCCCTGGGATAAAATGGTCGCAGCCTTGCTCACGGCCAAGGGCGACGGGTGGAACGAGCAGACGGCGGCGGTGGGTTATTACACGCGCGATCGCGGGATGCCTCTCGACCACATGGCCACCGCCATGCGCGTTTTCCTCGGCTCGAGCATGGAGTGCGCCCAGTGCCACAACGACCCGTTCGGCGACACCAAGCAGAAGGACTTTTTCCGGCTGGCCGCGTTCACCAATGGCACGGATTCCATGCACCCCGACCTCATGCTCGATCTTTTTCGCGAGATGAGCGAACGCTCGCAGACGTCGCTCGAATACGAGGTGGCGTGGTTGTTCTGGCGCGACATCTACGGGATGAGTCTGGCCGGCGGTGGCACCGGGCGCATCGTTCTGCCCCTTGACTACCGATACCACGACGCGCATCCCGGCGACATCGAGGGCGCGCGGTCGCCCTTCGGCAAAATCATCAGCATGACGGGCCAGCGCGACCGTGACGACGGGCGCCAGCGGCTCGCAGAATGGATGACCACGGGCACGGGCGACCGTTTTCCCACGATGATTGCCAACCTTCTCTGGCAGCGAGTGATCGGGGTCGGAATTTTTGAGCCGGCGGACGACTACATCGAGTTCTCCGAAACCGAAAACCCACTGTTGACCAAATATCTGGCCACCTTGATGACCTCGCTCAACTACAACCTGCAGGATTTTCAGCACGCCTTGTTGCTCACGCGGGCCTTCGAGTATGAAACCGCCGCAGGACCCTCGCAGGCGCCCGGCGGGTCCGATGATTTTCGCGGACGCAGGGTCGCTCGCCTTTCCGCCGAGCAGGTGTGGGATTCGCTCGTCACCCTCGTGGCAGGCAATCCGGATGGCCAGCCGCGGCGGCCGGTTGACCAGACCATCTACCTGAGCGGTCGCCCGATCCTCGAGGGCAAGATGGACATGAAGCAGTTGTCGCGCGAGGTTCTGGGCTTGAAATCCGAGGAAGAAGTGCGCGCCTATTTCAACGTCTTCCTGGGGAAAGTCCGGGCCGAGCAGGAGGCTGGGGTTTCCGGGGACATGGGCTCTCCCAGTATGCGCCAGGGTCCGGTGGATTTCGTCCGGGGATCGTTTCCGCGTGCCTCCGAACTGCCGAGCCCGGCACCAGCCGATCATTTTCTCACGCTCTTCGGCCAGTCGACGCGCGAGGTGGTCGACGGGGCCACGCGGGAGCCCAACATCGGACAGGTGCTGGCTTTGATGAACGGCTTTGTCCAGCGCGAGTTGATCGGCAAGCCGGAGGCCCAGCTCAACCTCGGCCTCGCTGCGCTCAACACGCCGGAAGACAAGGTCCGGCAGCTTTACCTCGCGGTGCTCAGCCGCGAGCCTTCGGCCGGGGAAATGGAGCTCATGCTCGCCGAGTTTCAGACGGCGCCCGAGACGGCGCCCGCCAATATTGCCGCGGCCATGGTCATGTCCGCCGAGTTTCTCTACCTCCAATAATCCGCGCCATGAACCCGCCCTGCGAGACCTGCCAAGCCGACGAGATGTCCCGGCGTCATTTCATGAACATGGCAGCCCGCTCGTTCCTCGGCGTGCGGGTCATGCCGTGGCTGGGTGGGATGGCCTCGCTCCTCGCGCGGGCCGACGGAGCCACGGCCGCCGCCGGAGCGCGGGCCAGCCACGTGATTTATCTCTTCATGTCTGGCGGCATGAGTCATCTCGACACCTTCGATCCCAAGCCCAAGCGCAAGGACGTGATGGGCCCGGTCGAGGCGCTCGGTTCCAAGGCCGACGGGATCATGGTGACCAACTACCTGCCGAAGACGGCACAGGTGATGGACAAGGTCTGCGTGATCAACTCCATGACCTCGATCAACGGCGCGCACGAGCACGGGCAATACATCCTTCACACCAGCTATCCCATGCGCGGCACGATCCAGCACCCCGCCCTTGGCGCATGGGTGATCAAACTGGGGGGCAAGCTCAAGCAGGAAATCCCCGGCTTCGTCGCCATCGACACCTCGTCGGAACTTTCCACAGGCGGGTTCTTCGGCGCGACCTATGCCGCCGCACCGATCGGCAACCCCGCCGAGGGGCTCAAGGACTCGCACCGTCCGGCCGATGTCACGGTTGATGACTTCGAGCGTCGCCTGGCTCTGGCCGACCGCCTGAACAAAGGATTCCACGAGCGGTTTCCGCATCCCGATGTCCGCGCCTACGAGAGCCTCTACGGCGAAGCCGTGCGGCTGATGAAGAGCGAGGATCTGAAAGCGTTCGACCTGACCGGGGAAAGCGAGCCGACGCGAACCCTCTACGGCGAGACCCGCTTCGCCCAAGGCTGCTTGCTGGCCCGGCGCCTGGTCGAGCACGGGGTCCGCTTTGTCGAGGTGTCGCTCGGCGGATGGGACACGCACTACGACAATTTCACGGCGGTGGAGGCGCGATGTCAGGATTTCGACCAGGCTTACGCGGCGCTCATCACCGACCTTGCGGCGCGGGGCTTGCTCGACCAGACGCTCGTCGTGGTGGGGACGGAATTTGGTCGGACGCCGGAAATCCAGCAGCAAAACCGCGGCGGGCGCGACCACCACCCGGCCGCATTCACCTGTCTGCTCGCGGGTGGGGGGACCAAGGGCGGCTTCAAATACGGTGAGACCGATGGCAACGGCTCGCGGGTCCGCAGTAACCCCGTGGAAATCACGGATCTCAACGCGACCATCGCCCACGCGCTGGGCTTGGACCTCAGCGAGAAGGTCGTGTCGCCGAGCAAGCGGCCCTTCACCATTGCGGACATGGGTAAGCCGGTCATGGATTTGTTCGCGTGATGCGGTCCCGGCGTCCGCGGTGCGTCCGATGATTCCCTGGCCCGATCCCCTGCATCCCGCGGTGGTGCATTTTCCCTTGGCGTTTTTACTCGTCGGGGCTGCCTTAGCCTGCGCGGCGGTCTTCCTGCGGCCATGGACGTGGATCGCGGCGGCCGCCTTGGCCGTGGGTGCGCTCGGGGCTTTGGCTGCGGTCAACACGGGGGAGCGGGAAAGATCCGAGGAGATCGCCGTGCCCGCGGGCGAGGGGCGGCGGGTGCTTGATGCCCATGAAGAGCAAGGGGAGGCTTCGCGCCATGCCGGCGTGGCCGCAGCAATCGTCGCGGTGGCGGCATCCGTGCTTGCCTTGCTGGCCGCGCGCGAGGTGGTGGCCGCGGGAAGGCCGGGGGGCGAACTGGTTTATCACCACGGCGTTGGGCTGCGGTTCTGAGACCGGCTCAGAGCAGCTTCTTGTGGTAACGCTTGCGAAGGTCGTAGGCGGCATCGAGTTCCTCCGCGGCCGCAGCCATGTTTCCGTCGGCCAGGTCCCGGCGCAGCTTCTGCAGGCTCGCCTCGAGCTCGGCGAGGCCCTGCTGGTAGAGCGCCAGGTAGTCATCCAATTCCTTGCCGCGGCGGTCGCCGGCTGACGCGGGGACCAGCTTTTGGCAGGCGGCGTTGGCCGCAAGTGCAGAATCGACCAGCGCAAGGCAAGCGTCCTTCTGCCCCAGAGTATCCAACCTCCGGGACAATTTCTTGAGATCGCGCGACATTTGGTCCATGTGCAATTCGACCTCGGAAGGTGGAACTTCTTCCCCCGCCCAAAGGGCAGGAACAGTGGCGAGCAGAATGGCGCCGAGGGTGGCGGGCAAGAAGCGCATGGGATGCGAAAAATCAGCCCCTGGCCTCCGTCTGTCGAGGACGGATCAGCAGCACGAGCACGACCGAGATCACGCAGGCACTGGCAAAGACGCCGAAGATGAGGTTGAGCGGGACGCCACGGTCGCGCATCGCGCCGAAGCCCCAGTCGGCGAAGCCGCCGCAACTGATGCTGACAAAATTCATCAGGCCGTAGCCCGTGGCCCGCACTTCCGGGCGGGCGATCTGGCAGAGGATGGGCATGTTGTTTATGTCGAAGAATCCCCAGCCGATGCCGAAGAGGATGAGCGAAGCAATAGCCAGCGCGAACGACCCGAGGGCGGGGGAGTTGCCGACCCCGAAAAGCGCGGGAATGATCAAGGCCATGCCCAACGCACTAACATAAATGCGCCCCCGGTCGGTCCGCCGCATCCAGCGGTCCGCCAGCCAGCCTC
>JBMOJP010000037.1:0-23614 GCA_049315725.1 Chthoniobacterales bacterium | reverse complement strand
TCACGCCGCTGGTCATCGTCAAGTTCCTCGAGAACTACCAGTTCCCCCAGGCCACGGCGGTGGCTGCTGTCATGCTGGTCGCCAGCTTTGTCCTGCTCTTCATCACCAATCTCCTCCAGCGCTGGGCGGAGAAGAACGCCTGACCACCCATGGCCGCCATCGTTTCCCGCACCCGCGTTTTCATCCCGCCGAAGTCGTTCCGCACCATCACGGAAACCGCCCCGGTGCGCTGGCTTCTCATCACGGTGGGCGTGGCCTTCCTTTTTCTCTTCCTCCTCATGCCGCTGGTCGCCGTCTTCTACGAGGCGTTCAGGAAGGGCGCGCAGCTTTATCTCGCGACCTTCTCGGATCCCTACGCGCTTGATGCGATCAGGCTGACCCTGACCGTGGCGGCCATCAGCGTGCCGGTCAATCTGGTCTTCGGTCTGGCCGCCGCCTGGGCCATCACCAAGTTCACCTTCCGCGGCAAGAGTCTGCTCGTCACCGTGCTTGATTTGCCCTTCGCCGTCTCGCCGGTCATTGCCGGGTTGATCTTCGTGCTGATCTTCAGCACCACCCACGGTTGGCTGGCCGGGCCCCTCAAGGCGTGGGACCTGAAGATCATCTTTGCCCTGCCCGGCATTGCGCTGGCCACCATTTTCATCACCCTGCCCTTCATCGCACGCGAGCTGATCCCTGTCATGCAGGCGCAGGGCCGGGACGAGGAACTCGCGGCGCTCACCCTCGGGGCTGGAGGCTGGCGCACGTTTTTTCATGTCACGCTGCCCAATGTCAAATGGGGCCTCTTCTACGGTGTCGTGCTTTGCAACGCCCGCGCCATGGGCGAGTTCGGCGCCGTCTCGGTCGTGTCCGGCAACATCAAGGGTCAGACCAGCACGATGCCTCTCTACATCGAAACGCTTTACATGGAATACCAGAGCGTCAGCGCTTTCTCGCTCGCCACCATCCTCAGCCTGCTTGCCCTCCTGACCCTTCTGCTGAAAAACTTCATTGAATGGCGTGCGGCCCGAGCCAACCGCTACTGACCCTGGCCCGACCATGAGCATCCAAGCCCGCAACATCCACAAAACCTTCGGAGACTACACCGCGCTCGGGGGCGTCAGCCTCGAGGTGCCCGAGGGCAAACTCGTCTCGCTGCTGGGTCCGTCCGGTTCGGGCAAAACCACCCTGCTGCGCATCATGGCGGGGCTGGAATACCCGGACCCGGACAAGGATGGGCGTGTGCTTTTCCACGGCGAGGACGTCACCGATGTGGCCCCCGGCAAGCGTGGTGTGGGTTTCGTCTTCCAGCATTACGCGCTCTTCCGCCACATGACGGTGGAGAAGAATATTTCCTTCGGCCTGCGGGCCTTGCCGCGGGCGACCCGTCCGTCCGCCGATGTGATCCAGCGTCGCGTGAACCGCCTGCTCGAGCTCGTCCAGCTTGATGGATTGAACCGGCGCTATCCGTCCGAGCTGTCCGGCGGACAGCGTCAGCGCGTGGCCCTGGCGCGCGCCCTCGCGGTCGAGCCGCGCGTCCTCCTCCTCGACGAGCCCTTCGGGGCGCTTGATGCCAAGGTGCGCAAGGATTTGCGGCGGTGGCTTCGCACCTTCCAGGAGGAGATCAAGATCACCACGGTTTTCGTCACTCACGATCAGGAGGAGGCTCTCGAGCTGGCCGACGAGGTCGTGGTCATGAACAACGCGCGCATCGAGCAGGTTGGTTCGCCCCAGGAAGTCTATGATGCCCCTGTCTCTCCTTTCGTCATCGAGTTTCTCGGCAACGTGAACCGCTTCCGCGGCGGCGTGTCCGGATCGGATGCGCCGGACGCCGATGTGCTTTATGTCCGGCCGCACGATGTCGAGATTGAGCCCCCGGGCCTAACCGCCCACCAATACGCCATCAGTGCCAAGGTGCTGCACATTTTTTCGGCGGGAAACTACGGCCGGGTGGCCCTCGAGCGGGAGGGCACACACGAGCCATTCGAGGCGGAGATCTCCCGGGCCCGCCTGGGCGAACTCGGGCTCAAGCCCGGAGACAACGTCTCGGTGGTGTTCCGCCACGTCCGAATCTTCGAGAACAACCGCTTCAAGGAGAATGATGTCAAGAACGGGCTTCTGGTGCCGACCGCGTTGCGATGAGGGCGCACGGGGCGAAAGACCGACGGATGCTTGCCCTGACGGCCTCCGGGAGCGCCCCGGCTGCGCGGCCGGAGGGTTCGTGCTGTGAGCAGATGCTCCGCCCGTTCTGGCAGGCGGTGGAGACCGGGGTGCTCGAGTCGGGCAGCCTGGGTGGTTTTGTCGCGGGGAGCCGCGGCTACGAACTGCACCGTTTCACCCTGCGCGGGGACCCGGACGGAAACCCCACCGTGCGGCTGGGGCTTTTCGCCACGATCCACGGTGATGAACCCCAGGGGGCGGGTGCCTTGCTTGAGTTGGCCCGTCTGGCCCGGCGGCAGCCGGACCTTTTCCGCGGTTACGAGGTGCAGCTTTACCCCCTGTGCAATCCGAGCGGCTACGAGGACGGCACGCGTCACTCGCGGCGCGGGGAGGATCTCAACCGTCATTTCTGGCGCGGCTCGGACGAGCCAGAGGTGGCCCTCCTCGAGCAGGAAATCGTGAGCCGCAGGTTTCATGGCATCGTCTCGCTGCATTCCGACGACACCAGCGAGGGCCTTTACGGTTTCGTGCGCGGGGCGACGATCAGCCGCGAGCTTCTGGCCCCGGCCCTGCTCGCGGCGGAGCGGCATCTCCCGGTCAACCGCGCCCCGGTCATTGATGGTTTCCGCGCCCACGACGGGATCATCGACGAGGGGTATGACGGCATTCTCTCGGGCGGGCAGATCCAGCCGCGGCCCTTCGAGATTGTCTTTGAAACCCCGGCCACCGAGGCGGTGGACGTGCAGGTGAAGGCGGCCACCGCGGCCCTGAAGGAGATCCTTCGTCGTTACCGCGTGATGCTCGCGTTGGGTAGCGATATCTGATTTTTGCCCGCGAGACAGTCGGCGGTGGCGGGGAGAAGCAAAACGCTCATGGTCTGCGGCGAAGCCAAAGCCGTGGTCGGCGACGTGGCTAAAGCCCTCACCGGGAAATCAGGGGGTCACTGCGCCGCGCTAATTTCGAGGGCGTAGGGCATGCGGTTGCCGCATGAACGCATCTTCGCCATCGTGCTCCGCACGGTGTCAGCCAAAGTGTGACGGTCGAGGATGTTGGCGATGGAGTTGCGCACCTCCAGCATGAGGGTGCGAAGCCCGCAGGTGTTCTCGTCGGGACAGGAGCATTTCTCGTATTTGCTCTGGCTGACGCAGCGGATGGGTGCCAGCGGACCGTCGATCAGGCGGACGATCTGGCCGATGGAGATGCTGTCCATGGGCATGCTGAGAAAATAGCCACCGTATTTCCCGCGCTTGGTGCCGACGTAGCCGGCCTTGCGCAGCTGCATGAGGATTTGGTCGAGGAACCCCTTGGGCAGATTTTCGCGGGCGACAATTTCCTGGGCGCGGAGCAGAGGGCGGCCGAGTTCCTGCGCGATGCCGAGGTCGATCAGGGCGCGCAGGGCGTATTCGCCACGTTTGGAGACCTTCATGGCCACAATAGTAAGGATCGCCGCGCCGCGGGCAAGTCCCGCTGCATTGCCACGGCGCGGCCGGCACGATATGAGAATATTCGTGAAAATTGTTTGTGCTTATTCGGGCGGCCTCGACACCTCGGTGTTGCTGCAATGGTTGAAGGAAACCTACGGGGCGGAGGTGGTGGCGTTCTGCGCCAACATCGGCCAGGAGGAGGAACTCGACGGCCTCGAGGCCAAGGCGCTGGGGACGGGCGCCACCAAGTGTTTCGTGGACGACCTGCAGGAGGAGTTCGCGAGGGATTTCATCTTCCCCATGTTCCGCGCGGGGGCAATTTATGAGGGCCAGTATTTTCTCGGCACGAGCATCGCGCGTCCGCTTATCGCCAAGCGCATGGTGGAAATCGCCCGGGCCGAGGGCGCGGCGGCGGTGGCCCACGGCGCGACCGGCAAGGGCAATGACCAGGTGCGTTTTGAATTGGCGGCGGCCGCCCTTGCGCCGGAGCTTGAGGTTATTGCTCCCTGGCGGCAGGAACGCTTCCGGGAAAAGTTTCCGGGTCGCGCCGAGATGATTGCCTATGCCGAGGCCCATGGGATCCCTGTCCCGGTCACGGCCAAGAAGTCTTATTCGATGGACCGCAATCTTCTGCACATCAGCTACGAGAGCGGCATTCTGGAGGATCCTTGGTTCGATGCGAGCAACGAGGAAAACTCCGACATGTTCCGGCTCAGCGTATCGCCGGAGGATGCACCGGATGAGGCCGAGCATGTTGAACTGCGTTTCGAGCGGGGCGACTGCACCGGCATCGCCTGCCGCGGGCTCGGGGAAATGCTGGCCGCCATGGGCTGCGATGGTTCGCCGGACCAGCCGCTGAGGCCATTCTGGGTCATGAAGGTTCTCAACAAGCTGGGCGGGAAGCACGGCATCGGCCGCGTCGATATGGTCGAAAATCGCTTCGTCGGCATGAAGAGCCGCGGGGTTTACGAGACGCCGGGCGGCGCCATCCTTCATTTCGCCCATCGGCAGATGGAGTCGCTGACCATGGATCGCGAGGTCATGCATCTGCGTGATTCCCTCATTCCGCGCTACAGCACGCTCGTCTACAACGGATTTTGGTTCGCCCCGGAGCGCGAGGCCTTGCAAGCCCTCGTCGAGGAGACGCAAAAAAATGTCACCGGCGACGTGCGGGTCAAACTTTACAAGGGCAACGTCATCGCCGCCGGCCGGCGCAGCCCGGTCAGCCTCTACAATCCGCACATCGCCACGATGGAGGCCGATCCCACGCAGGCCTACAATCAGTCGGACGCCACAGGTTTCATCCGCTTGAATGCCCTCCGCCTCAAGGTCGCAGCCGCGCTCGGCGGAACGGCTAAATAAGGCCGGAGATCAGCACGAGGATGCCCACGGTCAGGCCGATCGCGAGCAGGACAAAAAAGAAGACGACCCAATAGCCGCCGCGCCCGCCGCCGGGCGGCTTGCGGAGCTTTTCCGGGCGGGGTGCGGGCCCCGATTTTTTCCGGGCCTTCCGCGTTTTATCCCGGTCCGTGGTCCACGATTCCGGATTGGCTTCGTGTCGGACGCCCGAGGGATTCGGCGCTTCGGGCCGATTGCTCAGGCCATGGGCCAGCGTGGCAAACTCGGCCAGCGGGCTCCACTCACCGCGTCCCTCAAACCAGAAAAGAGCTGACGGCTCGTAAGACGATGAACGCAGCCCGGCCATGATTTCCATCACGGTGGCCGGACCGTAAACCTCGCCGCCCCAGGAGAGGTAGATCCGGAGATGGCCGGGGCCTCCGCGGGCGGGGTTGCCTTCGACCTTGGGCAGGAGAAAATCCGGCGGGCGTAAACTGGTCGCCGGGGTTGCTGGCGGGCTGACGTTTTCCTCACTCATGGCAGCTGGCCCAGGGTCGGGCAGGGGACTGCGCGCGGTGCGGGGTGCGTTGCAGGCGGCTGATATCGTAGCCCTGCGCGGCCAGACGGGCGCGGAGTGGTCCGAGTATGGCGGGATCGAGTTGCGGCGTGCGGGCGAGAATCCACAGGTGTTTGCGGTCAGGGTGGCCGACCGCAGCCCATTGGTAATCGCGGTCAAGTTCCAGTATCCAATAATCACCCTGAAGAAGCCAGAAGAAGCGCACTTTCAATTTGGCGTTGTGGCTGCCGGGCACGGGCCGTGCCACGCCCTCGATGGAGGCGATGCGGCCGTTGCGCTCGCAGCTGTTGATCACCCGTATCGTGCCGTCGGCCTGCGGTTCGTAGCTCGCCCGGGTGCCGGCGCAGCCGCGTTGGAAGATTGTGGGGAAAGCCTCGATCTCGTGCCATTCGCCGGCATACCGCGCCAGGTCAACCTTCGCCACGGTGCTGGGCGGGGGCAGGGTGGCACATCCGGTCAGCAGGACTGCGCAGGCCGAGGGCAAAAGGGCTAACCGCATGGCTTCCGACCATGCCTGACGAACCGCGGGGTTGGCCAGATGAAACCCGGGGATCATTCACGTGGGTGGTTGATTCTCCACCGGAGGTAGAGCACACCCGCAAGCAAGGAGAGGAGGACGCCGAGCAGCACGGTGTTCCAGGGGAAAGGCGGCGATGGCTTGGTCTCGACGACAAACACGCCTGTCGGCCGCGCGTCGGTCGCATCGCCTACGGGAACCATCCGCCAATAGGTGCGCGTCCCGGCCGGCAGGTCTTCGATTTGCGCCCTGATCAGATCCAGCTCGCGATCCCCGGCTTTGACCTGTGCCTGGCCGAGAACTTTGGTCCCTTCGCTTGCATGCTTGATCGGCACAAAAGCGGGCTCGCGTGGCGGGCCGGGGCTCAGACCAAGGGGAATGCTCATGGCCCCGCGTTCGAGGCGGTAGGCTTTGACCGCGCTGTTCTGCGGCACGCCGATGAGCAGTGAGGCACCGTGTTGCCCGGCGTTGATGACGGATGCGAGGATTTCAGTCGTGGGCCCCGCATCGGACGGCTCCGCTGCGTCAGGTTGCCCGGGTTCAACCTCCGGGGTGTCGGTCTCGAACGCGGGTGCCGCCGCGAGTGTTTCCCCGCTGAGGACAAAATCAACACTGACGTTTTCGTGTCCGGCTCCGCCGTCGGGCAAGGCAACCATCCGCCAGACGGTCGTCGCGTCCGCCTCGGCCAGGAGGTCCGCGCCGCCTCGTGGTTCCTCTGTCGGCTTAAAACCGGACGCCTCCTCGCGTTGGATCGGTGTGGTCAGGAGATGCTTGATTTGCCTCGGCCAAGCGAGCAGCGAGGCGATGATACCCTGCGGTGGCGGGTAGTTTTCCCAAGCTCCCGTTGTCTCGTTGCGTCGCTGCAGAATGTAGCCGCTCCAGCCCGCCCGCTCGATCCATTCCAGACTCTCCGTGCCGTTTGTTCGGACCAGTGTGATTTCCGCATTCAAACCGAGCGGTTTCGGAGTCGGCGTCGGAGCCGGTGGGCTGGGCGGAATCACGGGGGGGGTGGCCGCGGCCTCGGTCACGGGCGGGACTTCCACGGCGGCCGTCGCATGGACCGGCACGGGGATTTGGGCGCCGTTGAAATCGATCAGCAGGTCTGTCGGCAGGCTGTCGGGCCCTGTCTGATCCTTCTTCACCCGGAGCTTCAGCTTGATGGTTTTTGTCTCCCCCGATGCGAGGTCGAAGGCTTCGGTGTTTTCCATCGAACGGATCGTCGGGCCGGGACGCAGACGCAGAGGAGCGGGGGCTCCGCCGTCGTTGCGCACGGAAAAGTCGGCTTCGTAGGTGAACCCTGGCTTGACCTCGCCGAAGTTCGGCGCGGACACAATCGTGATTCGCGCCGGCAGGGGCGGGGCGGAAAATGTGAGGGTGTTCGTGTGGTTCGCCGTGCTGAAAACGACAGGGAAAGGCGGCACTTCGCCCCTGGTTTGCGGCTTGATCAACAACTCCAGCGGCACGGTCTCGCCCGGCGCAAGGCTGACCTCGCGCGGCACCTCGACCGGCGAGTTCGGCGGCAGGGCGATGCGGATGACATTGTTGGTGGCCGCGTGGTTGACCAGTTCCAGGGCCGTGCGACGGCTGTCGTCCGGTTGCACGGCGAGCACCGACGGTTTCGCGGTGACGGCAAAGGGTTCGATCGCCCTGCCGCGAAACTCGACGACCGAGGGATCCTGCGCGGAGAGCGAAGCCCGGTAGAGAAAATCGCCCGGGGCAGTCGGAGCGAAACTGATGGCAAAGTCCGCGCTGCGTCCGCGGCGCAGGCGAAACGAGCCGCCGGTCTCCACCGCGAACGGCTCGGGCACCTTGATCTTTCCCTCGAGCATGCCGCCGCCGAGGTTGGCCACCTGGAGCGAACGGATGGGTGTTTCCCCCAGGACGACCTCGCCGAAATCCACCACCTTTGGCGCCGCCAGAACCGGCGCGGCATCCACCACCTTGATGTTGATCGTCGCACGTCCGGCGCCTCCGCTGCCGGCCTTGACCGTGTAGACGAAGTTGTCGCTCAGCGAGTCCTCGTCATCGCCGTGGGTATAGCGCACCGAGGCGCGGCCGCGTGACTCGACCGAGAGGCCGCTCAGCCTTCCCCAGCGGGGCGATCGACCAATGGCGAATTGCAGGTCGCGCAAAGCCCGGTCTGAACCGGTCAGAGGAATGGTCACGGTCCCACCCCGCGGAACTTCCACCGTGAGCGGTTTGCCCTGCGGCGGGGGACGAAACTGCGCCGGAGCCTCGGCCAGACCCATGAGGAGGGCGAGCAAGGCAAGGCCGGCCGGCAGAAAGCTCGCGCGTATCTTCATCAATGCGGGCAGCAGACCAAATGGCATTGAAAATGGCGAGTGGAACCCTAACTTGCAGTTTGGTAACGATCGACATGCGCCGGCTCCTTTTTCTCAGTCTCCTCCTCGCGGTTGCCCCTGCGTCGGCGCAGGACGCGGCCCCGATCGCCCCGGCCGAACTCATCACCGTGCAGGATCCGCCCAAGGTCGTGCCGCGGGTGCTTGATCTGGCCACGCCCGAGAATACCCGTCTCGTCATTTCCCTCGGTCGTCAGCGCGCCGTGCTCTTGGTCGGCGACGAGGCAGCCATCGACACCCCGGTGTCCAGCGGCAAGCGCCGCGCACCCACCCCGCCGGGGCAGTTCGCCGTGGCGGAAAAACTGATCGAGCAGTCCTCGAACTTCCATGGCGACTTTGTCGATGCTCGCGGAACAATCGTGCGCCCGGGGGTCAGCACACGGGTGGATGCCGCGCCCAGCGGGACGACGTTTCGTCCGGTGCCCGTCCACTACTTTCTCCGCTTGAACTCCGAGGGCATGGCGCTCTACGCGGGACGGTTGCCGGGGTATCCGGCCGCCGACATGGCTGTGCGCCTGCCCGCGGACATCGCGCCGTTGATCTACCAGCGAGTCAAGCCGGGCACGCTTGTGCTGATCGAGGAGTGACCGCGCCGCTACCGGCCGATTTTCTTGAGCGGTGTGCCGCCGAGCAATTTTTGCTCGATGGATTCGAGGGAGACTCCCTTCGTCTCGGGCACAAAGATGAGGAAGAAAACGATGAAGAGCACGTTCATGCCGCCGTAGAGCAGGAAAGTGTTTCCGCCCCCCAGGGTGGCGAGCATGGTCAGAAACGTCTGGCCGACGATGGCGTTGGTCACCCAGTTGGTCGCCGTGCTGCAAGTGACTCCGAGGTCACGTCCAGCCAGCGGGTAAACCTCGGAGCAAATGACCCAGATGATTGGTCCCGCGCTCATGGCGAAGCCGATGATGAAGACGAGGAGCGCGCCGATCGCCGGGTAACCCAGCCCTGGGTGGTCCGCGATATCAGAGTTGAAAATCAGCCCGACGGCCAGCAGGGCCAGTCCCATCACGACGAAGCCTGCATACATGATCGGTTTGCGGCCGATCCGGTCGACGAAGGCAATGGCGATGAAAGTGGCCAGCACGTTGGTCACCCCGACCAACACGGTGCCCCACATTTGCCCGCTCACGGACTCGAATCCGGCCAAGGCGAAAATCTTCGGGGCATAATACATCACCACATTGATTCCGGTGAGTTGCTGGATGATCTGCAGGCCGATGCCCAGTCCGATGACCCGCCGGAAATTCGAGTTTTGCATGAACAACTGGAAGCCGCTCTGCTTGACCTTCAAGCTCTCCTCAATTTCGCGCACCTCGGCGGCGATCTCGGCGTCATCAAGGTGCATGCGCTTGAACACGGCAACAGCCCTCTCTTTGCATCCCTTGAGGCAAAGCCAGCGCGGGCTTTCCGGCAGAAAAAGAACGCCGATGAACATGATCGCCGCCGGGATGGCGATGATGCCAAGCATGATTCTCCAATGACCTCCGGTCACACCCCCGAAGGTCGCGTAGGAGGCCAGCCAGGTGTTGCTCAAGAAGGCTATGACGATGCCGATTGTAATCATGAGCTGATACATGGAGATCATGGACCCGCGCACGCTCTGCGGAGATATCTCCGAGAGATAGAGCGGCGCGGTGAAGGACGCAATTCCCACCGCGATGCCAAGAAGGCACCGGGCGGCGATGAGCACAGGCACGCTCGGGGCCACGGCGCAGCAAAGTGAGCCAACGATAAAAACAACCGCGCTGATCAGAATCGTCCTGCGCCGCCCGAATTGGCTGGAGAGGACACCGCTGAGAAAGGTGCCGAAGACCGCGCCCCAGAGGAGGGCGCTGACGATGAATTCGATCTCGCGGTCACCGATCTTGAATTCTTTCTCGATGAATTGCTGCGCACCGGAGATCACGCCGACATCGAGGCCGAAGAGCAACCCGGCCAGGGCCCCGGTGAAACCGATGAAAAAAACGATGGGTTTGACCTTGCCGCGAGGGGGGCTGGCGGCAGATCCGCTGGGGGGTATGAATGCGGACATAAATGAGGGAGGGGGTTGGTGGGCTGGTTTAAATCCAGGTGTCGTCGGGGACGACCGCGTTCTTCGGGATGATGACGATCCCGTCGCGGACAAAAAAATTCTCCCCGTCGTGATCGCGCGGCTTGCCCTCCGGGCTGATGACCACGCGTTCGCCGATGCGGGCGTTTTTGTCCACGATGGCGTCCTTGATCGTTGTGTTGCGTCCGATGCCGATGGGCGGGACCCCCGGGGGGGGCGTCTCCTCGGAATCGTAATGGTCCGCCCCCATCATGACCACGTTGTGCAGCACCGCGCCGGTCTCGATGATGCTGCGGATGCCGACGACGCAACGTTCGAGCGTGGCCTCAGTGATGATGCAGCCGTCCGAGACGACCGCCCGCTTCATCGTCGCGCTGTTGATTTTGCTGGCCGGAAGGAAGCGGGGGTGGGCGTAAACCGTGGCCCCGGCCCGGTAGAAACTGAACGGCGGCTCGATCTCGGCGAGGGCCAGGTTGGCCTCGAAAAACGAGCGGATCGTTCCGATGTCCTCCCAGTAGCCTTGAAAAACATGGGCCTGCACGCGGTTGCCATCGATGGCCGCCGGAATGATGTGCTTGCCGAAATCCTCGAAGTCGTTGTCCAGACACCGCACCAGCACATCGCGGTTGAACAGATAGATCCCCATCGAGGCCTGGTAGCGCTCGGCCCCGGTCTCAAGGCCGAGCTCGCCCAGCACGGAGCTGGGGATGCGCAGGCCGGCCAGCACCGCAGGATCCTTCGGTTTCTCCACGAAGCGCGTGATGCGCCGCTGCGCGTCGGTCTGCATGATGCCGAATCCCTCCGCGTCCTGCCGCCCGACCGGCAGGGTCGCGATCGTAAGGTCCGCGCCGGATTTGCGGTGCGCCTCCATGAGTTCGCGATAGTCCATCTGGTAAAGCTGGTCGCCGCTGAGGATGAGAAAATACTGCCAGGGCCGCTCGAGGAAATACCGCAGGTTTTGCCGCACGGCGTCGGCCGTGCCCTGATACCAACCGGAGCCTGTCGGGGTCTGCTGGGCGGCGAGAATTTCGACGAAGCTCCCCGGGCTGAAGATGTCAAATTTGTAGGTTGCGCTGATGTGCTGGTGTAGCGAGGCGCTGTTGAACTGTGTCAGGACATAGATGCCACGCATCCCGGCGTTGAGGCAGTTGCTGATCGGAATGTCGACCAGACGGTATTTTCCCCCGAGCGGCACCGCGGGCTTGGAGCGGTCCTGGGTGAGCGGAAAGAGCCGCTTGCCCGCGCCTCCGCCCATGATGATGCCGAGAGTTTGCGTGAGGGCCGCGCTGTCCTGGAAGCTGGTCGCGGGAGGCATGTTGCCTCCTGAGGTCGCGCAAACCCGCGACCATGTCACGCCCCTATTTTTGCCGGCGCCGGGATCGGAGAAGCAGGGTTGCCAGCCGGCGGGGGAGGGGGCATGCTGGTCGACCTTTTATGTGCGGCATTGTTGGATACATCGGCCCGGCGGACGCGGTCCCCATCCTTCTGGATGGCTTGCGCCGCCTCGAATACCGCGGCTACGACTCGGCCGGCGTGGCCCTGGGCAACAACGGGACACTGGAGGTGCGCAAAGCTGTCGGGCGGATCCAGAATCTGGCCGACCTGCTCGTGCAGCAACCCGTGCACGGCAACCGCGGAATCAGCCATACCCGCTGGGCCACGCACGGCGCGGTGACCGGCGAAAATGCGCACCCGCACACTGATCAGAGCGGAAAAATTGTCCTCGTGCACAATGGCGTGATCGAGAACTACCAGACGCTGCGCCAGGAAATGGAACTGGAGGGTCATGTCTTTCGTTCCCAGACCGACACCGAGGTCCTGGCGCACCTCATCGGCAAGCATGCCGCGGGGATGGGAGAGCCTTCGGCTGACCGTCTGGTCGAGGCGGTGCGGCGGGCCCTGCGCGAGGTGCAGGGGACCTACGGCATCGCGCTGATGCACCGCGACGTGCCTGACCTCCTCATCGGGGCGCGGCGCGGCAGCCCGCTCGTGCTCGGCGTGGGGCGGGGCGAAAACTTCCTCGCCAGCGACGTGGCCGCGCTGGTCAACCACACCCGTGATGTCGTCTACCTCAAGGATTGCGAGATCGTCTTGTTGCGGCCGGACAGCTTCCAGGTCCAGTCGCTCGCCGGGGCCGGGGCCGAGTTCGAGATCAGCACGGTGGACTACGACGCGGAGGAGGCGAGCAAGGGCGACTACCCGCATTTCATGCTCAAGGAAATCTACGAGCAGGCCTCGACCGTGCGGGACGCCATGCGCGGACGGCTCGCCGCCGAGGAAGCCACGGCCAAGCTGGGCGGTTTGAACATGACCCCCGAGCAGTTGCGCGAGATCGAACGCATCGTGCTCGTCGGCTGCGGCACGGCCTACCACGCGGGTCTGACCGGCGAATACCTGCTCGAAACGCTGGCTACGGTCCCCACCGAGGTCGAGGTGGCCAGCGAGTTCCGTTACCGCAACACGCCGATGGGCAAATACACCCTGACCTTTGTCATCAGCCAAAGCGGGGAAACGGCCGACACCCTCGCGGCCCTGCGGGAGAGCAAGCGGAAGGGACACCGCACGCTGGGCATTTGCAACAACGTGGCCAGCACGATCGCCCGCGAAAGCGACGGCGGCGTTTACATGCACGCCGGCCCGGAAATCGGCGTGGCTGCCACCAAATCCTTCACCTCGCAGGTCACCATCCTGACCCTCCTGGCGCTGCTCATGGGGCGCATCCGCAACCTTTCCAGTTCGGCCGGTCTGCGCATCCTCGAGGAGCTCGAGCAACTGCCCGACAAAGTGGCCCGCGTGCTCGAGATGAATCCGCACCTGCCCGAGTTGGCGCAGAAATACGCCAACTCCCACGGCATGCTTTTCATGGGCCGGCAGTTCCAATACCCCGTGGCCCTCGAGGCGGCGCTCAAGCTCAAGGAAATCAGCTACATGTTTTGCTCGGGTTACCCGAGCGCCGAGTTGAAGCACGGCGTCATTGCCTTGATCAACCCCGATCTGCCCTCGGTCTTCATCGCGCCGCGCGACGCCCTCTTCGAGAAGAACGCCAGCAACATCGAGGAGGTCCGCGCCCGCCGGGGTCCCGTCATCGGCGTCGGCACTGAAGGCCATGCGGCGCTCGCGAAAATCACCGACGACACGCTCTGGGTGCCCGACGCGCCCGAGTGGCTCATGCCCGTGCTCACCGTCATTCCGCTCCAATTGTTCTCCTACCATATCGCCGTGGCCCGGGGCTGCGACGTGGACAAGCCGCGCAACCTGGCCAAGAGCGTGACGGTGGAATAGGGCTTTGTCGTGGGGGATAAAATCCGCCCCATGAGCACTCCCGGCCGCCAAACCCTCACGCCGTCGCTCACTCTTCAAGGCGCCTTCCAAGCCTTGAATTTCTACCCAGCCGCCTTCGATGCGGTCGAGCGCTTCACCATGCCCGATGGGCGGGGCGGCGCCGGCCACGGCGAGTTCCAGATCGGGGCTCAATGCGTTTGACTTGGCTTGCCCCGGATTTACGCTCCGACGCAGTGAATGTGACCTTTGCGCAGCTCGAAGAAATTTACCACCGCCCGTTTTTTGACCTCATCCAGGAGTCCCGTCGGATCCACGAAAAGCACTGGCCCGGACAGAACGTGCAGCTCTGCACGCTCCTGAGTATCAAGACCGGGGCCTGCAGCGAGGATTGCGGCTACTGCTCGCAAAGCGCACACCACCACACCGGGCTCAAGCCGGAGCCGCTCATGACGACCGACGAGGTCATGCCCCACGCGCGGGCCGCGAAGGAAAACGGCTCAACCCGCTTTTGCATGGGGGCGGCTTGGAAAGGTGTGCGCTCGGGCGACCGCCGGTTCGAGTCCGTGCTCGAGACGGTTCGCGAGGTCAGCAAACTCGGTATGGAAGTCTGCGTCACGCTGGGTCAGCTCAGCGACGACGAGGCGAAGCGGCTCAAGGAGGCCGGGGTGACCGCTTACAACCACAACATTGACACCTCGCCCGAGTATTACCCCAGCATCGTCTCGACCCATACTTTCGAGGACCGGCTCAACACGATCGGTGCGGTCCAGCGTGCGGGCATGTCGGTCTGCTGCGGCGGGATCCTGGGTCTCGGGGAATCCGTGACCGATCGCCTCCGCATGCTCGAGGTTCTGGCCAACTTTGATCCCGCGCCGGAAAGCGTCCCGATCAACTGCCTCGTTGCGGTCGAAGGCACGCCGCTGGAAGACGCCGCGCCGGTGAAAATTTTCGAACTGGTGCGCCTCATCGCCACCGCGCGCATGGTGCTCCCGCATTCCAAGATCCGCCTCTCCGCTGGCCGCACGTCCATGACCCAGGAAGGCCAGGCCCTTTGCCTCTTCGCCGGGGCCAACTCCTTTTTCTACGGTGATACTCTCCTGACCACGCCCAATCCGGAGACCAACGAGGACATGGATCTGCTCTCGGCGCTCAACCTGCGCCCTTTGGAGCCCCATTCGCCGGCGTCGGTGCCGGTCGCTTGAGCAGAATCGCCGGGGGGATTGCGGCCCGACAAACCCCCTTTCGCCCCGCAGGAGAACGGATT
This sequence comes from Chthoniobacterales bacterium, assembly GCA_049315725.1. Lineage (GTDB taxonomy): Bacteria > Verrucomicrobiota > Verrucomicrobiia > Chthoniobacterales > JACTMZ01 > JACTMZ01. The sequence goes on along the minus strand of JBMOJP010000037.1, from coordinate 8,660 downwards.
AGGCTGTAGGCTGTGAATTACGCTCGCGTTCTCTTTTCCGCCCTCTCCGCCATGCAGCGGGGGCGTTTGCGGCTGCGGTTGCCGGATGGGACGGAGCGCATCTTCGGCGGGTTGGGGGCGGAGCCCTCGGCGGAGATCCGGGTGACAGATGCGGATTTTTTCCGCTCCTGCGTGCTCTACGGCCCAGTGGGGTTTGGCGAGGCCTACATGGATGGATTGTGGGAGACCGATAATCTCGTCGGGGTCATTGCCTGGTTCATCCGCAACGCGGACGACTCAACTGTGCTGGAGGGCTCGGGCCGGACCGACCCGCGCATCGGCTTGCTCAATCTGGCCCACCGTGCCGCGCACGCGCTGCGCCCGAACAGCCGCAAGACGAGCCGCCGGAACATTCGCGAGCATTACGATCTGAGCAATGATTTTTTCCGGCTCTGGCTGGATCCGACGATGACTTACTCGTGCGCCTACTGGGATCGTCCCGGTGCCTCGTTGGAGGAGGCGCAGGTGCGCAAATACGACGTGCTCTGCCGCAAGCTGCGGCTGCAGCCGTCCGACGAAGTTCTCGAAATCGGCAGTGGGTGGGGTGGCTTTGCCCTGCATGCCGCCCGCACCTATGGATGCCGGGTCACCACGGTGACCATCTCGCAGGCGCAGCATGACGAGGCCACGTCGCGCATCGCGGCGGCTGGGCTGGCGGAACAGATCGAGGTGCGTCTGACCGACTACCGCGAGCTTCGTGGGCAATTTGACAAGATCGTTTCGATCGAGATGCTCGAGGCGGTGGGGGACAAATATCTGGAGCCATATTTTGCGCAGTGCGGACGCTTGCTCAAGCGGCATGGATTGCTCGGCCTGCAATACATCACCTGCCCGGATGCCCAATACGAGGTGTTGCGGCGCGGGGTGGACTTTATCCAGCGCCATGTTTTTCCCGGCTCGCTGCTGCTGAGTGTCGGACGAGTCAACCAGGCCTTGAACAAGACGGGTGACCTGTTTCTTCATGACTTCGACGACATGGGCCCGTATTACGCGAGAACCCTGCATGTTTGGCGGGATCACTTCCACGCCGCCCTCGACGCGGTGCGCGGGCAGGGGTTTGACGAGGTGTTTGCTCGCAAGTGGGACTATTACCTCGCCTACTGCGAGGCCGCGTTTGCCACGCGACACATCAGTGTGGTCCAGGCGGTTTACACGCGGGCCAACAACGACACGCTGGATCGTGCTTCCGGCTTGGATCGGGGGGCGTCCTGATGGTGGCTTGGGGCGAGTTCTGGTCCCTCATGGTTTGGGTCATGGCGATTCCGATGGCCATGATGCTTGTGGTCTGGGAAGTCTCGCGGCGGCTGAACAATGCCGGGATCGTGGACATTTTCTGGTCCTACGGATTCATTCCGGTCGCCGCGGTTTGTGCAGTGCTGGGGGCGGGGAACGAGTGGCGCAGCACCCTGCTGCTTTTCATGATCACGGTCTGGAGCGGGCGTCTCGGCACGTATCTGCTCATCCGCGTGGCCTCGCACCATCCGGAGGAGGACGGCCGCTATGCCATGCTCCGGAAACAGTTTCCCCAAAGCACTTGGGTTGTGTTCTTTGTTTTTTTTCAAATGCAGGCTGTCCTGATCGCCCTGCTCTGCGTGCCGTTTGTTCTCGTTTTCATCAATGCGGACGGCGGGATCGGCTGGCCCGAACTGGCCGGTGCGGTCCTTTGGCTGCTGGCCATGACGGGCGAGGCGATGGCCGACGCGCAGTTACACCAGTGGCGGTCGCATCCCGAGAACGCCGGGAAAACCTGTCGCACCGGACTCTGGCGCTATTCGCGCCATCCGAACTACTTTTGCGAATGGCTCGTCTGGGTGGCCTATTTTGTTTTCGCCCTGGGCTCGCCCGGTGGATGGATCGCGGTCTACGCTCCGCTGCTTATGTATATTTTCCTTACCCGGGTGACGGGGATCAAAACAACCGAGGCGCATGCGCTGCGCAGTCGGGGGGAGGACTACGGGAGGTATCAACGGAGCACCAACGCCTTTTTCCCGTGGTTCCCGAGGCCCTGACATGAGCTTTCTCGACCGCCTGCTGGAAAAGGATTTGCTGCCGGACGTCGCCATCCGGGCGGGTATCCGCCATTTGCTCGGGCGCAAGCTGAAAGACGAGAGCCGGGGCGGTGTCGAGGCCCAGCAAAAAGCGCTGATGGATTTCATCCGCGAACTCAAGTCCCTACCGATCGCGATCAAGGCCCGGGAGGCCAACGAGCAGCACTACGAGGTGCCGACGGAATTTTTCCAACTCGTCCTCGGTCCACGCATGAAATACAGCGGCGGGCTTTGGCCCGGGCGGCACACCACCCTGGCCGAGTCGGAGGAGGCCATGCTGGCGCTGAGTTGCGAGCGGGCGCGTCTGCAAGACGGTCAGCGCGTGCTGGAGCTGGGCTGCGGATGGGGATCCTGCACGCTTTGGATGGCGGAAAAATACCCGAACTCGCGCGTCCTCGGAGTCTCCAACTCCCAGACGCAACGGGAATACATCATGGCCGAGGCGGCCCGGCGCGGCCTGGGCAATGTCGAGATTCGCACGGCCAACGTGGCCGAGTTGGAGATGCCGCCGGGCGAGTTCGACCGCGTGGTGTCAGTCGAGATGTTCGAGCACATGAAGAACTACGAGCTGCTTCTGCGCAAAGTTGCCTCATGGATGAAGCCGGGCGCGCTGCTCTTCATTCACATCTTCACCCACCGCACGCTGGCCTACCATTTTGAGGGGAAGGACCCGAGCGACTGGATCACGCGCTACTTTTTCGAGGGCGGAACCATGCCGTCGGATGACTTGCTCACTTATTTCCAGGACGACCTGCGTTTGCAGGACCATTGGTGCGTCAACGGCACCCACTACGCGCGAACCTCGGAGGCCTGGCTGGCCAACATGGACCGGCACGCGGCGCAGATCGGACCGATTCTGGCCCGGACCTACGGCGCGGAGAACGAGACCAAGTGGCGGGTTTACTGGCGGGTCTTTTTCATGTCCTGCGCCGGCCTTTGGGGCTACCGCTACGGCGAGGAATGGATCGTCTCGCACTACCTTTTCGCCAAATGAGACTGGCGCGCATCGGTTTTGTCTTCCTCGTGATGGCCGCCCGCGGATGGGCGGCGGGCGACTGGATTGAGCAGGGGGACAGCTTGGATCGGGAGTTCAAGTCCGCCCAGGCTTTGGAGTTTTATCTCAAGGCCGAAGACGTGCAGCCGGATGATCCCGAACTCCTGCGCAAGATCAGCAAGCAATACGTTGAAATGGTCATTGATGCGCCGACGCGCGCGGAGAAAACGCGGTTGGCTGAAGTCGGCTACGCTTATGCCCTCAAGGCGAAGAAGCTTGCCCCGAAGGATGCACAGGTCCGGCTGACTGTGTCCATCGCAGCTGGACGCCTGGCCTTTTTCCGTGATGCCCGGGGCAAGCTCGAGCTGTCGCGCGTGGTCGAGTCCGACGCGGCCGCCGCGGCCAAGCTGGACCCCCGCTACGCTCTGGCCTGGCATGTTTTGGGCCGCTGGCACTACGAGATTGCCAGTCTTAACCTGCTGCTCAAGGCGCTCGCCGAGGTCGTTTACGGCAAGATTCCGTCCGCTTCCTATGAGCAGGCGATCTTCTACCTGGAGAAAGCGGCGCAACTCGAGCCCGGCAATGCGCTCTTTCACGCCGAGCTCGGCCGCGCTTATCTCACCGTTGACCGCCGGGAGGACGCCCGGCGGGAATTGCAGAAAAGTTTGACACTGCCCCAGCGGAACCGCGATGACGCGGACGCGCAAAGCCGGGCCAAGTTGGCGTTGCAGGGACTTTGAGCCATGAACGCGGACAAAAAAATTCTCATCTTCACCACGGGATTCGGCGACGGTCACAACACCGCGGCCCGCAGTGTGCGCGATGCCTTTGCTGCCCTGCCCGGATTCGACGCCGAGGTCCACGACACCTATGTCGAAGTCAATCCCGGAACGGCCAAGGTCCTGCAAAAGGCCTACAACTTTTCCATCCAACGTGTCCCCCTCACCTGGAAAGCGTTTTTCTGGCTCTATGACCAGACGCCGGTTTTCGACTGGACCCTGCCGACCCTCGGCACGCTGGAGAAGGCCCTCCGCGATCTCCTCCGGGCCAAGCAGCCGTCAGCCGTGGTCACGACTTATCCGGTTTACAGCTACCTGCTGCACAAACTCATGGACAGCGGCGAGGTCCCGCGCTGTCCGCACTTCATGGTTGTGACCGACTCGATCGTGATCAACCGGGTATGGAATCTCGCGCCGGCCGACTGGATTCTCGTGGCCAATGAGCCGACCGCCGCGGCCATGGCGGCGGGCGGGACTGATCCGAAAAAAATCAAAGTGATGGGCTTCCCGGTCAGTCCGAAGTTCGAGGAATTCGCCAAGGCACCGCTCCCGCCCGGGCCGCCTTGGAAAATTCTTTACCTCCCCTCGGCCAGCCGTCGTTCGGTCGAGCGCATGGTGCGCGGCCTCACCGCAATGCCCGGCGTGGAGTTGACCGTGGCGACCGGACGCCACCGGCATCTGCACGATTTGCTCAAGACCCTCGACCTGCCGCTTGATTCCTTCACCCTGCTTGGCTGGACCGACCGCATGCCGGAGTTGCTGGCCGAAAGCCATCTGTTCATCGGCAAAGCCGGCGGCGCGGTCGTGCAGGAAACCTTGTCCATCGCGCGGCCCATGATCATCAGCCATGTGGTCGCCGGGCAGGAGGAGGGGAATGTCACCCTGCTGGCCGACTTGCAGGCCGGCACTCTGGCCACCACGCCCGAGACGGTCATTACCGCGGTGCGCCGGGCCCTCCTCGAGGACGGCGGGGCCGAGTGGTCGCGCTGGCGGGAGAACCTCCTGCGCGTCAGTCACCCGGCGGCCGCACGCCAGACAGCAGAATTCGTCGCGGCCCAGACGGCCTAGAATCACAAACTCCGCCCCGGCGGGCCATAAATCTCACGGGCAAATTTCCGCGTAGGAATTGCCGTTCCCGCGCTTTTGCATTAGAACTCGTCGTTTATGAGTAAACCTACACCCATCACGGTCGCCTACGGAGACGGCATCGGTCCCGAGATCATGGAAGCAACGTTGCAGATTCTGCGCGCGTCTGGAGCGGAACTCGACATCGAGACCATCGAGATTGGCGAAAAAGTTTACCTCCGGGGCAACGCTGCGGGGATCGAACAAAGTTCCTGGGATTCGCTGCGGCGCACCAAGGTCTTCCTCAAGGCGCCCATCACCACGCCGCAGGGCGGCGGTTTCAAAAGCCTCAATGTCACGACGCGGAAAGCCTTCGGCCTTTATGCCAACGTCCGTCCCTGCCTGAGCTACCACCCGTTCGTGGAAACAAAGCATCCGAAGATGGATGTCGTCATCGTGCGCGAAAACGAGGAGGACCTCTATGCCGGGATCGAACACCGCCAGACCATTGATGTCGTGCAGTGCCTCAAACTCATCTCCCGCCCGGGTTGCGAAAAAATTGTCCGCTATGCCTTCAAGTATGCCGAGGCCTACGGACGCAAGAAGGTGACCTGCTTCACCAAGGACAACATCATGAAGCTGACCGATGGCCTCTTTCACAAGGTCTTCGATGAGATCGGTGCGGAGTATCCCAACATCGAGAAAGAACATTGGATCGTGGACATCGGGGCGGCCAAACTGGCCGACACACCCGAGGTTTTCGACGTGGTGGTCATGCCCAATCTTTATGGCGATATTCTTTCCGACGTGGCCGCGCAGATCGCCGGGTCTGTCGGCCTGGCCGGCTCGGCCAACATTGGTGATGCCTGCGCGATGTTCGAGGCCATCCACGGATCAGCGCCGCGTCGCGCCGGACAGAACCTGGCCAATCCCTCCGGGCTCTTCCTCGGCGCTGTCCAGATGCTCGTCCACATCGGCCAGAAGGATGCGGCCGAGCGGGCCCACAACGCTTGGCTCAAGACCATCGAGGACGGGGTGCACACCTACGACATCTTCGATGACTCCGTCAGCAAGAAGAAAGTCGGCACGAGGGAGTTTGCCGACGCCGTTTCCGAGCGGGTGGGCCAGAAGCCCGAGATTCTCAAGGCGGTCAGTTACGCTAACGCCCCCGACAAGCCCATGACCGAGCGTCCCATCTATGTGCGCTCGAAAGAAGTTCGCGAAATGGTCGGGGCCGACGTTTTTGTCGCGTTTATCAATGGCACGCCCAACGATCTCGCCGCCCGCCTTCAGCCGCTCGAAGCCGATGGACTGAAACTTGAAATGCTGTCCAACCGCGGCATGGCCGTCTGGCCCAAAGGCATGGCGGAAACCTTCTGCGTCGATGTTTTTCGCTGCCGCTTCAAGTTGCCCGACGGCACGAAGGGATCGGTTCCGCACACCGCCATCACGGCGTTGCTCGAGCGGATCACCGCGGCAGGACTTGAGTTCGTCAAGCTCGAGGGCCTCTACAACTTCGACGGCGAACCGGGGTTCTCCCGCGGACAGGGGCAGTAAGACCAAGGCCCGGGGGGTTCGCCGACGCGTCCGCTAGGAATCAGCCCGGCAAAAAAGTCGCCACGTCCGGATGGGGCGAAGCGAACCCGCCATCCAGCGTGGCCACCTTGCCGACGCATCGACGCGTCAACATGGCCAGCCCCGCCTCAGCAGCGGAAATGCCTTCGCCCCTGATGAACTACGCCTTCGATTTTTCCAGGACCTGAGCAATCCCGCGTATCCCGCACTTCCCCGACATAAATCCGATGGCCCGCACGTTTGGCCCGCTCATGCGCTTTTGCTGCAACCTCCTCGGTTTGGAAACCCGCACGCGCCAGGCTGGTCAGGAATGCAGGCTCCGGCTCGGCCGACCAAAAGGCGACACGCCCGCACGGGCGGAGGGAGTGGCGGATCGTGGCCAGACCCTTGGCGCTGTAGAGACGGCAATTTTCCGTCTGCACGAAGGACGTGGGGCCGTTATCCACATCCAGAAGAATCGCATCATATCGCCCCCGCCCATCTTTGATGCAGTCGAAGACATCGTCCGTCACGACTTCGACCCGGGGGTCATCGAGAAGCCGGCCGTTTAGCCCGGTCAAGAACTCCCTGTTCCAAGCGACCACCTCCGGCAGTAACTCCGAAACCCGCACGGAGGCGCGCGGGCCGGCAATTTCAAGCACCCGCCGGAGGCTGAACCCAAGCCCCAAGCCGCCGATGAGAATGCTGGGGTGTTCGACCGGGTGGCGGAATTTGCACGCCAGATCGGCCAGCAGCAGCTCCGAGGACGTCGAATTCGAGCCCATGAGTTGCCGGCCGTTAAGCTTGAGAAAATATTCCCCCAGGTGCTCGTGCAGGGAAAAACGCGAACCGTCCGGTGTGCGGGTTTCGGCAAGGTTGCGAAAAGGAATCATGCCGGACAGCCTAGAGCCGCACCAGCCTTGGGAGAATAGCGCATCTTTGGACCGTGCACGTTTTCCATGAGCGCATCACTCCTGCCTCGGCCGCGTGAAAGGCGGGCCATGCCAGCAGGTCTGCTTCAAAGGCCCGGCGCTCGCGGATCCCCAAAAAGCTGCCGGTAGCTTTGACCCAAGACGAGATAGCCCATCGGCATGGCGGCGAGGAGCCCGATGCAGCAGGCCAGCACACCGGCCATCATCATCAAGCCGACCAAAAATCAGGAGACCAAAAACCCGAAACCACTGCCGGTGCACGGTCGAGATGGAGGTGACGAAGGCCTCCCAACATCCGATGTTCCGGTCGACGATCAGAATGAGAACGAAACTCATCCCGATGGACAAATAGACAAGCGGAAAGGCCAAAAGCACCCCGGCTGCGATGGCGGGCCACTCGGACTTCGTCGTGACGGAAAGATAGATTCCTGGTCCGAGCAGGACGGCCGCCAAGACAACAAACCCGACCGTCCAGATGAGGATTGCCAGCAAGAGTTGAACCCAATTGTTTTTTCGAAACCCGATGAAGATGTCCCCAAGTTTGGCCTGCTTGGTCCGCAGCGCCTCGATAAAAAAATACATGAACCCGGCCGGAAGAATCGAGGAGATCACGATGGAAATCAGCCAGAGGACCAGGAACCCGAGCCCTGCGGTCGCGAGCACCCAGACGGGCGGCACGTTGCCTTGTTTGGCATAATACTGAATCATCGGCTGCGCTATCTGCATGGGGATTTGGATCACGCCCGAGATCGCGAAAAAGATGATCGTTCCCAAAATCGCGATCCCCCAGTTTGGTTGAAAACAGGCCCAAGCCATGCGGAAACACTCTCCATAGTGAACTTTCCCGGGCGTTTGGAAATCCCGAGCCAGGCCGCCCAGGGCGGGCGTCGTGGCCCCACCCGCCAATAGCACTCGCGGCGGAGGAAGGTCGGCAAAGGTCGAAAGCGGCTGCCAAGAATCCATCCCTTCCTTCCATCCCAGATCGTCGGTAAGGAAAGTTCCCGCACTCAAGCCGTCGGAGATGGCCTGCGCAGAAAACTGACCAAGAGTCCTGCCGCCTCGGTTGACATGGAACAGCACCACGGCCCGTTGCTACCAGCTTCTCCCCCACGCGTCAAAGTTTGACGGGCGTAGCCATCAGCCGCGCTGGGTGGCTCGGCCGCTTGGGGCGCCAATATTCTTTCACTTCAAGAAAGGCAATAGGGGTCAGTCATAAAATGTTGCCTGTTCGCAAGATGTCATCCCTCAG
>JBMOJP010000036.1:0-23903 GCA_049315725.1 Chthoniobacterales bacterium | reverse complement strand
TAAAATTGGCCTCGTAGCGCCGCTTGGCCCAGGCCTCCCTCAGGTTCAAGCAAACGGAACGCGAGGAGCGGCGAATCTGGCTGGTCAGGGCGTAGCGCTCATCAGCCGGAAAGCGTTTTGAGATTTCGAAAATCTGCATGGCGAGGGCATACGCCTGCATGTAAACCTCAAGATCTTTGGCCGACTGCACACTCATCAGCGCAAGCTTGCAGCCCTGTCTCTCGTCTCCCGTGTCCTGTCCACCGACATCAAAACTTTTCCGCAAAGGTGCGGATGAACGGAAGCACATCTGACATGAAACGATGCCAGCGTTCCATCTGCTCGCAGCGGGCGCGCTGGAATTCCGAGGACGGACTCCCCTCCGGTGCTTGGCTGGCCCTCAAGCGTTCGAGATGCTCGGCACCACTCTTCACATGGGGATCAATCCGGGCCCGGAGGAAAGCGCCTGCGAGCTGACGCAAATTCAGCTCGGCCCGAAAATGGTCTTTGCGACGGCCGGGGCCGGAAATCTTCTCCGCGGCGCCGATCTGACACAACCAACGCAGACTCTGAAATGTGCCCCCGCGGCTGGACTTAAGGCGGCTGGTGATCTGATCGAGATTGAGAGGGTCGGGGGTGGAAAAAAGCAGCCCGTAAATCTGCCCAATCGACGGGGCCAAGGAAAGGGCGGTGGCCGCCCGACTGAACACCGCAACACACTCCAACTGGAAGGCATCCAACTCCGGCTCCGGCCCGGGCGGCTGACCCAAGAAATACTTTGGCTTCGGAGAACGCACCGCGCCAAGCTGCCGCCCCCGGTCAAAACCCTCGGGCTTCGTCCGCGGCCGCTGCGTGGATGGTTTGCGGGCTGTCTGCAAAAAGAGTTTCAGACCGGGCAAAATAGACGACAGATTGCGCCGTAATTCAACTACGAATGAATATAATAAGCGACTACATTCTCAGCCTCTCGGCTCAGCGCGGTCCTCTTCCGGCCAGTCTGACTTCGCCCATGATCTCCGCCGTGGCGCGACCGGCACGGAGAAGCTCGGCCATGCGCTGCATCGCGGGGGCCGAGTGGTTGAAGAACTTTTTGTAGGCCCGGCAGAGGTAATTGAGCCCGGGGTCGCCGTCGGGCGTGCGAATGAATCGATGCTTCGGGCACTCGCCATGACAGAGGTGGCGGACTTCACACTCGCGGCAGTAGCGGGGAAGTGTGGCCGACTTGTCCTGGCCGAACTTTTTCTGGAACTCGGAGGCGGCAAGCTCCCCGATCGAGGCATTGAGAATGTTCCCGAGGCGATAATGCGGATAGACAAAGTGGTCGCAAGAGTAGAGGTCGCCATTGTGCTCCAGGGCGAGAGACGTGCCGCACGTTTCGCTGAACACGCAGAGCCCCCCACCCTGCCCGACCCAGTTGCCGAGGGTGACGTCGAACATTTGCACATACGTCCGGCCCACATCCTGCCGAACCCACTCGTCGAAAACGGCGCAAAGAAAATCACCGTAGCCCCCGGGCTCCACACTCCAATCGGTCACAGGCATGCGTCGCGCCCCCTCCTCGTCCGCCCGGGGCGGCACGGCGAGATCGAGCCCGAGCTTCGTCGCCTCCGCATCGGCCAGGCGTTCGACCAGCGGGATGAACTGGATAAAGCCCGAACCAATGCCGCGGAGAAAACGGTAGACCTCGAGCGGATGGCGCGAATTGAGCCGGTTGACCACGGTGAGGGTGTTGAATTCCACCCGGTGTTTCTTCAAGACGCGCAGGCCCCGCAAAACGTCGTCGTAGCTGTCCCTCCCCTGCTTGTCCACCCGGTAGGCGTTGTGCAGCTTGGCCGGGCCGTCGATACTCAATCCGACGAGGAAGTTCTCGGCATGAAGAAACTCGCCCCAGGCATCGTCGAGCAACGTGCCATTGGTCTGAAGGGCATTGCTGATTCGTTTGCCGGCGGCATACTTTCTCTACCAGGCCACCACCTTGCGGAAGAAGTTCACGCCAAGCAGTGTCGGTTCGCCGCCCTGCCAGGCGAAGGACACGTCGGGCATATCCCGGGCCGAGATATACTGCCGGACGTAGGTTTCCAGAACCTCGTCGGACATTTTGAAGTTTTCGTTCGCGGGGAAAAGCTTCTCCTTCTCGAGGTAGAAGCAGTAGGTGCAGTCGAGATTGCAGATCGGTCCGATCGGCTTGGTCATCACGTGGAAGCCTCGCGGTTTCGCCTTGGAAATTCGGGAGGATGAGACCGTTTCAGACATCGGGCTTCATTCTGACACAGCGGGCTGAACCGGCCAACCTTGGCGGCGGGAAAACCCGTGCGGGCTGAGCGGCACCACGTTAGTCTAAAACCGTAGTTGAAAGTTGAGCGATGAGAGACTGGGCATGAACGATTTATATCATCGGCTTGCCTCACGCTTGGGGTGAGTTCACCTGCATCGAAAAGACGTTGGCTTTCAAACTCTCAACCCTTAACCATAAACGCTCAACGCCAGGCCAACCACAAAATATGGATAGACCGAAAGCACAAAGCCCAGGATCAAAAAGGCGGGGTTGGCCTCCCTGCCGGAAGACAGCGACGCCCAAGAGGACCTGTCACGCTCCCCAGCACGGGCTCAACGACGAGCGCCCATGAAGAGCCATGCGCTCGAACTTCCAGTTCGCCCACAAGCAGGGTGGAGAAAGAATTCATGACGCAAACGCTAGGCCAGCCGCACAGCATTGGAATGAACAAATCCGGGCGCGATCCAGACTCACGGCGCTAGACCAGCAGACAGCACTGCACGCCGGGGCCATGCACACCTTGGATCAGGATGCCCTCGACATCCGCTGTTTTGGATGGGCCGGTGACCCAGATGATGTTCGGATCCTCGGTCATGGAGGCCACTGCATCGGCAATGGAGCGGTGGATGGTTTCCCGCCGCACAACCGAGATATGAATCCATGGGGCCAACTCGGACAGACGGTCAGGGCTGGATTCGTCCGTGAGGATGATGCTGCCCGACTCCGCGATCGCTCCCGCCGCCGGGGTCAGCGCGACGTCAATCTCGTCGACCTGGTCGCGGTGGTATTCATGCGCAAGATTGAGCCCGACTTCGAGTTGCCGCGACAACCCCGCCAAGGATTTCGCGAGATAGACTTTCCGCACCTGCTCACCCAGGAGCCAGGCATGGCAATCCGCCACCGAGGTGAAACAGACGGTGCCGGAGGCCTTGGCCCGACGAAGAAAGAGGGTGACGTGGTCCGACTCCCCGGCCAGCCATTGCGCATCCGCCACCCCGGGTGGGAGCGCGGGCCGCGGCTCGCGGTGGGGCAGCGGGGCGAGGGCGGCGTGGATGGCGGCAAAGATGGTTTCGCGGGCCGTGCTCATGGAGCGTGGGCTCCGTTGCGCCCGCGGCGTGATTTCATCCACGCCCGGAATTTCCCGCCACGCCATTTGGGCAGTGTGCGAGTCTTCAGCCAAGCACCGAGGTAGGGCACGGGCATTTTGTCCAGCATGGGCACGTAATCCTTGGCCGCACCAAACATCATGGCCGAGCGCCAGATCAGCGGATGACTGCCGAGCACGGCAAACCCGGCCATGGGCGGCGTGCCCGGGGACGGCACGTGTTCCTGGTGCGCCCGATTGCGCAGGCGCAACAACAAGTCGGGAATGGGAATATCCACCGGACACACCTCGTTGCAGGCACCGCAGAGACTTGACGCCTTCGGCAGGTCGGCCAACTCCTTGAATTTGTCGCCGGCCAGAATCGGCGAGAGCACGGCACCCACCGGGCCGGGGTAAACACTGCGATAGGCGTGGCCCGAGGCCTGGCGGTAAACCGGGCAGACGTTGAGGCAGGCACCGCAGCGGATGCAGCGAAGAATTTCCCGGCAATCCGAGGCCAGCACTTCGGTGCGGCGGTTGTCGACGAAGATGACGTGCATTTCACGCGGGCCGCTCGGCTGGTCGGGGCGGGCCGGGCCGTTGATGAACTCGGTGTAGACGGTGAGTTGCTGGCCGGTGGCCGAACGCCCGAGGAGGTTGAGCAGGAGCGCCAGATCGGCATCGGACGGAACGACTTTTTCGATCCCGACCAGGGCGATGTGGATACGTGTGGGAGCAAGGCAAAAGCGGGAGTTGCCCTCGTTCGTGACGAGCACGAGGCGGCCGGATTCGGCCGAAACAAAATTGGCCCCGGTGATGCCAGCGTCGGCCGCCAGGTATTTGCCGCGCATGAATTTCCTCGCGCGCCGCGTGATGACCTCGGGATCGTCGTTGTAGTCCCCCAGCCCCTCGCGTTCGAAACTTCGGGCGATGTCGCCGCGCATCTTGTGAATGATCGGCTTGACGATGTGGCTGGGGTGGTCGCCGTCGATCTGGATGATGTATTCGCCGAGGTCGGTCTCGATCGACTCGATGCCCTCGGCCGCGAGGTGGTCATTGAGGTAAATTTCCTCCGAGACCATACTCTTCGACTTGACCACGCGGGTGGCCCCGGCGGCCTTGAGAATGTCAGACACCGCGCGGCAGGCATCGTCGGCGGTGACCGCGTAATGCACCTTGGCCCCGCGCTGGGTCAGGCTTTCCTCGGCTTGCGCCAAATACTGATCGAGGTGCTCAATGGCATGCTGCCGGACCGCCCCAGCCAGCTTGCGCAGACTGTCGGCGTCGGCGTAATCCTCCCCGAGGATGCTGTAACGTTTACCCGTGCCGGCCGCACTGTTGTCGTGCACGGCTTTCTGCACCGCGGGATTCAGCTTCTTTGCGTAGGTGTCAACGGGTTGGCGAGCCATGATGTTGATGAAGCGCATCGCGCAGGACTTGCGCGAAGTGCAGGGTTCGGATTGGCTGTCCCTCACGCTCGGCCAAGCCTCCGAGGTGCATGAGGCAGCTCATGTCGCCCGAGACAATGCAGTCCGGCGCGGCAGCGCGAAGGTGTTCGAGTTTGAGATCGCCCATGGCGGTGGAGACGTTGGGAAAGCTGACCGAGAACGTGCCGCCAAATCCGCAGCACTGCTCGCCTTCACCAAAGGGAACGATTTCAACCCCGCGGATGGATTCCAAGAGTTGCCGGACGGCCGGGCCGCTCTCCGTGCCGCGCGTGTGGCAGGCGCGGTGAAGGGCAATGCGGGCCTTGAACTCGCCGGGCCATTCCGTGATACCCAAGCCATTGACCAGATAATCGCCAAGTTCCCAGGTGCGGGCGCCCACTTGCTCGATGGCTGCGCGATCGGGCTCGTGTTCGAATTCGAGCGAGGAGCCGTGGAACATCATGGCCGCGCAGGATCCGGAGGGAACAATGATGGGCTGGCTCCCGGCGAAGACGGAGGCGGTGTGGCGCATGACTTGGCGGGCGGCGGGCCACTGGCCGCAGTTGAAGGCCGGCTGGCCGCAGCAGGTCTGGTTCGCGGGAAAGTCGATTTCACAACCCGCGTGCTCCAGGACTTCGACGGTGGCTTGGGCCACATCATCATAAAAGGCGTCGCAGAGGCACGTGGCCATTAACTGGACACGCTTACCGGCCGGGCGGGTGGCGAGATTGATCATGATGAAGACAGAAGTGGCACAAAACGCCCGGCTTTTTCCTCCCAAGGCACCTGGTCGCGGGGGGTGAACTCGGCGATTTCAAAAGAACGGCGCACCATGGCTCTCGCCTCCGGCAGGGAGGTCAGATCACCGCAGGCCATCATCTGCGCGGCAATGTTGCCCACCGCGGTGGCCTCGGACGGACCGGCCAGCACCCGCAGCCCGGTGGCATCCGCGGTCATTTGATTAAGCAAGCCATTGCGCGACCCACCGCCGACCACGTGCAAAGTATCGGGCAGGTCGGGCATCCATGATTTCATCTGCTGGAGGAGCACACGGTATTTGAGGGCGAGACTTTCGAAAATCACCCGGGTCATCCCGGCCCGCGTGGTGGGGGGCGTCTGACCACTCTTCGTCATCGCGGCGGCCAGCACCGCGGGCATATCGCAGGGGCGCGAGAACTCAGGAGCATCCGGATCAATAAACTGCCCGGCCTCCGTGCCAGCCGCCTTGGCCGCGAGCGAACCGTAATCCAGAACCTCGCCACTCTTCTCCCAGTTGCGTTTGCATTCCTGCAGGAGCCACATGCCGGCCACGTTTTTGAGGAAACGCGTGGTGCCGGCCAGGCCCTGCTCGTTGGAAAACATGGCGGCGCTCGTGGCCTCGGTGATCAAGGGTGCGTCGAGTTCCCGCCCGAGCAATGACCAGGTTCCGGAGCTAAGGAATAAAGGATTCGGCCCGGCGGACGGCGCACCAACCACGGCCGAGGCGGTGTCATGGCTGCCGCAAAGGACCACCTTGATCTTTCCGCTACGACCGTCTTCTCCCCGCAGGAGTCCCGCGACCGTGCAGGGATCGGTGACGACGGGCAGCAATCCCGCAGGAATCCCAAGACGCCCGGCCAGCTCCTTATCCCATTCGTTTGTTCCGGCCTTGAGCAACTGCGAGGTGCTCGCGATGGTGCGCTCGACCAGCGCCTCGCCGCTCAGCCAATAAGTAAGCAGATCCGGAACGAAGGCGATGCGCCGGGCCTGTTGCATGATCTCCGGCTGTCGGCGGGTCTCAGCCATGAGCTGATAAAGCGTGTTGAAAAACATCGGCTGGATGCCGGTGCGGCGGTAAATTTCCTTCGGAGGAACCAAGGCCGCTGCCGCTTCCATCATCCCGTCGGTCCGCGCGTCGCGATACATCCAAGGCAAACCGAGCACACTCCCTCCCGCTCCGAGCAGGGCGTAGTCCACACCCCAGGTGTCAACTGAAACGGCGACAACCTCCTCGCCATAAGCCGCCTGAGCCTTGGCAATACCCTTGCGGATGTCCGCATAGATTCTCACCAAATCCCAGTGCCAGCCATCTGGAAGAAGAACCCCGCCGGTGGGGAAGCGGGCCAATTCCTCCAAGACGAGCCGCGAGCCATCGAAGAGACCAGCCATGACGCGTCCGCTCTCCGCCCCAAGGTCGGCCGCGAGGTAAATCCGGCGGCTC
The DNA here is from genome assembly GCA_049315725.1 of Chthoniobacterales bacterium. Classification (GTDB taxonomy): domain Bacteria; phylum Verrucomicrobiota; class Verrucomicrobiia; order Chthoniobacterales; family JACTMZ01; genus JACTMZ01. Next base: position 16,938 of record JBMOJP010000036.1, on the reverse strand, counting down.
ATGAAGTTGAACTGTGGCCGGCCACTTCGACCCGCAGGCCCTGGGCGGCGACAACCTCGGCCACATGCGGCGGCAACGGCTGGTCGGTGATCCACAGATCAAGGTCCGCCGGCCGGGCGAAAAAATAACTCGAAGCCACGCCCACCTTCGATCCGTCGGCGAGCAGAATGGCTTCATCCGCCCGCTCGATCACCGCGTGTTTCAGCCTCGCATAAACCTCGCCGGCGTCACTCGGCCCGCGTCCGGCGTCCACCCCGCGGCAGGAAAGAAACGCCACGTCCAAGTGGTAAATCTCCAGAGCTTTCTCCGCGGCCCAACCGCCCGTGGAGAGGGAACTTGAGCGAACCCCTCCCCCCAGCAGCACGCAATCAATCTCGCTCCGCTCCGCCAGGGCCAGGGCGATCTGCAGTCCGTTGGTCACGACGGTCAGCGGCTCGTCAGGAAGAATCATGGCCAAACGCAGAACCGTTGTGCTGGCGTCAAAATAGACAGTCTGGCCCGGTTTGATCCGCGCAACCGCGGCTTCCGCGATGACGGTCTTGCCGACAATGCTTTGCTGCGCGCGATCCTGCAGCGGAAACTCCCGCCGGTTGGCTTCCAGACGCACGGCGCCGCCGTGGGAACGCATGATCATCCCCTCGACGGCGAGTTTCTCAAGATCCCGCCGGACGGTTTCCTCGGTGACGCCCAAGGCCTGGGCTACTTGCGACGTCCGCAAGCTGCCTTGCGCATTCACTTTTTCCAACATCCATCGGTGACGTTCAAGAGCGAGCATTGATTGGGAGGAGTGCAAACGAACTGAAGGAATACTACGCAAACAAAGAATTCCGGCAAGCAAAAAAACACTTGCTCACAGGCAAACACAGAAATACAAATCACCCGCGGTCACACTCTGACCAGCCCAACAATTATCTTCAAACATCACATGAACGACCTCGCGCCGGAAACGACCCACAACGAAATAACCAACAATCACCAATTTTTTTCGGCGCAGGACGTGCCGAAAAGGATCCGCGAGATCGCCATGCTGCGGGGCCTCGGCTACTCGTTCCGCGAAATCGGCGAGCAAATGGGAGTCACGCCGCAGGCTGTGTCGCTCATGCTCTCCCGTCACCGCCGTTCGATCAAATCCCTGGGCGACGCGTTTGAGCTTTCCCAGCTCTCGACCCGCGCGGTCAATGCCTTGGGCCGCCACGGAGTTTCCTCCCGCGAGCAGGCGAGGGAGAAAGCCATGATGGAATTGCTGCGCAACGAACGAAACTGCGGGCGCAAGACCCTCGAAGAAATCGAACGTTGGCTGGCAGCTCCTTCGGCTTCCAACTGACCCGACCACCTCCCCCTCAATGTCCTCCTATAACGACGCGCGCGACGCCTATTCGCGCCTCGGGGTTGATCCCGAACAGGCCCTGCAAACCCTCGCCGCCACGCCCATCTCGGTGCATTGCTGGCAGGGTGATGATGTCGGCGGTTTTGAATCCGCCCAAACCGGCGCCCCCGGCGGCGGCCTCGCTGTCACCGGCAACTATCCTGGTCGGGCGCGCACGCCGGACGAATTGCGGGCCGACCTGACCAAGGCGCTTTCGCTCGTGCCCGGACGGCACCGCCTCAATCTTCACGCCCTCTACCTCGAGCACGGGGGCAAGCCGGTGGACCGCGACCAGATCGAGGTCAAACACTTCGCCGGCTGGATCGAGTGGGCGCGTCAACTCGGCCTGGGCATGGATTTCAATCCGACGTTCTTCGCCCATGCCAAGGCGGCGGACGGCCTCACCCTCACCCACCGCGACAAAGGCATTCGCGAATTTTGGATTGAGCACGGGCGGCGGTGCCGAACCATCGGAGCCGAGATCGGGCGCGCCCTGGGCTCCTCCTGTGTGACCAATGTCTGGATCCCAGATGGATATAAGGATCTTCCCGTGGATCGCACCGGCCCGCGTCAGCGCTTGATGGAATCACTCGATGCCATTTTTGCCGAGCCGTGGCCGGCGACGGAGGAAGTCGATGCGGTTGAATGCAAGCTGTTCGGCATTGGGTCGGAAAGCTACACAGCCGGATCCCACGAGTTCTATCTCGCCTACGCCGTCTCGCGCCAGAAAGCCATCTGCCTCGACGCCGGACATTTCCATCCGACGGAAACTCTGGCCGACAAAATTTCTTCCGTGCTGCTCTTCGTTCCGCGCCTGCTCCTCCACGTGAGCCGCGGCGTGCGCTGGGACAGCGACCACGTGGTTATACTCGATGACGCGACGCGTGCCGTCATGGACGAATTGGTCCGGGGCGGATTCCTCGGACGCACCAGCATCGGCCTCGACTATTTTGATGCGAGCATCAATCGCGTGGCTGCCTGGGTCATCGGCATCCGTGCGACGCAAAAGGCCCTCCTCCTCGCCCTGCTCGATCCATCCGCCCGTCTGCGCACCGCGGAAGAGGCCGGCGACTTCACCAGCCGCCTCGCCTTGCTGGAAGAAAGCAAGGCTCTGCCCTGGGGCGCCGTTTGGAATGAATTTTGCCACCGCGCCAACGTCCCTGCAGGGCATGAATGGCTCGACGAGCTCAAAGCTTACGAGGCCCAGACCGGACCGCGGGCCTGACTTCACCCGCAAGACGAAACCGTCATAAAACAAAGCAATCCCACATAAAACAAACTTTCTGCTTGCACCGCAGCGCCAGCAATGATCTTGTTTTGAAGATTCAGCCATGAGTTCCCCTGGTCCCATCGTCAGCCGCAGTCTCGTCGAGACACTCGTGCGCGACCTTCTTCTCCAGGAGTTCAAGTCCGGGGCCCCCGCGCCCAGCGGACCGACCCCGACCCTCTTGGTCAACAGCTCCGCCCGCCACATGCACATTTCTCCGGAGAATCTGGCGACACTGTTCGGCCCCGGCGCAGAGCTCAAAGTCCACAAGTGGCTCTACCAGGAGGGGCAATTCGCGGCCGAACAAACCGTCACCCTCATCGGCCCGCGCAAGCGCATCATTCCGAACCTCCGCATCCTCGGACCCTGCCGCAATTTGACCCAGATCGAGCTGGCCCTGACGGACGCCGTCCAGCTTGGCATGGACATCCCCGTCCGCATGTCCGGCGACATCGAGGGCACGCCCGGCGCCTACATCATGGGACCCAAAGGCCTGCTCGAAATGAAGAATGGGGTGATTCGCGCCGCCCGCCATGTCCACATGTCGCCGGCCGATGCCGCGTTCTACCGCGTGAAGCATCTGGATCTCGTTACGCTCAAAGTGACAGCACCCGGTTGCACCACGCGTTTCGACGATGTGCTCGTCCGCGTGGACCCAGCCTTCAAGCTGGAAGTCCACATGGACACCGACGAAGCTAATGCCTGCGATCTGGAGCATGCGACCAAGGTCGAATTAATTACTATTTGACAACACACAACCAAACCCACATAAACACAACATGAACGAAGCAATCGGACTCATCGAAACACGCGGCTACGTCGGCCTGGTCGAGGCAAGTGACGCCATGGTCAAGGCCGCCAACGTCGAACTCATCAAATCCATCCCCATCGGCGGCTCCATGATCACCACGATCGTGCGCGGCGATGTGGGCAGCGTCAAAGCCGCCATCGAGGCGGGCAAGGAAACAGCAACCCGCGTGGGTAACCTCGTGGCCGGTCACGTCATCCCGCGTCCGGCTCCCGAATTGCTGAAGTTTTTCACCGCTTAACCCCCAACCAACCAACCAAATATATGGCAGGACAAGCACTAGGAATGATTGAAACCAAGGGCCTCGTGGCTCAGTTCGAAGCAACTGACGCGATGCTCAAAGCGGCCAACGTCGATCTCGTTGGCTGGGAAAAAGTAGGATCAGGACACGTGGCCGTGTTCGTCCGTGGCGAAGTCGCCGCGGTCAAGGCCGCGGTCGAAGCCGGCGCCACCGCTGCCGCCTCGATCGGCGAAGTCATCGCCGTCCATGTGATCCCCCGCCCGCACGACGACCTCGGCAAGCTCGGCAAATTTGTCGCCGCCAAAGCCACCGCCAAGTAACCCCACCCACCGCCTCATGGCCCCCCGCCAAATCCTAGTCGCCAACCTCGGAAGCACCTCGTTCAAGTTCCGCTTGTTCGAGATGCCCTCCGAGCGTGTGCTTGCCCGGGGCGGGTTCGAGCGGCTGGGTTCGCCCCGCGCCGCGTGGAAAATCCGTGTGGGCGATGGACCCGAAAAATCCGGCGAGGGCGATGCCACGACCCACGAGGAAGCCATTCGTCTGGTGGAAAAAGAGCTGGGCGGGTTCTCCGGTCTGGCCGCCGTCGGCTTTAAACCGGTTATGGCCCGCGGCATCTCGGGCACGCAGTTTATGGACGGACGCGTTCTCGCGGCCATGGAGGAGATCTCCTCCCTGCTCCCCGCGCACAATCCGCCCTACATCAACGGCGTGCGGCTCTTCAACCAGCTCTATCCCTCACTCCCCTGCATCGGCACGTTCGAAACGGCATTCTACGACCACGTTCCCGAGCACAACCGTCGCTTCCCCGTCCCTCTGGTCTGGAAAGAGAAATACGGCATTGCCCGCTACGGATTTCACGGCGCCAGCCACCGCTTCGTCAGCGAACGGGCCGCCGAACTTCGCGGCACCGACCAACTCCGTCTCGTCTCCTGCCACCTCGGTGGTAGCTCCTCCATGGCTGCGGTGCTCAATGGCCGGGCCATCGACTCTAGTTGGGGCATGACCCCGCAAAGCGGCCTCCCCCAGAACAACCGTGCGGGGGATTTTGACTGCTTTGCTCTCATGTATCTCGCCCGCGAATGCGGCCTCGGCTGGGACGCGGTGGAAAAGGCCCTCGCCTCCGAATCCGGACTGCAAGGGATGTCCGGTCTCTCCTCCGGCGACATCCGTGACTTGCGCGCCGCCGCCGAGGCGGGAAATGAAGACGCCCGCTTGGCTCTCAAGGTCTTCGTCACGGCCATCCGCAGATACCTCGGCCAGTTCTATCTCGAACTCAACGGCCTCGACCTCCTCGTTTTCACTGCCGGCATCGGAGAAAACAACCCCGATCTTCGCGCGGAAATCTGCGCGGACCTGGGCGGCTGCCTCGGCCTGAAGCTCGACCCAGTGGCCAACAACGCCTGCCACGCCACCGAGGCCGTCATCAGCGCGCCGGACTCCCGCATCGAAGTGCGGGTTATTCCGACCAACGAGGAAATTGTCATCGCCCGCAATGCCTGGCGCCTGCTCAGCGAGCAGAGCCAAGCCCACGCCGCCTGAATTTTATCACCAACCAAGAACCATCAACCCACAAACCCATATGCAACAAGCCCTAGGAATGATCGAAACACGCGGCCTCGTCGCCCTCGTCGAGGCGACCGACGCCATGCTCAAATCCGCCAACGTGGAAATCATCGGACCGATGACCCAGGTCGGCAACGCCATGGTCACGGTTTGCGTCTCCGGCGATGTCGCCGCGGTCAAGGCCGCCACTGAAGCCGGCCGCATTGCCGCCCAATCGCTTGGCGAAATCGTCAGCGTCAGCGTCATTGCCCGCCCCAACGCCGAGACCAGCGCCGTGCTGCCGAAGGCCAAGTAACGCCATGATCCTGGCGCAGGTAGAGGGAAGCATCGTCGCGACGAAGAAGAACCCCAAGATGATGGGGAGCAAGCTTCTCGTCGTCCGGCCCCTCGTTGTTGACACGCCCAAGGCCAAGGAGTTTCGCCCCGGGTCATCCACCCTCGTGGCCGTCGACACCCTCGGCGCCGGGGAGGGGGAAGTTGTGCTCATCGTGCAGGGAAGTTCCGCCCGCCTGGCCGGCCCCGACAAGGATTCACCCGTGGACGCCGTGGTCGTCGGCATCGTGGACACCGTGGACCTCGACAAACGCCAAATCTACCGCGCCTCATGACGACGATCGACGAGCAAGTCGTGACCAAAGTGGTCAGCGAAGTCCTCTCCCGCCTCCGCGCCCAAGGGAGGCCGCCGGTGCCATCCTCCCCAGCGTCCCCATCCGGCTCCCACGGCGTCTACGAATCCATGGACGCCGCCTGCGCCGCCGCCCAGCGCTCGTTTGACCAACTGCGCGCCGCCGGGGTCACCGCCCGCAAGAAAGCCATTGATGTCATCCGCCGCCTCTGCGTCGAGAAAGCCGACGAATGGGGTCGGCTTGAGTTCGACGAGACCAAAATCGGCCGCCTTGAGCACAAGATCGAGAAACTCAAGATCTGCGGCGATCTCGTCCCCGGCGTGGAAATGCTTGAGCGCATGGCCTTCAGCGGAGACTTCGGCCTGACCGTCATCGACTTTGCCCCGTGGGGTGTCATTGGTGCGGTCACGCCCTCAACGCACAGCGTCCCCACCCTCACCGGCAACGCCATCAACATGATCGCCGCCGGCAACGCCGCCGTTTTCAACACCCACCCTGGCGCGGCTCGCTGCGCGGCCGTGGCCATCCGGGCTTACAATGAAGCCATCGCGAAGGAAACCGGGATCACCGACCTCCTCTGCACCGTGGTCAAGCCGACCCTCGAAACCTTTGACGCGATGTGCAAAAATCCGCACGTCAAACTTCTCTGCGTGACCGGCGGTCCCGCCGTCGTAGCCGCAGCCATGAAGACGGGCAAACGCGCGGTCTGCGCCGGCCCGGGCAATCCACCCGTCGTGGTCGATGAGACCGCCGACCTGGCCCGCGCCGCCGCCGCCATCATCCAGGGCGCGTCCTACGACAACAACCTGCTCTGCATCGGCGAGAAGGAGGTCTTTGTCGTCGATGCGGTGGCCGACAAACTCTGCGAGGAACTACGCAAGGCTGGCGCGGTCCAACTGACCCCCGCCCAAATCGAAGCCCTCGCCGGAAAGGCTTTCGTTTTCCCGGCCGGCCAGGGGGCCGGCTGCCCCCACCCCGTGGTCAACCGCGACCTCGTCGGCCGGGACGCCGCCGTCCTCGCCAAAGCCATCGGACTCGACATCCCCGCCTCGACCAAACTCCTTTTCGGGGAAACCAAGGCCGACCATATCTTTGTCGATGAGGAACAGATGATGCCATTTATCCCGGTGGTCCGCGTCCGTCATGTCGACGAAGCCATCGCCGAGGCGGTCAAGGCAGAACACGGCTACAAGCACACCGCGATCATTCACTCTCGCAACATCGAGGCGCTGACCAAAATGGCCCAGATCGCCGACACCACGCTCTTTATCAAGAACGGCCCCTGCATGACCGGCCTGGGCCTTGGCGGTGAAGGCTTCCTCAGTTTCAGCATCGCCACCCCGACCGGCGAGGGCGTGACCACGCCCATGACTTTCACCCGCTCACGTCGTTGCGTCATGGTCGAGAACCTCAACCTTTACTAAATGCGCACCGCCGTCATCCATGGTCACATCACCGCCACGGTGAAGCATCCGAGCCTCGAAGGTTCGCGTTTGCTCATCGCCGTGCCGGAGTCGCCGGATGTCGCCCCGCAAGTCGTGCTCGACCCGCTTGGCGCGGCCATCGGGCAGCGGGTCATCATTTCCAGCGATGGCGCGGAGGCCCGGCTCATGGTCCATGACCCGAGCAGCCCGGCCCGCTGGAGCGTCACGGGTATCATTGACCCGGAAGGAGCTCTCGCCCTATGAGAATCGGCACCGTCGTCGGCCGCGTGACGCTCTCCGTGCGGCATCCCTCCTACCAGGGCGAGCGCCTTCTCCTCACCCTGCCCTGGCGGCGCGAAACCCTCGGCGGGCAACCGACCTACGATCCGTCCATCGTTGTTTACGACACACTCGGTGCCGGAGCGGGCCAGCAGGTCGCGATCAGCGAAGGCCGCGAAGCCGCCTGTCCCTTTTCTTCCCCGACCCCCGTCGACGCGTATTGCGCCGCGCTGGTCGATGAAATCTTTATCCCGCAGAAATCATGAAAGTATTCGCCCACAAAGACGCCGAAGAGTTTGCCAAGACTGGGGCCAAGGAGTTTCGCCACAACCGCGAGGTGCTCGTCACCCCCGGGGCCCGCGACATTTTTTCCGCCGCCGGCATCAAAGTGATCTTCGCCGCGCCGGGCGCTGCGTCGTCCGCCGCCGGCCCCGCCACTGCGGTGACATCGGCCGATGATGCCCGCCTTTTTTCCTCCCCTGCGGCGGAGAAACTGAAAAAAGAAATCTGCGAAATGGGCCGCCGCGTCTGGATTCGCGAATACTGCGACGGCAACGGCGGCAACATCTCGGCGCGGCTGGCGCCGGACCGTTTCATCTGCACCCCGACGGGCGTGAGCAAGGGATTCATGACGCCTGACATGCTTTGCCTCGTGGACGGTCAGGGCAACCAGGTCGCGGGAACCTGGAAGCGCTCGAGCGAGATCACCACGCACCTCGCCATTTACAACACCACCCCAGAGGCCGCCTCGGTCTGCCACGCTCATCCGTGCCACGCCGGAGCCTTTGCCATCAAGGGGATGCAACCTCCACCGCGGCTCATTCCCGAGTTGGAGGTTTTCGTCGGCACCGTCGCCTTGGCGGAATACAAGACGCCCGGCTCGGCCGCGATGGCCGAGTCGATCAAACCCCTCGCCCCCCAGCACCAGTCGATCATCATGGGCAACCACGGAGTTATCACCTGGGGCAAATCGGTCGAGGACGCCTATTTCAAGATGGAGATCACCGATGCCTACTGCCGCACGATCATCCTTGCACAGTCTATTCCCGGCGGTGCTTCGATCCCATGCGACGAAGTGGGCAAACTCCTCGACATGAAGAAATCCATGGGGTTACCCGACGACCGCTATGGACTCAAACCGGCCGAGCTTTGCGAGGTCGACCCGTGGACGCAGATGTGCGGCCAGCGTGGTTGCACCTCTCCGGTCACGCCCTTTAATCCCATGCCGCGCGAGAGCCTCCCTTCCACCCCGGTTCCGGCGGATCTCGAGGCGCTGGTCCAGAAAATCACCGACGAAATCGTCGCCAACCTCAAGTAAGACCATGAAAGTTGCCATCATCGGCGGCGGCGGACGCGTCGGAAGCTGCGCCGCCTTCGCGCTGCAATGCTCCGGCATCGTCAAGGACCTCGTCCTGCTCGACGCCAACCAGGCCACCGCCGAGGGCGAAGCCCTCGATCTGTTGCACGGCGCCGCTTACTGCGCGGATCAAAACATCTCCGCCGGAGCCTACGCTGATTGTGCGAGCGCCGACCTCGTCTGCATCACCGCCGGCCTGCGCCGCAAGCCGGATGAATCGCGTCTCGACCTGATCAACCGCAACGTCGGGTTGTTCAATGGCATCCTCGACAGCCTCAAGCAGGCTGGACTAAAAAAGGACGCCATCGTCTTTGTGGTCTCCAATCCGGTCGACATTCTGACCCAACTCGCGGTGGAACGCCTCGGCCTGCCCCCGGCGCAGGTGCTCGGGCTTGGCACCATGCTCGACACCTCCCGCTTCTGCTCTCTCATTGCGTCCGAACTTCATCTGCCGGCGACCCAGGTGCGCGCCATGATCCTCGGTGAACACGGGGACACCATGCTGCCCGTCTGGTCATCCGCGACAGTCGATGGTTTTCCCCTGACCAAGTTTCCCGGGGTGAGTCCGACATTTCAGACCAAGATTTTCGAGCGCACGCAAAAGAGCGGGGCCGAGGTCATTTCCCGCAAGGGCGGGGCCGGTTGGGCCGTCGGTGTGGCCATCCGCGAAGTGATTGACTGCATCGCTCTCGACCGCCGGCGCATCCTCCCCGTCTCCAGTCAGATCAGCGGCACCTACGGCATTCGCGGCATCAGCCTCAGTGTGCCCACGGTCGTGGGGCGCGGCGGCGTTGTTTCCCACCTCGAGTTGGAGCTCTGGCCCAAGGAACTCCAGGCGCTCCAAGCCTCGGCGCAGGCACTCAAAACCACGCGGGCCACAATCAAGTAGCCGCTTGGGCCGCGCGGCGGCCTCAGCTTCGCGTGATCTGCAGGCCGGTGCGGGACACGGAAAAGTCAACAAACCTCGCTCCGGCATTGGGAGGACGATCGATCAACTCACCGCGAAGGGCCGCGGCACCCGCATCATCGCGGGCGAAGATCAGAAGGTAGCCGCCTCCCCCGGCCCCGAGCAGCTTGGCCGCGGATGTCCACGGCGCAATCCGGCCGTAAAGGGCCGCGATCTCGGGAGGGCAAGTCCCCGCATCAAGGCGCTGGTTGAGTTTCCAACTGCGCCGGACAACACGGCAGAGGTCGCGGTAAGATTCACGCTGGATGGCCTGGTAGGCCTGCAAGGCATGACAGCGGATGGCGAAAAGGCTGCGGAGATGGGCCGAGCTGTTGAGAAACATGCCACGCACGATCTCCTGCAGGATGGTTTTGGCCACCCGCGTGATCCCGGTATAGTAGAGAAGGACCCGCCGGTTGGCGTATTCCGGACCGAACAACTCCTCCGGCAGCCAACGCACTTGCGGCCGCTGCTCGAACCCCGGACCGGTCTCGACCAACTTGATCCCGTGGTAGATACCACCAGCCTGATCCTGCCAACCACCGCCGGTGCTGAGCATCTGTTCGAGAGCGAGCGTGCGCTGGACGATCTCCTCGCGGTCCCAGCCGAGTCCGCCGGTCGAGGACAGGGCGGCCAGAAGGGTCGCGGCCAAGACGCTGCTCGTGCCCAAGCCCGAGCCTTTCGGTGTGGCGGCGAGAAGGGAAATCTCCACCCCGCCGCCGAAGACCTCGAGAATTTGCGCCAAGCTCCGGGTCCCATCGGCGCGGAAACGTGGATGGAAGCCTGCCAGGCAAAGCGCCGCCTTCGCGAGGGAGAACTCCCCGCCCACCACCGCGCAGTCGTTCAGCTCATCGACGGTCGCAATTTCTTTTTCAGCCCCGAGATCGATCGAACGAATCACGATGTGCCGCCGCGCGCAGACCCGGACAAAAGCCTGCACGGGGGCCTGGCCGTTGATATCCGCTGCGAGGTTGACCACGGCACCGCCGTGCTTGAGGCAAAACGGCGGCGTATCGCTCCACCCGCCAGCCAAGTCCAGCCGGACAGGACTGCGCGCCCAAAGAATCTGGTCTTCGAGCAAGTTCGAACGGGGAACCACCGGTCGCGACTCGCTCACCGCCACGATGTGGCGGGCCAGAACCGAGAAAGCCTCCCCCTCCGCCGTAGCACCGTCACCGGCACGCTGGCGATCCACCGCGGCGACAAAAGCAGCCTCCTGCAACCGCTCCATTGGGCGATCGGAAGCCGCCACCGGATCGGGCGCACCACTCTCGTCATACAGCGCGGCCGCACTTTCCAAATCCACACGGTAAAACGGATTGGTGGCACGATGTTCCCAGAAAACCCGGGAGGCGCGCGCAGACAGGCGGCGTCGCTGCGCGAGCAGCCGCCCAAGATCGGCCACTTCACCAAGTTCCCTCGCGCTGTGGCGGTTCGCTGATTTCCAGCGCTCCGCCAATGCCGGATGGCGGGGAGGCTGGGCCGCGAGCAGCCAGGAAATCCACTCTGCATCGATCTCCTCCACTTGGGCAAAGAGCGAACACTCCTGAATGTCAGTCTGCCCATCAATCCCGCAGTCCTCCATGCGCAAGCCGCGGGCCGCGAACCAATCCGGCGCCGGGCGGCCCAGCCATCCGGCCTGACCAACCGGACCAACGAACTTGTCATCCAATCCATAGGTCCGGACCACCCATCCGCCGCCCCGCACCGGCACACAATCGACGCAGTCGCCCGGCGCGAGGACAAACTCGCCTACTCCCACCGGCACCCCGGTCAGCACATTCTCTCCGGGTAAAGCGAGGTCGGGGGGCAGGCTGCAGTTCTCCACCCAGATGGTGCTGTGGGCCGCCGAGCGGGTGCGGAACTCGAAATCCGCGTTGAGCACATACATGTCGGGGTGGGGCTTGCGCCAAAAGTCTCCCTGGCCCGGCGTCTGCCCAGCACGATTCTGCAACTCCGAGACCGAGTCGATCATCTGCCGCGTGGTGCCAAAATGGTAAAATTCCCCCTGCGGCAAAGGCACCACTGCGGCGGTCAGACCCGCCATCGCTTCATCCGGGTCCGCGGGGAGTCGCCCCAGCGCGGGACCGAATCCCGAGTAGAGCTCAAAGAACGAAATCGAGTCCGGCCCGCCCTCGCGCCACCCGCACCGGCTCATCAGCACCCGCACAGCCCGTTGACTCAGCAGCCAAACACCCGAATCGACGTAAAAGGCAAAGTCGCGGGCAAGTTCCCGCGTGCGCGAGGGATCGGGTTTCTGCAAGAAAAACTCCAGCGCGTTGGGCTGGTCTCGCGGGGTGAAAAAAACGCCGAATCCCGCCGCCAGTTCCGGACTGGCTGCCATGCCGAAGCCCACGACATCCGCCTCCGGCACCTCGGGCAGGGTTTCGGGAAAGCCGAGAAACACATCGCCGCTCGTGACGAGCACCCGCCCGACATCCGGACATCCCTCCAGGACCCGGGCGTATTCCCCGGATTGCAGGTCAAGGAGGGTTTGGTCGAGACGCTGGCCGAAGGACCACCGCATGATCGGCACGGGGAGAAAAATTTTTCCGGTGGCTGCGTAGGCCGGCAAGCGGCGGCTTTGACCTCCGGCCAGAATAGCCAGGCGTTTCCGCTCGCCCAGCCAGCCACCGAAGTCGCCCCCGCCGTCCGCCATCCAAGCATCGGCCAGCAGTCTGGCCAGGCCGCCGCCGGAGCCGAGTTTGGAGCCCACCGGGTCGCAGCTGGAAAACCAGGACTGATCTTGTGCGCGAGGCTGATCGCACAGCCACGCAGCCATGGCCGGAGGAAGGGAGAGAAGACGCTGGGGGAGAGCCATGGGAGCAGCATTCAATGTAGCAAGTCACCCGCCGGACAAAAGGCGAGAAAAACCCAGCAGACAACCTCGCCCGCCGTGACCAGCCGACGCTGCGCTTCGGTCAATAAAGCGGGCCGAAGTTGGCGCACGCGCGGAAGTCTGCTCCCATCAGGTCATCAGTGCCGAAAGCGGCCCAGGCGCTCGGGCGGAAGATCTGCGAGGCCTCCACATTGTGCATGTAGACGGGAATCCGCAGAAGGCTGGCCAGGCTGATGAGGTCCGCCCCGATGTGCCCGCTGCTCATGACGCAGTGGTTGGCTCCCCAGTTGTTCATGACCGAGTAGACGTCGCTAAACGGCCCGCGGCCGGTGAGACGTGGGACGAACCAAGTGGTTGGCCATGTCGGGTTGGTCCGCTCCTCCAACACACGCTGGGTTTTGTCCGGGAGGGAAACCGTCTCGCCCTCGGCAATCTGCAGCACCGGGCCGAGGCCGTGGACAAGATTAAGCCGGAACATGGTGGCGGGCATGCCCCCGCGGGTAACGTAGCGGGTGCTCCAACCCCCGCCGGGAAAATACTCGGTGATGGATGGATGCCATGTGGTCGCGGCCAGGCAGGCTTTCACCTCGGCTGGAGTAATGTCCCAAAAGGGCTTCATGGCGGGAACGCCGTCGCGGGTTTGTTCCCCGCAACCGTCCAGAGCCGCCGGGCCGGAGTTGATCAGATGGAGGACTCCCTGCGCGGCCGGACCGATTGGTGGCTCTCCGGAGACGCGGGCGATCGCCTCCGGACTCCAATAGGTGCGCAGGTCGGCAAAAACCTGGGCTGTGTTGGTCAGGAGATGGCCGAAAAGCATGGAGGCGCCATTGAGGGCGTCGTTTTCGGTCGCCACGATGTAGGGCGCGCGGCGGCCGTTCCAGTCGAAGGACGTGCTGAGAATAGCTTCGAGAAAATCTCCGTTGGGCATGTGGTCGGTCCACTGGCGCTGGCCCTGAAACCCCGAGGCGAGGGCGTGGTGCCCCTGCGCTTCCTCGCCGAAGCCCATCCTGGCCAGTTTCGGGTTGCCGACCATCAGATCGCGGGCGATCAGGGCCATCTTGACCGAAATTTCCCACTCCTGATCCAGGCGCTTGCGCGAACGCTTCGTCTTCGCGCTGTTCCAGTCTTTGCCCTCCGGGCAGTTGGCTTTCACCCACTTGAGCGCCTTGGTGAACTCGGCCGGGTCGTAGATGCTGCGTTCCATCCGGCGGATGAATTCGGTCATGTCAACCGACTCGACCCGCATGCCCAGCCAACGTTCGAAAAACTCCGGGCTGACAATCGAGCCAGCGATGCCCATGGATACGCCGCCCATGGCCAGGTAAGCCCGCCCACGCATGGTAGCCGCAGCCAACCCCGCCCGGACAAAACGTAGAATTTTTTCCTCCACATCGGCCGGCATGCTTTTGTCCCCGCCATCCTGCACGTCCTGCCCGTAGATTCCGAAGGCCGGGAGCCCTTTCTGCGTGTGCCCGGCCAGCACGGCCGCGAGGTAAACGGCGCCGGGGCGCTCGGTGCCGTTGAAGCCCCACACGGCCTTGGGCGTGAGGGGATCAGCATCCATCGTTTCGGATCCGTAGCACCAGCAGGGCGTGACCGTAAGAGAGATGCCGACATTCTCCCGCCGGAATTTTTCCGCGCAGGCTGCGGCCTCGGAGACCCCGCCGATGCAGGAGTCGGCGATGACACAATCAACCGGCGCGCCGGTGGGATAACGCAGGCGGGTGGAGATTAGCTGCGCCGTGGCGCGGGCCATGGCCATGGTCTGGGTCTCGAGAGATTCGCGCACACCGCCAAGGCGGCCGTCGATGGTGGGGCGGATGCCGACTTTGGGCAGATTGCGGAGGACTGGGTTGGGCATGGGGCGTTGGCAGTGTTCAGTTTTCAGTGTTCAGAAAATGCCTGCGAGGTCGGCGTGACACCCTTCTTGAGGATGATGTTGCCGTATTTGGCCCGCTCGCCGGTCATGACGATGACAAAGGCGCGGCGGGCTCGGTCGTAAAAATCTTCGCGCGCGACGCGCTGCGGGCCCGGAGCCCGCGGGCAGTGGCGGCGGATCGCGCCGAGGTAGGCCTCTTCTACGGCCGGATCGAGTTGGTCCCCAGAAACGGGGGCCATCATGACCAGCGGTTGCGCGTAAGTATCGAGTTCGAACAACGGCAGAATGCCCTCCAGAAGCGTGGCGACGCTCACGCCATCGGCCCGCAACGCGGGGCGCCCCAAGCTGTGCCCCGGGAAGTGCGCATCGGCCAGAACCAATTCGTCCCCATGACCCATTTCAGCCAGGGCCTTGAGGAGGTCGGGCGAGATTGCTGGATGAATGCCTGTGAGCACGAGGGAAGAACCAATTTAACGAACCTTGGCCCATAGGCCTCCGTTTTCCAATGGATACACTTGATCAAGTCATAGATATTCTTGACCGGCATGCGCCCATCAAAAACACCCCCGCCCGGATTCATCGCGCCGACCATCCGGCGCGGCCGCTACCTCTTCCTCGACGAGGACCGCCCGGCGGACACCTGTCTGGTTTGTGCAGGCTGGGAGGAGTGCGGGCCGGACTTCATCATTGATCGCCCATCCTTCGACCTCCATGCGGTGGAACTGCTGGCGACCGGCAGTTGGCACATCCGCACGGGACGCGGTTGGATGGCGGCCGCCGCAGGGACGATCCTGAAATACGGACCCTCGCAACCCGGGAGCATCCGTGCCGTCGGCCCGGGCCCACACGTCAAATACTTCGCCGATTTCCGCGCCCCAAAACCAGGGCGGTCGCCGGGTGCGGGCCGGTGGCGGGGCCCGCGGCACCGGGAGGTGGCCAACGCCGAGCCCTTCATCACGTGCTACGAGCAACTGGTGGCGTGCGCCGACCTCCCCGCACGGCACCGCGCCCGTGTGGCGGATCTGCTGCTGGCTGCCTTGTTGGCCCGGCTTGAGGCCGAGCCGCCGACTCCCCACGGTGCCGCGGGTCGAGTGCCCGAGGCGTTCGTCCGTTGCCGACGCCACCTGTTGGACCACTACCCGCGGGTGCGGGGCATCGCCGAGGCCGCCGGGGCCTGCCATGTCTCGCCGGAGTATTTTTCCCGGCTCTTCCGCCGTTACTCCGGGCAAACGGCCGCGCAGTATCTCGCCCGACTGCGGGTTAACCACGCCGCCAAGCTTTTGCAGCGCTCCGACCTCACGGTCAAGGCGGCCGGCGAAGCCGTCGGATACGAAGACCCCTACCATTTCTCGCGCGTTTTCAAGCGCGTGCATGGCCGGTCGCCGAAGAGTTTCGCCCGACGCCCGCCTAAGCCGTAAGCAGGCAAGGAGGCCAATGGTCTTTCTTCGAAAATCGGCGCGTGCTCTTGGTTGGTTATCTGATGTTGTTGTGAGGTTCATGGCGGATTTGATCTCCAGACCACGAGATTTCCTGCAAAATCGACGGTATAGATGTGGGCCTTAA
Organism: Chthoniobacterales bacterium; assembly: GCA_049315725.1. Classification (GTDB taxonomy): domain Bacteria; phylum Verrucomicrobiota; class Verrucomicrobiia; order Chthoniobacterales; family JACTMZ01; genus JACTMZ01. Next base: position 780 of record JBMOJP010000036.1, on the reverse strand, counting down.
AGCCTCCTTCGTGAGGAATAGTTGAAGACCTTCGGATTGCCGCCCCTGCCACCCCCCGCTAACGTGGCCACTCATCATGATCGTCGTCATCCGTCCACACACACCTCCCGACCTTGTCCAGGCGGTCATCCATGAGATTTCCCAACTCGGCTACACGCCGAACCCCATCCGCGGGGAATACCAGACGGTCGTGGCGGCCATCGGTGATGAAACGACGCACGCCAGCCTCGAGTCGCTCAACGCCCTGCCCCAGGTCGAGCGCGTCCTCCGCGTGCAAAAGCGCTACAAGTTGGCCAGCCGCGAGTCGCAACCCGGCGGCACGATCGTCGACGTCGGCGGCGGCGTGGTCATCGGCGGCGGCCGCTTCGTTCTCATGGCTGGCCCTTGCTCGGTCGAGAGCGAGGAGCAACTCATGACCACCGCTCGCGCGGTCAAAGCCGCCGGGGCTCAAATTCTTCGCGGCGGGGCCTACAAACCCCGGACTTCACCCTACGAGTTCCAAGGGCTCGGGCCAGACGGACTGCGGTTGCTCGAGGCGGCGCGGGCGGAAACAGGCTTGCGCATCGTCACCGAAATTCTCAGTGAGCGCGATGTCGACCTTGTCGCCGCTTCGGCCGACATCTTGCAGGTCGGGGCGCGCAACGCGCAGAATTTCCAACTCCTCGTCGCCCTCGCCCGCAGTGGCAAGCCGGTCCTGCTCAAGCGCGGCATGAGCATGCGCATGGAGGAGTGGCTCCTCGCCGCCGAATACCTCCTCGCCCACGGCAACCCGAACGTCAT
>JBMOJP010000118.1:0-5608 GCA_049315725.1 Chthoniobacterales bacterium | reverse complement strand
CGCGCTGGATGCAGACCATGTCCCAATGGACCTGGCTGCGGTTGCCGTTGCCGCCAACTTCGTAGGCCTGACCGGGAGTGAAATGGAAGGAACCGGCAATTTTTTCGTCGAAGAGAATGTCGCGGATGGGATGGAGGATGTGCGGGTTGAAACCGAGGGAAAACTCGCCGATGAAGCGGGCGCCGGCGTCGGCATCGAGGACGGAATTGAGCTTGGCCGTGTTGCGCCCGGCCGTGGCGCCGGTGATGCGGCCGCGGGTGAATTCCAGCGCCACGTCCTCGAAGGTCGTGCCGTGGTAGATGCTCGCGACGTTGAAGCGGACCCGTCCTTCCACACTGCGCTTGACCGGCGCGGTGAACACTTCGCCGTCAGGGATGTTGCGGTCACCGCCGCAGATGACCGCACCGATGCCCTTGATACTGAAGCGTAGATCGGTGTCCGGCCCCTTGATGTGCACCTGGTCGGTTTTGTCCATCAGGGTTTTGAGCGCCTCCATGCCCTTGCGCAGCTTGGCGTAATCCACCGTGCAGACGCGGAAGAAATAGTCCTCGAAGGCCTCGGTGCTCATCTGCGCCTGCTGGGCCATGGATGGCGAAGGCCAGCGGAGCACGACCCAGCGCGTCTTGTTGATGCGATGGTTCATGACCGGGCGCATGGTCGCCGCGATCATCTTCATGGTCTCCGCCGGCACATCACTCATCTCCGTGGCATTGTACGAGCCACGAATGGCGATGTAGGCGTCCATTTTTTTCATCCGCGCCAACTCGACTTCCGCACCGATGGCAATCTGGTCCCGCACGGCCCCGCGGGCCATTTCCCGGGACACGGGTCCGTGCAGGAGTTGCACGAAGGGAAGCGCCTTGGCCTGGCGCACGGCGCGGATCAGGGCGACGACCATCGCGTCGGGAATATCCGCCGTCTCGATCAGCACTTTCTCCCCGGGTTTGAGGGCGGTGGAGTGTTTGACCAAAAGCGCCGCCAGCTTGTCGTAACGTTCGTCCATCATGCTGTTCTTATGCCCCAAGCGGAGGCGACGGGCAAACTTCCGGTTTCGGGTCAGGGCCTGACCACCTCGAGACCGGAAAGCGGCACGCGGAAAAGCTGCCCACTCTCATTGCCGATGACCACCTGATCATTGCCCTCAAAGGCCAGGGCCTCGGCCTGCCAAGCGAAGATCGGCATGCGGCGGATGCGGCCGCGGAAAATGTTGCCGGTTTTGGGATCGAAGTCGAAAACCCAGAGTGCGGTGTAGGTCAGGACAGCTACGGATTTTCCGTCCGGCGAGACATCCGCCGCCGTGACCAAACCCCCGATATCGAAAGAGTCGACGAGACGCAGGGGGTTGGACTTCGAGGGGGATTCGCCGGCCAACCGGTAGAGCCGCGTGCGCTGGTCGCTGCGTTGTTTGGTCAGGCAGAAAATGCGCCCGCCTGCGGCGAAGACCGCCTCGCAATCGTAGTCCTCCGCCGCCCCCTTCTGGTCCTCGTAGTGAACACGCAACGTTCGGCGGGGGCTGACGACGGTGGCCCCCGGCTTCGGCTCGTTGACAAAGTGCAGCATCAGTTGCTTGCGCCGCCCGCTATTGTTGCCGAGGTCCGCGATGATCAGGTTGCCCTGTTCGTCGAGGGCGAGATCCTCCCAGTCGTTATTTTTGACCCCATCAATCCGCACCGGGCCCGGCCAAAACGGCGAGACTTTACCGTCGGCCTGCACGGGCACGATAGACGCACCGCTCCCGGAATCGCCCACCGCCCAAAAGACCCCCGCGTAGCGCAAACTCTGCACCAGACCCGAGCACTCCGTGACCAGCGAAGGCTCGATCTTCCCGTCGGGACGCAAAAACAACAGACCACTCCACGGGAACTGCGCCGGCACGGATGCGGCCGTGCCGCAGAGCACGGCAACCACGCAGAGGAGCCGCTGCATTAGTAGGACTTGGCCCAAACCACCCGGCGGGCGCTGGGCCGTCCGCTGAACGGACAGATCCCCGGCTCGGGATTTGCCTCCCGCGGGACGCAGCGAATGGTGACCTTGAGTTCCTCTTTGATTTTTTCCTCGGTCTCGCGCGTGCCATCCCAATGGGCGAGGGCAAAGCCTCCGTGGATTTCCGGCTGGGCCGCGTTTTGCGGGGTGAAAAAGGCGCGAAAGTCGTCCGCGGAATCAATCGTCCGCGTGTGCTCATCACGGAACTGCGTGGCGCGGGCCAGCAAGCCAGCCTGAACTTCCTCGAGGAGGGCCGACACGCCGCCGACAAACTCCGACTGGGCGGGAAACTCCTTCTCCTTCGGCCCGCGATCACGCCGGCTGAGAACCACCACGCCCTTCTCCAGATCACGCGGCCCGATCTCCACCCGCAGCGGCACGCCTTTCTTGATCCACTCCCAATTTTTGACCCCGCCTCCGGCGTCGCGGCGGTCGATCTCCACGCGCACCGGCTCGCCGAAAGCGGATTGGGTCCGCAGCTCCGCGGCCAGCCGCTCGGCGGCCACGAGGACAGCGGCGCGGGATTCTTCCTTGGAGAGGACAGGCAGAATGACGATCTGCGACGGGGCAACCCGCGGAGGCAGCACAAGGCCATCGTCGTCCGAATGGGCCATGATGAGTGTGCCGATGAGCCGGGTGCTCACGCCCCAACTGGTCGTCCAGGCCAACTCCCGACCGCCGTCGCGGGTGGCGAACTCGATGCCGGAGGCGCGGGAGAAGTTTTGCCCGAGAAAATGCGACGTGCCGGCTTGGATGGCCTTGCGGTCCTGCACCATGGCCTCGATGCAAAGCGTGCTGACCGCGCCGGGAAAGCGCTCGCTCTCGCTTTTCTCCCCGGTGAAAACCGGCAGAGCGAGGTGCTCGCGGGCAAACTTCTCATAGACGCCAAGCATGCGATCCGTCTCCTCCAGCGCCTCCTCCTTGGTCTCGTGGGCGGTGTGACCTTCCTGCCAGAGGAACTCAGCGGTGCGGAGGAAAAGCCGCGGACGCATCTCCCAGCGGACGACATTGGCCCACTGGTTGATGAGCAGAGGCAGATCGCGATAAGACTGAACCCACCTCGCATAGGCCGCACCGATGATGGTTTCGGAGGTTGGGCGAATGATGAGCGGCTCGTTCAGTTCGCCGGCCGGAACGAGTTTGCCATCCCTGGTCTCAAGGCGGTGGTGCGTGACAACGGCACACTCCTTGGCAAACCCCTCGACGTGGTCGGCTTCCTTTTGCAGAAAGCTCAGCGGAATGAAGAGCGGGAAGTAGGCATTGACGTGCCCAGTCGCCTTGAACATGACGTCCAACTGACGCTGGATTCCCTCCCAAATCCCCCACCCCCAGGGCTTGATGATCATGCAACCGCGCACATCGGAGTTTTCGGCCAGGTCGGCCGCCTTGATGACTTGTTGATACCATTCGGGAAAATTGTCGGCCCGGGTCGGCGTGATGGCGGTTGGCATGAAAAGTTGAGCGTTGAGGGTTGAGAGAGAGTGGAAACTAGCCCACCTGCAGGCGGTGGAGAAACCTTTTGAAAAAGGCCACGCCTTCCTCAAGGTCGGTTGCGGCAATGAACTCGTCCTTGGTGTGGGCTTGAGCAACCGAGCCGGGACCGACGGCAACGGCGGGCACGCCGAGGGCGGAGAAGATGGCCGCATCGCAGAACCACGCGGCCCCGCCGGGCTCGCCACCGACGGCGACCAAGTCCCGCACCAGAGGGTGTGAGGGATCCGTGTCGAGCGCCTCGGATCCTCCCAAACGCTCGATCTGCAGATCCGGGCAAGTTTCCTGCATCAGCCGAAAAACCTCCGCCGCCTGGCCCTCCTTCCACTGCGCGGGGAGCAGACGAAGGTCGATCACGGCCTCGGCGCGGTCGGGGACAATGTTGAACTTCGAGCCACCCTTGAACGTGCCGATGCTGAAAGTTGGATGTCCCAGCACGGGGTCCTTGAGGCGGGCGAAGGCCGCGGTCAGCGCGCCTTCGAGTGAAATCAGCCCGCGGGCCAGCTTGAGAATGGCATTCTCGCCGCGCTCCGGGCAGGAGCTGTGCGCCGCCCGTCCTTCCGCGATGATCCGCGCGGTCGCATCGACTTTGTGGGTGAAGACCACGCGGAATTCGGTCGGTTCGCCGACGACCACAAAATCGAAGTGCGCGTGCGCGGCCAACGCCTTGGCCCCGTCCTGCCCGGCTTCCTCGCCCATCAAGCCGGCAAACCAAATTTCGTGCGAGAGCGAAGGCAGCAGGTCACGGCATTCATAAAGCGCCCAGAGCATCGCGGCCATCGGTCCCTTGGTGTCGCTGGCTCCGCGTCCGTAGAGCAAGCCGTCGCGCAGTTCGCCACCGAACGGATCGATGGTCATGCCGGCCACGCTGACCGTGTCGGTGTGTGGCGCGAAAAGCAGCCGGGGTTTTCCGGCCCCGCCGGGAAAGCGTCCGACCACATTCGGCCGTCTGGGCAGGACTTCGTGCAACTCCACCTCCGCTCCTGCAGACCGGAGAAACGCGGCAACAAAGTCCGCGCAAGCCTGCTCGCCGATGAGGTCGGTTCCGGGATCACCGTCGGGATTGACGCTGGGGATGCGGACCAAGGCGCGGGCCAGGTCCACAACGTTGGCGGGCAGCGTGGTCATAAAGGGCGGGGCGCGAGACGGGTGGCGACCAAGCGGCCCAGCAAACGGGATCCGCGGTCGAAGAGGAAAGCGGCCCGATCCTCCCCGTCGCCCCAGGAGAGCAGGAGCACATCGGCGAGGAACTTCGTTTCCAGCACGGCCGAAGCGGGCGCGCCGGGCGGGAGGGCCCGGGGCTTCTTGTTCCGACCTCGGGCGACAAAATAGAGCAACTGCGCCGGGCCGGCCGCCGCAACCAGCCAGCCGAAGTGATTGCGCGGATAGCCCGGGCCGTCCCCGCTGATGCACGGCACAGCCCATTCAACGTGCCAGCCCTCACCGGCCCGCGCGACGACCGCGGCGCGCGCGGCCGCGGGCAGGTCGGTCGGCAACTCCGTCACCACCTCGTCCTCCGCCGCCAGGCGAAGCTTGCGTCCGCACAACCAGAGTTTGATGCAGGTCGAGCGGAGCATGCGCGGAACGAAATACCAGATGGCCGCGAGGAAAATGATAGCGACGACGAGGGCCACGATCGGGTAAGTGAAAATGAGACCGAGGCCCAGAACGACCGTGGCATCCTCGGCCACGCTGAGGGCAATGTTCGAGATCGGCTCGGGCGAAGCGTTGGCCTGCAAGCGCGTGGTCGCCTTGAGCGCGTGGGTGGTGAAGCCGAGCCAGGCGGCGAGCAGGCCGACGACAACATTGAAAACCGGGTTGCTGTCGCCCAGGACCATGATGGCGAGCAAGGCGGCCCCGACCGGACGAATGGCCGTGTGGACGGCATCCCAGGCCGAGTCCACCCAGGGAATCTTGTCGGCCAGAAATTCCATGGAGAAAAGCACCCCGGCAACGACCAGCACCACGGGATCGCCCAGCACTTCCAGGCGCGCATACTCCGGAGAGAGCGCGATCCAGTCGAAGCGCACGGCCAAACCGGTGAGAAAGACCGTGAGGTAGAGATTCAGCCCGGCCAGGGAGGCCAGCCCGACCGCCACGCCGAGAAGTTGGAGGATTTCCATATGAGGACAGC
>JBMOJP010000117.1:0-5620 GCA_049315725.1 Chthoniobacterales bacterium | reverse complement strand
CGCTTCACCTCCCCCCACCCGATCGGGTTTCGCGAGGATCTCGTCAATTGCTTCGGACGTTTGCCCAAGTTGGCCGAGCATGTTCACCTCCCACTGCAATCCGGTTCGGACCGCATCCTCAAGGCCATGCACCGCGGTTACACTGCGGACAAATTTCGCGCGCTGGTGGCCCAACTCCGGACCAACTGCCCGGACATCGCGATCACCACGGACATCATCGTGGGATTTCCCGGTGAGACCGAGGAAGATTACGCCGCGACCCGCGCGCTGGTGGACGAGATCGGTTTCGACAACGCTTTTGTCTTCCGCTACTCGCCACGCAAGGACACACCGGCCGCCACGAGCGAGGGCGCGCTGCCCGAGGAGGTGAAGGAGAACCGCAACCATGACCTGCTTGCGGTGGTCAATCGCCACGCGCAGCAGAAGCTGGAGGCGCTTGTTGGTCGCCCGGTCGAAATTCTCTGCACCGGCCCGAGCCGTCACAACACGGCCCGGCTGACTGGTCGCACCCGCGGAAACAAGATCGCCGTTTTCGAGGGCGATGCGGCCCTCTCGGGCGCGTTGGTGGACGTCGATGTGACCGAGACCTCCGGGTTCACGCTCTACGCGGCGAACCCACGCCCGGCCCGTCAGGCGACGGAGCTGCTTACTGCCTGAACCCATGAACGAACAGCGCCCCACCGTGTGCCTGCTGGCCCAGACGCTGGGCTATCCGGAGGGCGGCGGCCATTTTTGGTGTTATTACAATTGGGCTCTGGGCTTTGCCTCGGCCGGCTTTCGCGTCGTCTGGCTGGAAACCGTGAGCGACAAACTGCGTGCGCCCGAAGCGCTGCGCCGGGCCTTCCTCGGCCTGCGCCGACGGCTGGCCACGGTGGAAACCCACTTCCATGTGGCCCTGACCGCAGAGGATGGCGGGTGCGTCGATGGGTTGCCCGAGTTGGGCGCAATCTCCCTGCCCGAGACCGCGGCGCGGGCGGACTTTCTGCTCAATTTCCGCTACGGGTTTCCGGCTGAGGGGGTGCGGCAGTTCCGGCGGTCCGTCCTGATCGACATCGATCCGGGTTTGCTCAACCACTGGGTGGGCCGGGGCTATTTCGGCCTCGCGCCGCATGACGTTTACACCACCATCGGGGGCAACATCACGCCATCCAATCCGCACGTGGCCGACATCGGCGTGCGCTGGGAGCGACTGCGCCCCGCCGTCCACCTGCCGTCATGGCCGGTGCTGCCGACCGCGCCCGGAAGCGCCTTCACCGCCATTTCCCACTGGGATGCTGCGGAATGGGTCAACATCGACGAGCAGAATTTTTACGACAACTCGAAACGCGCCGCCTTTGAGCCGTTCCTCAAACTACCCGCCTCCACGAAGGCCCGGCTCGAGCTGGCTCTGTGTTTCGGGCGCGACGACGCGACCGAGACAGACCGGCTGAGGTCCCTCGGCTGGAGCGTGGTGCACAGCCACGACGTCACTTCCACCCCGCCCGACTACCGCCGCTTCATCCAGGCCAGTGCAGGCGAGTTCGGGGTGGCCAAGCCGGCTTACGTGCGGATGAACAGCGGCTGGATCAGCGACCGCACGGTCTGCTACCTGGCGAGCGGACGTCCCTGCGTGGTGCAGGACACTGGCCCGGTTGATGTGCCGGAGGGCGAGGGCTTGTTGCGCTTCACCGACGCCAACGAAGCCGCCGCCGCGCTCGACCGCGTGGCGGAGAATCCCGGCGCACACGCCACGGCGGCCCGTGGTTTGGCCGAGGAGTTTTTCTCCGCCGAAAAACTCGCCCGCCGCGTGGCCGAACTGGCCATTCCATGACCAACCAATCCGGCCAATCTCCACCCGAAAAGCCGACCAGCCTCGGTGCGGAACCGGAAATCCTCGACGAATTCCAAATACTAAACGCTTTAGAACCGCCTGTGCCGTGCGGCATGTCGTCATTATATCCGGCTTTGTTCCGGGACCAACTTGCACATGCATTCTGCCGCTTGCCCCGGGGCGTAGCCCGCATGGCCGGGGAATTGACATGGTGGAGTGTTCACCCCATTGAGGAGGAGTGGTGGCGGGGCGAGCGTGCGTGGAACAAATGAAAGCCAACGAGAGCAGGCCCACAACTTTCCGCCGCGACAGCGGCCGGACCAACGAGGAAAAGGATCTGGCTGAGCGGGGGACCAGTCGCGCAGATTATCTTTACTCTCGGGGCGGCTACGCATCTCTGGCCGAGACTGATCACGGCCGTCCTGCCGCAGGTGGTCAGACGCTCGCCTTGGTCGGCTGGCTGGCTCTGTGTTTCGCGGCGGCCGGAACCGCCGGCTTTGTTTCCATTGATGGCTGGTATGCAGCCCTCGAAAAGCCCTCATGGAATCCACCGGCTTGGGTCTTCGGCCCCGCGTGGAGCCTGCTTTATGTGTCCATGGCGGTCGCCGCATGGTTGGTCTGGCGGGAGGGCGGCTGGATGATTCAGGGGCGCGCCCTGGGGCTTTTCCTGCTCCAGTGGGTGCTCAACGCGCTCTGGACTCCGATCTTTTTTGGCCTTCATCGCCCGGGTCTCGCTTTCGCTGCAATCGTCGTTCTCTGGCTCGTCCTCGCCGCGACCCTGGCGTCGTTCTGGCGGATCCACAAAGGTGCGGGTGCTCTTCTTGTGCCCTATCTCGCGTGGGTGAGTTTTGCGGCGGCACTGAATTTTGCCATCTGGCGACTGAATCCTTGAGCTGCCTGGGGACCATGAGGGTAAGACCCCATGGCAGCGATACGCAGGACCTGCGTTAGTTGAGCGCCGAGACAATCGGGAAACAACCAACACAAAATGAAACCATACATCACCATCATCACCACCGCCCTCGCCCTTGCAGCCCTCGGACCACAGCATGTCAGAGCCGCCGATCAAATGACCCCCGCCATCGCGCCGCCCGACATTGTGGCGGCGGCCAGCAGCACGCCCAAGCTGACAACCTTGGTCTCCGCGATCAAAGCCGCCGAACTCGTCACCGCCCTCCAGGGCAAGGGACCGTTCACCGTCTTCGCCCCCACCAACGAGGCGTTTGCTAAGTTGCCCGCCGACCAACTCCAAGACCTGCTCAAACCCGAGAACCGCGCAAAACTCGCCGGCATCCTCAAGGGCCACGTCATCAACGGCCGGGTCATGGCGGCTGACGTAAAGAGCGGCAAGGCAAAAACCCTCGAGGGTTCCGACGTGGAGATCGAAGTCAAAAGCGGCAAGGTCTACTTCGGCAGTGCGACCGTGGTCGCCACGGACATGGTCGCCGGCAATGGCGTCATCCACCAGATCGATACCGTCGTGATTCCGGAATAAACAAGCCGGCAACAACACCGTCCCGTCGGAATGACCTCGCTCCCGCCCCGGCCCCTGGTTCCCCCAGACCCGCCGAAGGCAAATGCGACAACCGATGGGGCGGTCTCCTTTTTTTGGGGATCGCCGCAGGGCGTTGCGATTCTCCAAGCAGACCACAGAGTTCCGCCGCCCTCAGGCCGATGACAGCATATCTCCGGATCATCGCGTCCGCCGCCCTGCCCCTCCTGCTGCTGGTCGGCTGCACGACGTATTCCAAGGTTAAGGAAACCTCGCGCTCGTCCTCGCTGGCCACGACACCGGAGCAGAGAAGCCTCGTCGTCCGCCAAGAACGCGCGAAAGACCAACCGGTGGTCCAGTTGGGCGGATACCTTGATGCCGCCAACGCGGCCCGTTTGAAGCTCGTGGCCGATCCGCGCGACACGAAGGCTCGCGCTGACTACAACTTCGCGGTGGCCCGCGTGATCGACGTGACCAGCCCAGGCAAACTCGTCCGATCGGATCGTGCGGTCGGCGCACCGTCCGCCACGCGCGGCACATGGAGCGTCGAACTCAGCCCACCCCTTGGGCATTGGTCCCTCCGCGCCGCCAACCTCACCTTCACGCCTGCGGACCGCTACCGGTTCCACGGCGTAGCGGTCAAAAGGGACACTGTCACGAAAGGCCTTGGCGCGCCCGTCATCGTCACCGCGACAGACATCGATCATCTTCAGGTCGACGGCCTGCCTCAAGGCAAACCCATCTATTACAGCCTGACTGCCGTGGTGCGCTTCGACGGGAAGAGGGCTGTGATCACCTTCCTCGACCCGTTCGCCAAGGAAACCGTCCAACTTGATCGGACAACCTATCGCTTGGCGGCCGACTCCACGTCCTCGCTTTCGCTCACCTTCGCCGAGTTGCAGCCGAGGCGGAGGGAACTCTTGACCCTCTTCAAGCCCCGCGCATTCGAAGGCCCTCCGCGCTTGTCGCAGCTCCAGGCGTATGATCCCAAGAAAATCCCCGTGCTTCTCGTGCATGGACTGAGCGACTCCCCGGCCACCTGGGTTCCCACCATCGCCTACCTCCGCGGAAATGCCGCCATCCGTCGGAACTACCAATTCTGGTTCTTCGCTTACCCATCCGGCCGGCCGTATCCACTCTCCGCCGCTGAACTCCGCCGAGAACTTGCCCTCATCCGCAAGCAACATCCGAACCAGAGAGACGCGGTCGTCATCGGCCACAGCATGGGCGGCATGATCAGCCGCCTGCTCATCACCGACAGCGGCACCAAGTTGTGGGATTCCTTCTTCCAGATGCCCGAGAACAAAATTCCGCTCCCACCCGAAGCGCGCGCACGGCTCGTGGACTCTCTTGTCTTCAAGCCGGTGCCGAGAATCTCGCGCGTTATCTTCGTTTCCGCCTCCCACCGCGGCAGCCGTCTGGCCGTCGATTTCTGGGGCCGGGTCGGGAGCGCGATCATCAGCAACCCGGTGGCCGAGCACAACGTCTACGCCGAAGCACTCCCCTATGCGCGCGCGGCGATTCCCGCGCGGGGACTCGGACGCCTACCCAACAGCATCGACTTGCTCGCGCCCGACAACTTCTTCGTCACCACGGTGGATTCCCTGCCGCTCAAACGAGGCGTGCCCTATCACTCGCTCATCGGCGACCGCGGAAAAGGCGGAAGCCTCGGACGTTCGCCCGCCCCGCTCAGCACCGACGGCATCGTGCCCTACTGGAGCAGCCACATGCCCGGGGCCCGGAGTGAGAAGATCATTTCCTCGGGCCACTGGAGCCACCTCCACCCGGACGGCATGGCCGAGTTGAAAAGGATCCTCCTCGAGCACCTGTCGAGTTCGCCGCGGGAGCTGCGGCGAGGGCAAGCAACCCGCTGAACATTCGTCCCGCGCCCTCAGGCAGCGCGTCGCGAGGACAGGAACATGATTCCTCCGCCCACCACGGCAATGACCCCGAGCACGGGGGCCAGAGGAACCATGTGGGTGCGCTCGGTGGTGATTTGCAGCGGCCCGAAGTCGACCGCCTTCTCCGAAGTGGTGTAGGTGATGCCTTGGTAGGTCAGGGCGACGACGCCCAGAACAATCAGAACGATGGATGCGAGGAGGAGCGGTTTCATGGTGGGTTATACGATTGCGTGGTCTTTGCGCAGGGGGAAAACAGCAATGGGAAAACAGGCGAAAATCATCACGGCAGTCGTTTCAAAAATGTCTGGTCCGGAGAGCTTCTCATCATGGTTTCGGAGCCTTGTCACAAGATCAGCCTATGCCTTCATTCTGCGGCCTGCCATGGGGTGAAACCCGCATGACCATGCGGGCGCGCCC
>JBMOJP010000116.1:0-5664 GCA_049315725.1 Chthoniobacterales bacterium | reverse complement strand
CAGCAAACTCCTCGCCCGGTAGGGCCCGCTGGCTCAGCGGGCCGCTGCTTTTCAGATTGGGGCGAGCGGACGGCTGGGGCCAGCCGTCCCTGCCGAAGGTGGTGAAAAGTCAAAAACCTTTTCGTGTTTGGTATCAGTTGATCGCCGCGAGGCAGGTGGTTTTTGAGGAGCTGAAATAAAACGTGCTCGGGGGGGGACTTGAACCCCCACGCCTTTCGGCATACGCCCCTCAAACGTATGTGTCTGCCATTTCACCACCCGAGCAGTGCGGTTATACTAGCGAAGGGCGCGGCCCGTGCAAGTTTTTCGCGGTATACGTCTGGACTACTCGCCGTCATCGTAACATTTTGGCGCCCTGCCAACCGATGAGCACTCCTGCCCTTGAATTCACGCTGAATGGCGAGCGCATCCGCCTCGAGGGTGCCTCGCCGAATACACCTCTGCTCGACTGGCTGCGGGCCAGCGGACGGACGGGTTCGAAGGAAGGGTGCGCGGAAGGGGATTGCGGAGCGTGTTCCGTGGCGATGATTGATGCCGACGCGGAGGGACGCCCGGTCTGGCGGGCCTTCAACAGCTGCCTCACGCCGCTGGCCTTGGTCCATGGACGGGAGTTGGTCACGGTGGAGGGACTGGCCGGGGAGCAGCTTCATCCGGTGCAGCAATGCATGGTGGCCAACCACGGCTCGCAATGCGGCTATTGCACGCCCGGCATCATCATGTCGATGTTCGAGGGCTACTACCGCGACGACCTCAAGCAGGACTGGCAACTCAACGACCAGCTTTGCGGCAACCTCTGCCGCTGCACTGGCTACCGCCCGATCCGCCAGGCTGCGCTGGAGGCGTGGTCACTGGCCGAACAAGCAGCCGACGACCGATTCGGCTTGCGCTTGCGTGAGGTGGAGGCGGTGCCATCGGCTGCAAGCTACGCGCATGACGGGCAGAAGTTTTTTCGTCCGGCGTCGCTCGAGGAGTTGTTCAGCCTGCAATCCGCCCACTCGGATGCGCGATTGATTGCCGGGGCCACCGAACTCGGACTGGAGATCAGCAAGCGCTTCAAGAGGTTTCCCGTCCTGATTTCGACCGAGTCCGTGCCGGAATTGCGGCGACTGGAGAAGACGGCGCACGCCTGGCATATCGGTGGAGCCGTCACGCTCACGCAACTGGGGGATGCGATGGCCGATGATTTTCCCCTCTGGGCGAAAATGCTCTGGGTCTTCGGGTCGCGGCAAATCCGCAATCGCGCGACTCTCGGCGGAAACCTCGTCACGGCCTCGCCCATCGGTGACTCGGCGCCCGTGCTGCTGGCGCTGGATGCGGAGCTTGTGCTCGCGTCGCTCCGCGGACGGCGCACGGTGTCGATCGCGGACTTTTTCCTCGGCTACCGCAAGACGGAGTTGGCGGGTGACGAGGTTCTGCTGGAGGTGGTCGTTCCGGTCAGCCCACCCGCTCTCGGCCACACCCGCAAGCGCGACTGGTTCAAGGTTTCCAAGCGGCGCGAGATGGACATCAGCACGGTCTCCGGCTGCTTCTCGGTCGAGGCCGATGCTGCGGGCCTTGTCACGAAAGCCCGACTCGCCTTTGGTGGCGTGGCGGCGACTCCGGCGCGGGCGCGGCGGGCGGAGGAATGTTTGCTCGGTAAAAAGTGGAATGAGGAAACGGTGGCGGAAGCCGGTCGCGTCCTCGCCGGGGAGTTCAGCCCGATCAGCGACGCGCGCGGCAGCGCGGATTACCGGGCTGGTGTGATCCGCAGCCTGCTGGTGAAGTTCTTCCACGAGGCCGCGTGGTCCGAAGAGACGGCGGCGCTTCCGGTCCCGGTGATTCCGGCGGATCGACCGCTCCCGCACGAGAGCGCCCACAAACACGTGAACGGGGAGGCCGTTTACACCGACGATGTGGCCCTGCGGCGGCAGAACGCCCTTGAAGTTTGGCCGGTGCATTCGCCCCACGCGCTGGCGCGCATCGTCCGGCGCGATGCCGCGGCGGCGCGCAACCTGCCGGGCATCCGGGCTGTTCTCATGGCCGAGGATGTGCCGGGGGTGAATGACGTCGGCGCGGTGCGCCCGGACGAGGAGTTGCTGGCCGACCAGCTGGCGCAGTTCCATGGGCACATCGTGGCCTTGGTCGTGGGAGACACCGCCGATCAGTGTCGTGCGGCTGCGGCGCAGGTTGTGGTGGAATACGAGCCGCTGGATCCGGTCCTGACGATCGAGCAGGCGATTGCGGCGGGCAGTTTCCACAGCGAACCGAACTTCATGCGGCGGGGGGACGTGCTCGGCGCTTTGGGCTCCGCGCCGCATGTGCTTGAGGGCGATTTTTCCTTGGGCGGACAGGAGCACTTTTATCTCGAGATGCAGGCGGCCTTCGCCGAACCCGGTGAGGACGACACGGTGCAGGTCACCAGTTCCACGCAACACCCGACCGAGGTCCAGCACTTGGTGGCCCATGTGCTGGGCGTGGCGGCCCACGAGGTCGTCGTCAAGGTGCCCCGCATGGGGGGAGGCTTCGGGGGCAAGGAGACGCAGGCGGCGACGCTTGCAGCGCTCTCCGCGCTCGCAGCCAAGACCACCGGGCGGCCGGTGCGAATGCGGTTCAATCGCGACCAGGACATGATGCTCACGGGCAAACGGCATCCGTTCCTCGCGCGCTTCACCGTGGGTTATGACGAGGACGGCCGGCTGCTCGGCCTCAAGGCCGCGCTCTTTTCCAATGGCGGCTGGGCCCTGGATCTCTCCATGCCGGTGACCGACCGGGCCATGTTCCATGCAGACAACTGCTATTACATCCCGCACGTCGAAATCGCGGGTCGGGTGGTCAAGACGAATCTCGTCTCGAACACCGCGTTTCGCGGTTTCGGCGGACCGCAGGGCATGCTCATCATCGAGGAAATTCTCGACCGCGTGGCCCGGCAGCTGGGGCTCCCCCCGGAAGTCGTGCGTGAGCGGAACCTCTACCACGGCACGGGTGAGACCAACACGACCCACTACGGACAGGCCATCGAGGACAACCGCATTCAGCAGGTCTGGCACGAGTTGAAAAAGTCGGCCGATCTGACGGCAAGGCGAGCGGAAATTGCCGCGTGGAATGCTTCCAGCCCGCACCGCAAGCGCGGACTGGCGATGACGCCAGTGAAGTTCGGCATTTCTTTCACCAACACGATGCTCAACCAGGCGGGGGCACTGGTTTTGGTCTACAGCGACGGCTCGGCCCAGGTGAACCACGGCGGCACGGAGATGGGGCAGGGGATCAATACCAACATCATCGCGATCGCCGCGCATGCGCTTGGGCTAACAACGGAAAAGATCCGCGTGATGTCCACCGCGACAGACAAGGTCCCGAACACCTCGGCCACCGCCGCTTCAAGTGGGACGGACATGAACGGCATGGCGGTGCAAAACGCCTGTGAGACAATTCTGGCGCGCCTGCGACCGGTCGCCGCCGAGTTGCTTTCGGCCAAGCACGGCCGGCCGTTTGACGCGGAGGACCTGCAGTTCCGCGATGGCCGCGTGTTCCATCCGGATTACCCGGAGAACTTTTTCGAATTTTCTCAGGTCACTCAGACGGCGTGGATGCAGCGCATTAGCTTGTCGGCCACGGGATTTTACCGGACCCCGGAGATTCACTGGGACCGCGCGGCCGGGCAGGGGAATCCGTTTTACTACTTCGCCATCGGTGCTGCGGTCAGCGAAGTGGAGGTGGACGAGTTTACCGGCGAGATGCAGGTGCGGCGGGTGGACATTCTTCAAGACGCTGGGAACTCCCTCAACGAGGGCATCAACCGTGGCCAGGTCGAGGGAGGCTTTATCCAAGGCATGGGGTGGCTCACGGTGGAGGAACTGGTCTGGAACGCCGAGGGCAAGCTGCTGACCCATTCGCCCGACACTTACAAGATTCCCGCCGTGGGCGACATGCCCCGGGACTTCCGTGTTCGTCTCCTAGAAAACGCGCCCAACCCGAAAGCCACCATCCATCGCACCAAGGCGGTAGGCGAACCGCCCTTCATGCTGGCCATCTCAGTCCGCGAGGCGATTCGTGAGGCCGTGGCCGCTTTCGGTCCGGGCGGAAGGCAGGTTCGCCTGGCCTCGCCGGCCACGGGCGAGGCGATTTATCGGGCGATCCGGGACCAGCAAATGCCCGATGTTGCCACCGATCCGGCCGAGGCCGGGCCGCGGGGAGTTCTGGTCTAGGACCGCAGCCTAGGCTCGAAAACTCGCTGCGGCCGCGCGTCCCGAGAGCCATGCGCCTTCAATCTTTCCGCCAGCCAGCGCATCACCGGCCGCGACCAATGGGGCCGGCGTATCAGCCGCGATGATTGGCGGCGTAAGCCGCTCGCCATCGGCCAAGGCATAGCGCCACCGCTGGAGAAACATTGCGTCGGGCGTGGCCAAATTCTCGCCCGTGATCTCGCCAGCGGCTCGGAGCATGATGCCCACGATCGCGCTTTCGTTTGACCCGTAATGCTCGCCACTAAAAGCCAATGAGGCATGAAGGACCAAAATGGTCGCCCCGGGATGGAGGTCCGGACGCTTGGAGGTGTCGTGGCCGATCCAGGAGAGCACCGGGTGGTTGGGGATTTGGATGCCGCAAAAAGCGAGCGGACGCCGCGGGTAGCGCAGAACCAAGGCCAGCGAAGGGGTCATCCGGACGGCCTCCAGTTGCGCGGCCACCCCAGGGCAGGAGTCCCGCAACAAAACGGCCGCCTGCGCGGGTGGCGTGGCCACGAGCAAACGCGGGGCGCGGAACTCGCGGCCATCCTCCGAGGTGATGATCCACCCTGTCTCCTCCACGCGGACATGGGCGGCGCGGGTTTGCTTGCGGACGAACTCCGGTTCAGGCCCGGCGAGTTCACGACCGAGCGCCGACATACCGGCGGGGCAGGCGTAGCGCGGATGCGGCTCGCCCGTCGGCGGGAGGAGGGTTCCATCGAGATATTGATGAAATCCGCGTGTCCATGCCGCGCAGACCCCGCGGGCGGACCATTTCGCAACTTGGGCAGTGAATTCGGGGGAGCGGGCGGTGAAAAACTGCGCTCCATGGTCCACCGGAAAATTGTCCCACCGCCGCGTGGCCGCCCGCCCGCCGAGACCCCGGCTTTTTTCCAGCACCAGCACGGACTGACCTGCTTCCCGCAAAAGCTTGGCCGCGTGCAGGCCGGAGACTCCGGCGCCGATGATCAGGGTGTCCGCATTCATTAATGGTTTTGTCACGACAGCGCGCAGTGCGACAAGTAAACTGCGGGCCATGAGTAATCACGTTTATAAAAAAGTCGAGTTGGTCGGATCGTCAACGAAGAGCATGGAGGATGCGGTTAACACCGCCATCGCCCGGGCGGGCCAAACCCTGCGCAACATGCGCTGGTTCGAAGTGGTCGAAACGCGTGGCCACATCGAGGACGGCAAAGTGGCCCATTGGCAGGTCACCGTGCAGGTCGGATTCAAGCTGGAGGATGCGGCGCAAGATTGATGAAATCGGCCACCTTATTCGTGGCGCTGCCCGGGGCCCTGGCTGGTGTGTGATTCTCGGCCGACGAGAACAAGGATCTGGAGTGCTTCTCGAAAGTTGAGCCATGAGAGATGGCGGTGCGAGAGCACCACTCAACACTCATGAAGAGAATGGAGTGCCCCCAAATTCTGAACCACTTGCTATGAGAGATTTGGTTGGTGTTTC
>JBMOJP010000035.1:0-24344 GCA_049315725.1 Chthoniobacterales bacterium | reverse complement strand
ACTCATTCCACTTTTGTTCCGTCTCTCTTTTCCACTTTTGAACCGTCGCCGACACGGGAAAAACCCGGTGGTGCGCGGCCAATTCCTCCAGTGTATACGGCCGCTCCGTCGGATAGACCCGCCGGCAGATCTCCGCGATCTCGGCGTAATCCTCCTCAGTCATCAACCGGATCGAATATCCCTCGGGCAGGTGGCGGCGTGCTTCATCCATAATGAACAGTCTTCCTACCACCGATCCCCTCACCTGGCCAGAAGCGCTTAAATTTCCCGGCAAAAAATCGCGCGACGCCTACCCCCAATCCTCGCAGCGCAGGCGCGACCGTTTCTGCTTGCGCGTGGGTTGATCCCGGGCCGCAAAGCCGACTCCTGCATGCCGCGAGAGCATCGACCTGAGAGAATCTCCCAGACTGTGGCGCACCGGTGCCAGCATGATCGAGCTACCGGAGCGCAGGACCGCAACCTCGGTCCCGACAAAGCGGAAAGCTTTCGGCAAACGCACCGCCTGACTGCCTCCATGTTGGAAAATCTTGGCTCGTACCATATCAATGGGTCTGTCGCTCTTTTTTGCCCTCTCCTCAAGCTCGGAGCTGGGGATTTTCCGCTTGGGCGGCGCGCAAATCCGCCGACAATATCAGTTGACGCTCGGCGGGAGCAGGCTCACGCTTGAATATCAGCAATCACCCCCCTCTATGAACCAACGCACCTTCCTCTCAGCGATTACCATTTTTGCCACCGCTCTCGGCGTGCAGGCCGCGACCTTGAGCGTGCTGCCCAACACGTCCATTCAAACCAAGATCGATCTGGCGAAGGATGGTGACGTCATCGCGATCTTCGGCGGCACTTACAACGAGGACATCACGATCAACAAAGCGATCCGCTTGGTGGAGGTAAGCGGGCAGGATGTCGTGCTAACCGGAAACGTCACGTTCAGCGGCGTGACCAATGCCCCCTCTTTCGAGGGATTCACGCAGGGTTCGTCCGGACGGAGCATCACCGTCAACAACACAACCGGTTTGGTGCTGCGCAACGTCGATGCGAAGGCGGGAACCGGCATCAATGCCACCGGGACATCGAACATTCGGATCGTGAGTTGTCAGTCGAGCGCCATCAACACGAGCGCAACAATGCTCGAGATTGTCGAAAGCACTACCACCGGACGACTGACGCAGACAGCCGGCACGATGCATGTTTTCCGCTCAGCAATTGGAGAAAACATTGAGACAAGCACAGGAGCACTAAAAACCGTCGCTTTTCGTACCACGGTCAGCGGGGACAACAATTGGCGCTCCAAGAAAGCTTGGTTCGGCTACTGCGACACGCGCAGTTTCAATTTCCATGACCAGACAGGCGCTAAAGTCGTTGTGGTCGGGTGTAGAATCGACAGGCAAGGTGGAGAAGCTAACGGCATCTACCTTGCTGGTTCGAGCAACTCCTACCTTGTCGCGAACAACTCGGTAATACGCGTAAACTATGGATACTCCGGTGACGGAGAAAATGGGCTCGACGGAAGAGGCAGCGGAAACTCCTATCTGATCGCCAACAATTATTTCCAACTCCAATTCATCGGAGAGGCTTACTATGCGAACGGGGCTCGTGGTGATGGTATCTACGTGCGCGATTCCTCGAACGCAAAGATCCTAAATAACACTGTCGTCGGCGCGAGATACGGAGTCAGCGCGCTCTTTGGCGCGACGGCGAAAAATAACCTCTACTGGGCTTCCCCGTGGAACAACAGAGAAGCCAACGGCGTCGTCGCCGAAGGCACGCTTTACACCGACCCCAAATTTGTCACCGACCAAGCACCAACCCTCGCTGCCGACTCACCTTGCGTCAACGCGGGCGTAGCGGATCCGATCTATAACAATCGTGACGGCACGCGCAACACGATCGGCCCCTCGGGCGGCACGCTCTACGATCCCGATGCGCGCACCACGGAAAATCCGGTGGTGATCTCCTTCGACCTCGGACCCGAGCAGGTCCTCGAGGGCGAGGACACCTCGGTCACCCTCTCCAACGGCCAAGCAGTCAGCCAACCCTAACCTCGGCCCGGCGCCTTCTCCCTGCATGAGAATCCTGCTCACCACGGCGCTGGCCGCGAGCGCGGCGCTGTTCTCCAGCGCACCCGCTCATGCCTCTGTGGTGCAGGCCGAGTATTTTGTCGGCACCGACCCCGGAGCGGGTCTCGGCACCGCGATCCCGTTGACCGTGGCGGCCGACTCGACCGCCATCGACCTGCCCAACGTGATACTGCCCGCCGGGAAACCCGCAGGCACCTACACCGTGGGGGTGCGGGTGAAAGACTCGGCAGGGCGATGGAGCAATCCTCTACTGCGGCGCTACACGATCTACGCGGCAAACTTCGGCGTCCCCTCGCCGTCCGACCCATCGGGCGCTCTAGCTAAGCACCTCATCGCGGCAGAATATTTTGTCGGAGCCGATCCCGGTGCCGGTCGCGGCAACGCTCTGGCCATCACCGAGAACGGCTTCACCGCCGAAAGCGCGACCATCAATCCGCTCGCCGCGGGCCAAGTGCCGGGCACCTACCAAGTGGGACTGCGCTTCAAGGACAGCACCGGCCATTGGGGCAACCCGATCTTCCGCCGCACCACGATCTCATCCGCTTCGCTGGTCTCCGACACGGTCGCCTCGCTGCCGACGGATGGCGGCATCCCTGTCGAGGCGCCGACAGCACAATCTTACTTCATCGGCCTGAACGGCGGCTTCCGCTGCGGCGACACCTTCCGGATCAGCATCGGCGGCGAACAGTTGGAACTTCCCGCGCGCCCCTTCGAGACCGCCGAGGCCTTCATGAACCGTCTGGCGCTGGCCATCAACTCGGATCCGCATCTCAGCACTTTGGCGGGGGCCGTAGTCTATGATGGATCCTCGCGCGTGCTCGTCACCGCCACGCAAAACGGCTGGCAGCCCTCCAATTGGGTGACGGTCTCCACAAACCTCAACGCAGGACTGCGCAGCACCGGAAGCATCGGGAGCGAGGCGCGCAAGATTGTCGCGGCGGAATATTTCGTGGGCCTCCCGCCCATGCCCGGCACCGGAGCGCCGATCACCGTCGATACCAACGCGGCGAATACTTGCAGCTTCGACACCGCCACCGTGCCGATCACGATGTTCCGCGGCGGGTCGCACCCGGTCGGCGTTCGTTTCAAAAATGCCGCGGGCCAGTGGGGTCAGCCCATCATCCGCGGATTCACTAGCTATGTGCTGTTCGGGGACACGGATAGCACCGCGCCGCAGATCCAATTGAACGGTTCGGCGATCCTCGAACTGCCCTACGGGGCGGGGTTCACCGATCCCGGCTGGACGGCCACGGACAACATCGACGGCAACCTCACCTCGGGCGTCGTGGTCACGGGGACGGTCAAGACCCAGATCCCCGGGAGCTATGTGCTGACCTATCAAGTAAGCGACCTCGCAGGAAATCTGGGCAAGGCGACGCGCACGGTCAGAGTGGTGGACGTCGAAGCGCCCGCCATCGAGGGCGCGCAGACCCTCGTCTACAATACGCCGCCGGCCACGACAGACCTCTTCTCGGGACTGCGGGCGGTGGACGGGCAATTCGGCGACTTGAGCTACCGCCTCAAGCTGATCAGCAGCACGGTGGACTGGTTCACTCCCGGCAGCTACTCGGCGGTCTTCCAGGTTGCTGATCCGATGGGCAACACCACCACGCTCACGCGCACCATCACCCTCGGAGAGCAGGGCGTTTTCTATCCGGGCTTCGCCAGCTGGATCACCGAACGCGGAGCCTCGGTGGGGGCGACGAGGGTGCAGATGGATCCCGATGCGGATCCGGATTTCGACGGACGCAAAAATTCCGCGGAGTGGATGGCCGACACCGATCCCTTCAACCGGTGGTCGAATCTGGCCATGACCTACTCGCGCTCTGCCACCACGGAGGATATGCAGTGGTCGGCGCAGAAGCGCATCGCCTACCGCTTGGAGACATCGGTCAATCTTGTGTCTTGGCAGCAATCCGGCGACCCGATCTTGCTCAACGAAAGCTGCACCCTGCAGCTCGAGGTGCCGCGCAACGACCAGCTAAAACGCCAATTTTTCCGGATCAACGCCGCGCCGCGCCAACCGATCCTCGAAGTGCCACCCCAGCCCTGAGGTGGCTCAGAACACGCGCGGCTCGCCCTCGCGCAGGAAGCACACGCGGTCGAGCAAGCCCTCGGCACCAGCACACTCAATGAGACGCGACGGCGGTTCCCACGTCGGCTCGTAGCTGACGGGTGTATGGGGTCAGTCATAAAATATTGCTTGTGGCCAACCCCCATCTCTTAGCGTCCTGAGTGTTTTCTCCTCCATCAGGCGTTGTTTCATCTCCTGAATCGCCCGGCAAGTCCCCGCTCGGGTGCCCATGTGTGGTTAGCTACTGATCAAGTCCAGCTTGGCCAACTTCCTCGCCTGGACCACATTGCCGATCAGCGCTTTGCGCCAATCGTTCTTGGCCAGGGCCGGAAGTTTCTTCTGTCCCAAGCTCAAATGAATCAAACATCGCCAAAAACTGCCGCCGTCCATCCGCCGCATGGAGGCTGTTGACTCCGCGAAAAATCCAGGCGCTGCTGGTCAGTTGACCACCTGCACGGGGGTGCCATGCGACACGTTGGCGAAGAAGATCTCTGCCATCTGTTCGGGCATGCGGATGCAACCGTGGGAGGCGGGAAATCCGGGAAGGAAGCCCGCGTGCATGCCCACGCCACCATGGATGCGCATGAAATACGGCATGGGGGCACCGCGGAAGCTGGTGCCGGGCGGGCGGGGATCCTTATTCACCCCGACATTGGCCACCACGACGTTGCCGGCCGAGTCCACGTAATCGCCGTAGAGATTCGAGACGTGGTCTTTGTTCTTCTGCATGATGCTGAAGCTTCCGGACGGCGTGCCGTAGCCCTCGCGGCCGGAGGAGATCATGGAAACACCGACGAGCTTGCCCCCCTTATAGAAGAAGGCCTTCTGCTCGCGCAGGTCGATGGTGATGGCGGGACTGCCCGAGACTCCATCGCCATCCCAATAGGAAACCGTGTCAGTCAGGCCCACCGAGGAGGGTTTGGACACAACCTGGCCCCCGCTGGTCAGATAACGTGTGGTCGAACTGGTCAGGCGCCGATCGTAGTTGGCACAACCAGCCAGCCCGGCGAGCAGGAGGCAGCAAAGCAGTCGCGAGTAGATCATCATGACAGCGGGCAAATAAACTGCAGGAGGGCACCCCGGTCAAACGTAAAGCGCCCGGGGCACGTTCAGCGGGGACGCAGCACGAGGGAAGCGCCGGTCCCGGGGTGGCCCACCAGACCGGCCTCGGCCGTGTATTCGCGCCCGGCGACCATGTCGCGGGTGGGCACGGTGACCGCGTATTCCAGGCGCTCGCCGGGGTTGATCAGCACGACGGACGGCGTGGCGGCGAAAAGACGGTCCTCCGACCAGAGAAAAAGAGACGTCCCGTCCGGACCGCGCAAGACGAGTTCGATGCGCTGCTCGGTGGGGAATTGCAGGCGCTCAGCCCGGCGCCCCGCATTGATCACGGCGTAAGTCACCTGGACCTCGCGGTTGCCCGTGAGAGGAAAATCCGGCGAGACCTCCTCCAGCCTGGCCTCCAGGGTCGGCCCGGGCGGGCGCGTCGAGGGCGTAGCGTCCGCGGTGGCCCGGTCGGACCGCGCACAGCCCCCCAGCACGAGGACGGTTAGAACGAGAATAAGCGCGGGGCGGCTCACCGCATGATTAGAGCGAATGCGCCCCACGGTTGCAATTGTGGTTCGTGCGCGCTTAGGTGTTTCCATGCGTCGACCTCTGACCCTCCTGTGCGCCGCGGCCCTTCTTTGCAGTGGGGGAGCGAAGAAGCCCGAAATTGACCTGCGCATCCATGGCCTGTCCACCGCGGCCGAGGCCCCGACCTTCGCCTTTCCGGCCACCCTGCTCAGCGGCGTGCCCGTCTATCTGCAGCGGATGCCGTTGATCACCGACCGCGAGATCAAATCGGTCTACCCGTTCCCCGCGGCCGATGGCACCTTCGGCGTTTACCTCCGTCTCGACGGGCATGGCACCGGACTGCTGGGTCAATACACGATGGAACGCCGCGGGCGCGAGCTCGTCGTGATGCTCAACGGACGTCAGATCAGCAACCTGATGGTCGACCGCCCGGTCAATGACGGCATCGTCAGCATCCCGCGCGGACTCTCGCCGGAGGACGTGGATCTGCTGGCCAAGACGTTTCCCATCATGGGCGAAACCGGGAAGAAAAAGCCGGCGCCGTGATGAGGCGGGTTATTGCGCCCGCGCTTTTCTGGGCCGTCACGTCGTCGTTGCTCATGGCCTTCACCCCGGTGCTGCCCACGGCCAACCAGTGGCTGTGGCGCGGGCAACCGGCGAAGTTCTACATGTATACCGACCGGGATTTCGAGGGGGAAAAGACCACTCCTTGGCAAGGCGGTGGCTATGGATTCACCCGCGGGCCGGTGCGTCTCGGCGGCGAGGTTGTGCTGACCAAGTTTCATGAGGGCATCGACATTCAACCGCTGCGCCGCGACCGCCAGGGCGAACCGCTTGATGACGTGGTGGCCATCGAGGCGGGACGGATCGTCCATGTGAGCCAGGCGGCGGGGGATTCGAATTATGGCCGCTACATCGTCGTCGAACATGACGTGGAGGGCACGCCGGTTTACAGCCTCTACGCGCATCTCGCGGCCATCGATGCCACCGTCGGACAAATAGTCGCCCGGGGTGCGCGCCTCGGACGGCTCGGCCACACCGGCGATGGAATCAACCAGCGCCGGGCCCATCTGCATCTCGAGATCGCCGTCATGTGGCACGACCAGTTTGAAACCTGGCACGCCGCCAATTTTCCCACCCCGAACAAGCACGGAGCCTACAACGGCATCAATCTCATGGGTCTCGATGTCGCCGAGTTCTACCTCGCCCAGCGGAAAGATCCTTCGCTGGCCCTGCCGGAATTCGTCCGCCGTCAGCCCGTGGCCTTCCGTTTGCAGACCCCGGCGTCGCCGCATTTTCAGCTTCCGATCCGCTACCCCTGGATGGTCGAGGGGGCGGCGCAGGCCGCCCGGTCTTGGGCCGTGTCGTTCACCTCGGCTGGATTTCCGGTCAAAATCGAGCCCGCTCGTGAGGCAATTTCGGCCCCGCGGGTTGTCTGGGCCCAGCCGTCGCCCATTTCCTACGACCAGGCGACCCGCTCGCTGCTGGGTGGACCGCCGGGTCAACCGCAACTCGGACCCTCGGGCCAGCAGCTGGTCGAGCTTCTCACCTGGGATCCGGCCAGCGCACCCCACCCCGACGGGTGACACGTAACACGGCTTGTCAGCGCCCTGCCCCCCCCATAGCCTTGCCGGAAATGACCGACCCGAGTCCCTACGCCTACGATTCGAAGATCGAGGGCAACATCATTTTCACCCAGCTGGACACCGCGATCAATTGGATGCGGAGCAATTCTCTTTGGCCCATGCCGATGGGGCTGGCCTGCTGCGCGATCGAGCTCATGGCTGCGGGAGCCGCGCGTTTTGACATTGCCCGATTCGGGGCGGAGGTCATGCGATTCTCCCCGCGGCAGGCTGATGTCATGATCGTCGCCGGGACAGTCACCTACAAAATGGCCCTCGCGGTCAAGCGCATCTATGACCAGATGGCCGACCCGAAATGGGTCATTGCCATGGGGGCCTGCGCCTCCTCGGGCGGGATGTATCGCAGCTACGCCGTGTTGCAGGGGATTGACCACCTCATCCCGGTGGACGTCTACATCTCGGGTTGCCCCCCGCGGCCCGAAGCGCTGCTGGACGGCCTGATGCGCCTGCAGAAGAAAATCATGGGAGAGTCCTCTTTCCTCGAGCAAAAGAAAGAACTGCTCGCCTCGATCTGAATGAACCCGATGACCCTCGACCAGGTTGCCGACGTGCTCGGGGCACGTTTCGAGTCGGCCGTGACCGGCCGGGCGCAGTTTCGCGGCGAATCCACCCTCTCCCTCAGCCCCGATGCACTGCACCCGGTCTGTGAATTCTGCCGCGACGATCTCGGCTTTGACCTCCTGCTTGACGTCTCCAGCGTGGACCATTTTGAGCAGGAACCACGCTACGAGATTGTTTACGAACTCTACTCCCTCGCCCGCGGGCTTCACCTGCGCCTCAAGACCACGGCCGAAGCCGCAGAGCCGGCCGTTCGCTCGGTCTGCGATCTCTGGCCGACGGCCAACTGGCACGAGCGCGAAGTCTGGGACATGATGGGCATAAGCTTTCACGGCCACCCCGACCTGCGCCGCATCATCATGTGGGATGGCTACCCCTACCATCCGCTGCGCAAGGATTTTCCCCTCGAAGGCAAATACAGCGACGTGCCCGACGTGGCCTTCACCGAACCCGCGCCACTTTCCGGCGGCCCCTTCGTCACGGCTCCCGTTGACGGCACCACCGAAGTCCGCGAACCGCGCGCCCGCCGCGCCGGCGATTCGTTGCCCCACGCGGCCTTCCCTGCGGAACCTTGATCTCCCGGCCGGAACAACTCGCTGAGTTCGTCTCGCGCCTCGCCCCCCACCCGGTCATCGGCCTCGATACCGAGGCGGACAGCCTGCACAGCTACCATGAGAAAATCTGCCTCGTGCAGGTGGCGTCGCCCGAGGGGCAATGGCTGATCGACCCGCTGGCCGAGGTCGATCTCTCCGAGTTTTACGCCTCACTCTCCCGCCACCGCATTGTCATCCACGGAGCGGACTACGACCTGCGCATGCTCGGGCGCCACGGCTCGTTCCACGCCACCGACATCTTTGACACCTCCATCGCGGCGAGGTTTCTCGGTCTGGAGCAAATCGGTTACGCCGCGCTGGTGCAGAAGTTCTTTGGCGTCGCCCTGAGCAAGTCCTCCCAACGCGCCGATTGGGGCCGCCGACCGCTGCCCCCCATCATGGAGGAGTATGCCCTCAACGACGTGCGTTACCTGCTGGAACTGGCGGCCATTCTCGAGAAGAGCCTGCGCGATCTCGGCCGCTGGGACTGGTATCTCCAATCACGCGACCTCATGGTCAACAATGCCCGGGAACCGCGCGAAAGAGACCGGGAAAACGCCTGGCGCATCAGCGGCAGCAGCAAACTAGGCCCGCGCGAAGCCGCCGTCCTTCGGGCCCTTTGGCACTGGCGTGAAGCGGAAGCCAGCGCGTGGGACCGTCCGACCTTCCACGTGATTTCCAACGACCGCCTGCTCGACGCCGCGCGCGATGCGGCGGCCGGAAAAAAAATCGAGGTGCATCGCATGCCACCCAATCGCTACGGCCGGATGAAGGAGGCCCTGAGCTCTGCGCTCGCGCTGACCGAATCCGAGTGGCCCGTCTTCGAGCGGGTCCCCCAACCCCGTCCCTCCGGCGCGGCCTGCCGGCGCTTCGAGGAGCTGCGCGGCAAACGTGACCGCATTGCCAGCGAGCTGAAACTTGACCCGGCTCTCATCGCCTCGCGCCTCGGCCTCATGGCCGTCGCCCAACAAAACGGCGGGCGTCTTCTCCCGTGGCAAAGCAGGTTGCTCGAACTCGATGAGCCCGGCGGCCATTGACACCATCCGGCGCGCCCTGGCCGAGGACCTCGGCGAGGGTGACATCACCTCGCAGGCCTTCATCCCGGCCGACCATGTTTCAACCGCCCGCATCCTCGCGCGCGAGACCGCCGTCCTCGCCGGCCTCACCGCGGCCGCAGAAACCTTCCGCCTGGTGGACCCCGCGATCGTGCTGGAGCCAACCCGGACCGAGGGAGAGACCGTCGTTGCCGGCACCGTGGTTCTGACCGCACACGGCCCCACCCGCTCGCTCCTTGCGGCGGAACGCACCGCGCTCAATTTTCTCCAACGCCTGAGCGGAATCGCCAGCCTCACGCGCAAGTTCGTTGAGGCCGTGGCCGGCACCGGGGCCGTCATTCTTGACACCCGCAAGACCACTCCGGGCCTGCGCGAGTTCGAGCGGCTCGCCGTGCGCGCCGGGGGCGGGACCAATCACCGCTTTGGTCTCTTCGACCGCGTGCTGGCCAAGGACAATCATCTGGCGGTGACCGGCGACGCGGCGGGTCTGCAGCGGGCCATTGAAACAGCCAGACAGGCCCAACCCGGCATTGTCATCGAGATCGAGGCGGACACCCTCGACCAGGTCACCCTGCTCTGCGGCCTCCGCGGGATTGACATCATCCTCCTCGACAACATGACCAACGATCAACTTCGCGAGGCCGTCAGCCTGCGCGGAAGCAAATCCATCCGCCTCGAAGCCAGCGGCGGCGTCAACCTCGAGACCGTCGCGGGCATCGCCGCCACCGGTGTCGATTTCATCTCTGTGGGTGCCCTCACCCACTCCGCGGGCGCGGCGGATTTCTCCCTCGAGATCGCGGCGACGCAAACAGCGTCACTTGCCTTCAACCGCGATCCTGCTTAATTCCAAACAGAAAGCCAATTCATGCACCCGCAGAAAGAAGCCCTTGTGCGCCTGCTCGCCGATGATGACGAGCAAACCGTGCGGCTGGTCAAGGAACAGCTTGCGCAGGACGGACCCGACCATCTGGACGATCTGCGCGACCTGGCCGGCTGCGACAATCCCACCGCCGCGCTGCACGCCCGCGAGGTCCTGCACGAAGTGGTGCAGAGCGAGGCCCTGCAACGATTCGAGACGCTCTGCGCGAACTTCCACGACGGCTCCGATCTCGAGGAGGCCTGCTGGTTGCTCGGAGCGGCCCTGCTCCGCGGCTTCGAGCCCGCATCCTACCGACGGCAACTCGCCTCGTGGGGCGCGGAGCTGGCCCGTCGGCTGCGCCGCGCCGACTCGGATCGCCAGCGGGTGGAAATCATGGCGGACTTCCTCGCCGGAGAACTCGTTTTCTCGGGGAACACCGACGACTACTACAACGACCGCAATTCCCTGCTTCCCTGCGTTCTCGATTCACGAAAAGGCATTCCCATCAGCCTGACCCTCGTTTACATGCTGGTGGCCCAACACGCCGGCCTTGCCGTCGAAGGTATCAACCTACCCGGACATTTCCTCGGCCGCCACGGAACGGTGCTCTTTGATCCCTTCCACCACGGACGCATCCTCGCCCGCCGCGACTGCGAGGAGATCCTCCGCCGACAAAACCAGAAGCTGGAAGATTGGCATCTTGTCCCGGCCTCGCCGCGGCAGATGCTTCTTCGCATCCTGGCCAACCTGCTCTACGTCTACCACCGCAAGGGCGACAACGCGCAATACACCCGGCTTAAACATTGGAGCCATTTGCTGGTCCGCGGCTCATGAAGGCCGAGATCATCAACACCGGCAGCGAGTTGCTACTCGGGCTGGTCCTCAACACCCACCTAAGTTACCTCGCGGGCGAACTGGCCCCATGCGGCGTCACCATCAGCCGGCAAGTCTGCGTGCCCGACGGCCCACCGATCCGCGAAGCCCTCGGCCGCGCCCTCGACCGCGCCGATGTGGTCATCGCCACTGGCGGGCTCGGACCGACGACCGACGACATCACCCGCGAGGCGGCGGCAGAACTGCTTGGGCTGGCGCTGCTCCCGGATGAGCTGGTTCTTCAGGGCATCCGCGAACGCTTTGCGCAGCGCGGCCTGGCCATGGCGGAACGCGTGGAGCGTCAGGCCATGGTGCCGGCCGGCGCAGAGGTCCTGTCCAACCCGAACGGAACGGCCCCGGGGCTCTATTTTCCACCAGGCACGCTCGCACCCCGGCACTCCCGCCATCTTTTTCTTCTCCCCGGACCGCCGCGCGAACTGCGCCCGATGGTGCGTGATCACGTCCTACCCCGGCTGCGAACCGTTCTTCCTCCGGGAAAGTTGCGCGAGCAACGCATTTACCGGCTCACCGGAATCGGGGAGAGTCAGGTCGAGGAGCGCATCGGCCAGCAAATTGAAGCCCGCGGGGACCTCGAGGTCGGATACTGCGCCCGGCCCTCCGAGGTGGACTTCCGGCTCATCGGCCCCGCCCACCTGCTCGACGAGGTGGAACCGGCCATCCGCGCTGCAATCGGACCATGGATCTACTCGACCGGCGAGACCCTCGAAAAAACCGTGGTCGATTTGCTGCGGGGCGCAGGACTGAGGCTGGCCGTCGCCGAGTCCTGCACCGGCGGCGCGCTGGCCGATCGCCTGACAAACGTGCCCGGGGCCTCGGACGTTTTTTACGGGGGCTACGTGACCTACGCCAACGAGGCCAAAGAGCAGGCTCTCGGCCTTCCGGCCTCACTCCTGGCCAAACATGGCGCGGTCAGCGAGCCCGTGGCGGCGGCCATGGCCGAGGGCGCCCGGCAAAAATCCGGGGCGGCCTGCGCGCTCGCCACCACCGGGATCGCCGGGCCGGGCGGCGGGACCAAAGACAAGCCCGTCGGCACCGTGTTCATCGCCCTAGCCTCGGCAAACGACCCCACGGTGGTTCGACGCTGCTATTTTCCGCTCGATCGGGCCACCTTCAAACACATGGCCACTTCGGCCGCACTGGATTTGCTGCGGCGGCAGATGCTGAAACTCCCGCATGATCTCGGCGGCGGCTCGTCACTGCCCCGTCTGGGCTGACGAGAAAAAGTCGCGCGGCTATTTCTTCCTGAACTCGAGGTGGTCCTTGGCCAGATCAGCCAGGACGGCATCCCCTTCGCTGAACTGTCCGTCGAGGATGGAGACGCTGAGCGGGTTGAGGATCTGCTGCTGGATGACGCGCTTCAACGGCCGCGCCCCGTAGGCCGGATCATAGCCCTCCCGGGCGAGAAACTTGCGCGCTTTGTCGCTCAGCTCGAGCTGGATGTTCCGCTGATCGAGGCGCTTGAGCAGCCGCTTGAGTTGGATGTCCACGATGCTCGTGATCTCCTTGTCGGTCAGCCGGTCGAAGATGATGGTCTCGTCAATGCGGTTGAGAAACTCGGGGCGGAAGTGGCCGCGCAGGGCTTCCATGACGCGGCGGTTGCGCTCGTCCACGGGCAGGTCCTCCATAATGAACTGGCTGCCGATGTTCGAGGTCATGATGATGACCGCGTTCTTGAAGTCCACCGTGCGGCCCTGGCCATCGGTGATGCGACCGTCGTCGAGGACCTGCAGAAGCACATTGAAGACATCGGCGTGGGCTTTTTCGATCTCATCAAAAAGCACAACCGAGTAGGGATGCCGCCGCACAGCCTCGCTGAGCTGGCCGCCCTCCTCGTAACCGACATAGCCGGGGGGGGCGCCGATGAGGCGGGCCACGGTGTGCTTTTCCATGTATTCGCTCATGTCGAGGCGCACGATGGACTGCTCGTCGTCGAAGAGAAACTCGGCCAGCGCCTTGCATAGTTCGGTTTTGCCCACGCCGGTGGGTCCGAGGAAAATGAAGGATCCAACCGGGCGGTTTTCGTCCTGCAGGCCGGCCCGCGCGCGACGAACGGCATCCGAGACCGACTTGATGGCCTGGGCTTGGCCGACCACGCGCTCCATCAGGCGCTCCTCCATCTTGAGCAATTTCTGGCGTTCTCCCTCCTGCAGACGCGAGACCGGCACTCCGGTCCAGGTGGAGACGACCTTGGCCACGTCATCCTCGGTTACCTCCTCGCGCAGGAGTTGGCCACCGCCCTCCTGAGCCAGCTTCTTGTTGTGCTCCTCCAGACGTGTGGCCAGCTCGGGGATCTTCCCGTATTGCAGTTCGCTGGCCCGGGCAAAATCCCCCTGACGCTGGGCCAGCTCAAGCTGGGTGCGCAGCTCCTCGATTTGTCCGGCCAGCCGGCGGGACTCCGTCACTTCCTTTTTCTCGTTCTGCCACTGCGCCTTGAGCTTGGATCCGCGCTCCTTCAGGTCCGCGAGTTCCTTCTCCAGCTTGGCCAGCCGCTCCTGGCTGGCGGCGTCCTTCTCCTTTTTCAACGCGGTGCGCTCCATCTCCGACTGCATGATTTCGCGCTCGAGGCGGTCGAGTTCGGTCGGCATGGAATCAAGCTCGATCTTCAAGCGCGAGGCCGCCTCGTCAATCAGATCAACCGCCTTGTCGGGCAGAAAGCGGTCACTGATGTAACGGTCGCTCAGCACCGCGGCGGCCACGAGGGCCGAGTCCTGAATGCGCACGCCGTGGTGGACCTCATAGCGCTCCTTCAATCCACGCAGAATGGCGATGGTGTCCTCCACGCTGGGCTCGGCGACCATGACCGGCTGAAAGCGGCGTTCGAGGGCCGCGTCTTTTTCGATGTATTTACGGTATTCGTTGAGGGTGGTCGCGCCAATGGTGCGCAACTCGCCCCGGGCCAACTGCGGTTTGAGCATGTTCGAGGCGTCGGCCGACCCCTCGGCCGCACCGGCACCGACGATGGTGTGCAACTCGTCAATGAAGAGAATGATCTGACCCTCCGAGGAAGTGACTTCCTTGAGAAAGGCCTTCAGCCGCTCCTCGAATTCCCCGCGAAACTTGGCCCCCGCGATCATCGCGCCGATATCCATGGCGATGACCTTCTTGTTTTTCAGCGATTCGGGCACATCCCCGCTGACGATGCGCCGGGCCAGGCCCTCCACGATGGCCGTCTTGCCCACGCCGGGCTCGCCGATCAGGACGGGGTTGTTTTTCGTCCGGCGGGAGAGCACCTGCATGGTGCGACGGATTTCCTCGTCGCGGCCGATGACCGGATCAATTTTGCCGCGCTGGGCCAACTCGGTCAGATCCCGCCCGTATTTTTGCAGCGCCTGGTATTTTTCCTCCGGGTTCTGGTCGGTCACGCGCTGCGAACCACGCACCTCGACCAGAGCCTTCATCAATGCGTCGTGGGTGGCTCCTCCCTCCTGCAACAACCTGCCGGCGGCATCCCGCGCTTGGGAGAGGGCGAGCAGGTAATGCTCGGCGCTGAGATACTCGTCCTTGAGCTTGGCCATGATGCCCTCGGCCGACTCGAGCGTCTTGCGCAGGTCCGGGCCAAGGTGCGGTTGTCCGACCGCGCCGGAAACCTTGGGGCGCCCCGCGAGGTCGGCCTGGAGTTGCTCCGGCAGGCGGGCGGTCGAGACTCCGACCTTTTGGAGCAAGGGCACGGTCACCCCCTCGGCCTGCTGCAGCAAGGCGAGGAGAAAATGTTCGTTGGTTATTTCCTGCTGGGAGAGCTTGCTGGCAAGGTCGCCGGCGGCGTTGAGCGCCTCCTGCATTTTTTGGGTGAAACGATCGGGTCTCATAAGGGACCAAGCCTACCACTATTTCAGGCGAAGTCGCAGGCGAATATAGGTGGGCACGTCGAGGTCCTGACCCTCGACCAGCGTCGGGTCGAGGTCCTTGAAGCGGCCGCGCATGGCCTGCTCGAAAGGCAGCTCATCCTGGGTCGGCTTGCCGGCTTCACGTTTACCCCCTCCCTTGACTCCTCGCTTGGGGGCAGGCTTGGCCGAATCCTGCCCTGCTCCTTCGGGCTCTTCCTCGGGTTCGTCCGGCGTCTCCGCGCGGCTCGGGACCGGCTCATCTTCCTCGTCAGACTCGGGCATGACCCCCGACTTGGTTGCGGCCATGATGACCAGTTCCAAGACCCCCGAGACCGAGGGCTCTTCGGACACTCCGAGCAAGATTTGCGAGGAAGGATTGATGTGGCGGGCCAGATGAAGCAGCACCGACTGGACCTCGGAGAGTCGGAGGTTCTTGTCACCGGTCAGATGGACCAGGACATCGCCCGGCTCGGAGAGGACGGTGCCGCTGTCAAGGAGCTGACTCTGCCACGCCTGCTCCACCGCTTCGATCACACGGTCCGGCCCCGTGCCGGAACCGTAGCCGAACTGGCAGCGCGTCTCCGCACCGCGAAAGACCTGCCAAAGTTCGTCCAGCCCGACCGGCATGGCGGCCGGTAATCCGACCATGCGCAAAACCGAGTGCGCCGCCCGGGAGAGCGTGGCCGACGCGGCGGTGAAGGCTTCGCCCACCGTGGCATCGAAAGCGCCGAGTTCACTCATCCGGTCGTTCTCAAAACACAGAACGGTGACGCAGTGACGTCCGAGGCGGGCCAGCGCCATCTCGGCCTGCTCTTTCCTGCGGCCACCCTCCCCGGCGAAAGGCAGGGTGACCAATCCGACGACCATGGCGCCGGCCGCCTTGGCCTCCCGGGCCACCACGGGAGCGGCACCGGAACCCGTGCCGCCGCCCAAGCCGGCACAAAGAATGATCAACTCCGCGCCCTCGCAAGCGGCACGAATTTGTTCCGCGCTCTCCTGAGCGGCCGCCCGGCCGAGCCCGGCATCGCCCCCGGCCCCGAGGCCTTTGGTGGTCTCACCACCGATCGGCACTTTCCGCAACGCGGAGGAGCCCGCCAGCGCCTGGGCTGCCGTGTGGATCGCGACCAGATCCATCATCCCTCCGCTTTCACGATCCAACCGCTCGAGGAAGGAAAGTCCGGCCCCACCGAGGCCGACAATCCGGCAGGAATTGACCGGGATGACCGGTTTGGACAAATGCGTGACCGAGCCGACGTTGATCATAAGCCGGGAATGATCCTGGTGAGTTTGTTCCGCAACCGATCGAAGATGGAAATATCCGCGAGAGCCGCCTGGGCCGCCTCGGAGTAGAGCACCAGGCCGACGGCGGTGCTAAAGCGGGGACTCTCAAAGAGGGCGCTGGGCCCGGGCAACGGCCGGGGCTTGGCCACCCGCGCCGGGACACCGAAGACATCGGACGCGAGGGCCGCGATACCTCTGAGATCAGCCGTTCCTCCGGTGAGAAAAATGCCCGCGCCGACAAACGGGGCATGACGCTCGAAGTTGAGGCGTCGCCGCAGGATGGTGAAAATCTCGCGCACCCGCGCCTCGGTCACGAGGTTGAGCACGCGACGCTCCACCTTGCCACCGGCATAGGTCGGGTCATCCATTTCGATCACACCGCGGGACGCCGTTGCCCCCGGCGCAACGTCGGCTTCCTCCGTTTTCAATTTTTCCGCCCATTTGGTCGTGACCCGAAGGCCGATGGAGATGTCGTTGGTCAGGTGGTCCCCGCCGACGGGCAGCACGCCGCTCTGCCGCACGGAACCGTCGAGAAAGAGAATGTAATCGGTCGTGCCCCCGCCGATGTCGATGACCAGGGCGCCCATGTTTTTTTCCCCTTGGTCAAGCACCGCCAGGGCCGAGGCCACTCCGCTCATGACCACGTTGCCGGCGAGAAGATTGGCCTCCTCGACGCAGCGAATCATGTTCTGGATGCGCGTCTTCTGCCCGTGGACGATGTGGAATTCAGCCTCGAGTTTCCGCCCGACCATCCCGAGCGGACTGGCCACACCTTCCTGACCGTCCACGTAATAGTGCTGGATCATGGTGTGGAGGAAGGCATGGCCGGCCGGAATGGAGACCTCGAGCGCGCTTTGTTCGACGGCATGAAGATCCTCCTCGTCAATCTCGTTCCGGTCATCCCCGATGGGAACTCCCCCGCGGCGATTCAGCGTCTCGAGGTGCGCGCCCGTGACCGAGAGCACGATGTCCTTGATCTCGCGATCGGCCATTTCCTCCGCCTCGGCCACCGCATCGGTCAGGCAAAGAGTCACTTTGCTGATGTCCACAATCTCTCCCTTGCGGACGCCGCGAGAGCCCCCCTCACCCGAGCCGATGATGCGGAGCAGGCCGTCGCTGCGGGTTTCGGCGATGATCACCGCGACTTTCGTCGTCCCGATTTCCACTCCAACATGAAGAGTCTGGCGAGCCATGGTCAGGGTTTGCCTTTCTTGGCGGCGATCGGTGCCGGATCCGGCCGCGCTGGAGGATCGTCGGTGAAACGCACCGGCGTATTGCGCTCCGGGATGAGATTGGCTGTGGCCATCTTCCGCGAGGTCTGGGCCACATGGAGCATGATGAACTGCAGCCGGTCGAGTTGGGCGGAAATGTTGGTCAGGCCAAAAGTGAAACGCGGCTGTGGCTCGCTCCAGGCCTCGATGCACCAACCCAGGCTGACATCGGCGGCGCGCAGAACCACCGGCGGGTTCATCCGCTCGGCCGCCCGGGCCAGCAACTCCAAGGCGGCATGCAGCTCCAGCATTTCGATCTTGTCGCCCGGACGCCACTGCTCGGTGGGCACGCCGTAAACCACCGGCAGAGTGGTGCGACCGGATTCAAACCCCTGCGGCTTCATCATCACCCCGGAGGCATCCACGAGGCAGGCGCTTTCCATGGCCGAGGGATCGACCCCCGTCTCTTGCGGCGCGACCCAAGCCACCGGCTGGCGGGCGTCCACCTGAATGCTGACCGTGTCGGGCAAAATGCGCTCGATCCTCGCCTCCTTGACCTCGGGAATGGAGGCTAGGGCTCGTTGGGCCGCTTCGAGATTGAGGGAAAAAATATTCAACCCCTCGCGGATCCCGGTCTTGGCCAGCGCATCCTCCCGCGTCATCACACCGTCCGTGTTCACCTCGACCACCCGCACGTTGTAGCGGCGGTTTTCAAAAATCTGGGAGTTGATCAGCGTGCTGATTCCCATCCAGGCAACGACGATGAGTCCACCGATGACGACAAACTGGCCGGCATAAAGCAGAACGGTTTGGTTGCGGCGGCGGCGGGCCGTCTCGGCCGTGGCTGTGACGTTGAGGATGTGTCCGCGGCGATTGCGGCGGGCAGGGCGGCGGCGTTTTTTGGATCGAAACAGGCTCATGGACGTTTGCGTCGTTGCAGGGAAAGGCTGGCAATCTCCTCGCACAGCGCGAGAAAGCTCAGACCCGCGACCGC
This sequence comes from Chthoniobacterales bacterium, assembly GCA_049315725.1. Taxonomy (GTDB): domain Bacteria; phylum Verrucomicrobiota; class Verrucomicrobiia; order Chthoniobacterales; family JACTMZ01; genus JACTMZ01. The sequence goes on along the minus strand of JBMOJP010000035.1, from coordinate 5,705 downwards.
GGCGGCTTTGGGCAGCAGGCTGGTCTCGGTCATGCCGGGAATGGTGTTGGCCTCGAGGACGCAGGGCCAGCCGTCGGCCCGCAGCAGAATATCCACCCGCGAGTAGACTTCCAGCCCCAGCGCGCGGTGCGCCGCGAGGGCCGTCTCCTGCACCTGGCGCGTTGTTTCGGTCGTGAGCTCGGCCGGACAAAAGTAATCCGAGGCCCCCTTGGTGTATTTGTGGGCATAGTCGTAGAAACCTTCGTGCGGCCGGATCTCGACCACGGCCATGGCCCGGTCACCCACCACCCCCACGGTCAACTCACGACCCTCGACGAACTCTTCGACCAGAATCTCGCGGTCGAGCCGCGCGCAATCAGCCAGCGCCGCATCCATCCCCGCCGGCTGCCGCACGATGTGCACCCCCACGCTGGAACCCTCGCGGGGGGCCTTGACGACGAGCGGGAGGGGAAAACTCGGGTGCTGCCCCGGAGCCAGCATCTCCCAGCGCGCGGTCGGCACGCCCGCCCGCTCGAAACAGCGTTTGCTCTCCTTCTTGTCAAAAGCCAGGCGGCTCCCGGCCACACCTTCTCCCGTGTAGGGGATACCGCGGGCATCAAGTATGGCCTGCAATTGGCCATCCTCGCCGAAGGTGCCGTGGATCATGTTGATGCACAGGCCCGTGTCCTCGGGCAGAACAAAATCGCGATCCGCCACTTCGACCGCCGTGGTGTGGTATCCTCCCTCGCGGAGAGCGGCTGCGACCGAGGTTCCCGAACGCAGCGAGACCTCACGCTCGGATCCGGGGCCGCCCATGAGGACAACCAGATGCAAGTTTTGCAGGCCGGTCCTCATGCTGCTGCGGTTACCTCCTCGCCGATGATCTGCACCTCGGGCTCGAGCTCAACACCGTGCTGCCGGAGAACCTCCGCCTGCACTGCGGCGATCAGCCCGAGGACCTGCGAGGCGGTCGCCCCGCCCTCGTTGATGATGAAATTGGCATGCACCTCCGAGACCCGCGCAGCGCCCACGCAGCGGCCCTTGAGTCCGGATGCCTCGATCAGGCGCCCCGCCTTGTCGCCCTCGGGGTTGCGGAAAATGCACCCGGCACTGGCTCCCGCCGGTTGGGCCGCCTTGCGCCGGGCCGCGTAGTCCCGCGTCCGCTTTTCCACCTCCGCCGGCGTCGATGGTGTGCCCTGGAAGACGGCGGAGAGCGCATAGTTCGTCCGCAGCAAAGGCACGTTGCGATAGAAAACCTCGAGGCTTTGCGGGGTCTTTTCAAAAATATTCCCCTCCTGGTCGGCATACCGGAGCAGGTCAACCTGATCGAAAGCCTCGACGCCCATGGCCCCGGCGTTCATGCGCAGGCAGCCACCCACATCGCCGGGGATGCCTTCCATCCATTCGAAGCCCCCGAGCCCGGCCGTGATGGCCCCGCCGCTCAGAGCTTTGAGCCGCGCACCCACCCCGGCGCGGATCCTGTCTTCCTGCACGGAAAACTCGCCAAAGACACCCCGGCGCAAACGCACCACCACGCCCGGCAAACCCCCGTCGCGCACGATCAGGTTCGATCCGCGGCCGATGACCATGAAGGCTAGTTCCGCGTCATGCGCCTGACGGACCAGCTCACAAAAGCCCTCCTCGGTTTCGGGCTCGAGCCAGAACTGCGCCGGTCCGCCGACCCGCATGGTGGTATGCTTGGCCAGCGGCTCGTAGAGACGCGACACGCCCTCGCCCATGGCCGCCTGGAGCATCTCCAGAGTCTGCAAGTCCCGCGCGAGCGCCGCTCCCTGCTCATGGATGTTCCCGGCCCCCAGCGTAACGAGCAGATCACCGGGTCGAAGCAATTGCCCAACCACTTTACCGGCCTGGTCCCGAGCCTCTTCATAGACCGCGTGGGAGGACCCGGCCGCCCTCGCTGCATCGGCGATCATCTGCCCGCTGACCCCCGGGATCGGGGACTCGCTGGCCGCATAGATCGCGGTCACGACCGCGGCGTCCGCCAGGGCGAGAGCCCGTCCGAAATCTGCGCAAAGCGCCTGCGTCCGCGTGTAACGGTGCGGCTGGAAAAGGAGGACCACGCGGCGGCGTCCGGCCTGACGGGCGGCCCGCACCACGGCGGCAATTTCGGTGGGGTGATGTCCGTAGTCATCGACGAGCAGATAGCCGGACGAGGCATGCAGCACTTCGAAGCGCCGACGCGCCCCGCGAAATCCCTCGAGGGCGGCGGTGCATTTGGCCAGATCGAGGCCGAGTTCGGCGGCGAGGGCCAGCACGGCGGTGGCGTTGAGCACGTTGTGCTCGCCGGGCACATTAAGCACGACTTGGGCAAGTTCCACGCCATCGCGGCAGAATGAGAAAGTCGAGGCGAGGTCGGCGGTGCAAAAATCCCGGCAGGAGTATCGGCCGGTTTTCCCGTAGGACACGGCATTGTTCCGGTGCCCGCAGACGCGCCGGGCGCCCTCGTCGTCGGCGCAGTAGAAAATTTTGCCGGCCGTGCAGTCGAGAAGGGAAGAGAAGGCCTGATCGATCGCGGCCAGATCGCGGTAATGATCGAGATGCTCGGGCTCAATGTTGAGCACGAGGGTGTGTTCGGGCCGATAATGCACAATGGAGCCATCGCTCTCGTCGCCCTCGGCGACAAAATAGTCGCCCCCCGCATCCCAGCGCGCATTGGTTCCCAGGATGGGAATTTCCGCGCCGACGTAGTGGGAGGGATGCACCCCGGCGGCCCGCAAAACATGGGCGGCCATGGCGGAGACGGTGGTCTTGCCGTGCATTCCGCAGACGAGAATCCCCTTTTTGCCCAGCATCAAAGCGGCGAGGGCCTCGGCCCGACGCACCATCGGTTTGGCCAGACGGCGGGCCGAGTCATACGCGGGGTTGCCCTCGCGGATGGCCGATGAGTAGATAACCAACTCCGCCTCCGCCACGTCATCGGCAGTTTGCGGAGTGCGAAAGTCGAGTCCGAGCGACTGCAATCGTCTGACCTCGACCGTGTCCACCCGATCACAACCGCTGACGCGGTGACCGAGGGCGAGAAGCAGCGCGGCGATTCCACTCATGCCCGAGCCAGCCACCCCGATGAGATGCAGTCGGCGGGGTGCTGCGCGCAGCATTTGAGCCAGGTCCTGCGTGGTCATTTCTTTACCCCCTCCAAAACGGCGGCCACTCGCTCGGCCGCGTCCCGCGGCGCCAAGCCTCGGGCGGCCGCGGCCATCTTGGATAAAGACTCCGGGGAGGCCAACAATGACTGCAAGAGACCAGCCAGCCTCTCCCCGGAGGCATCTTTCTCCGTCAGCACCTTCGCCGCCCCCGCGGTGCGGAAGATCTCCGCGTTCAACTGCTGGTGGTTTTCTGCGGCATACGGATAAGGCACGAGCACCGATGGCAGGCCGAACCACGAGAGTTCCCCGAGGCTGGAAGCGCCGGAGCGGGAAACGGCAAGATCAGCGGACGGATAGATCTCTTGCATGGCATCGCAGAAAGGCAGCACAACTGCCGGTAACTCTGCGGCAGCATAGGCCGCTCGCACGGTCTCGACCCCGCTCTCTCCGGCCAGATGCACCACCTGCAACTCCGCCGCCGAAAGTCCGGCGGCGGCCTCGGCCATGAGCGTGTTGATCCCCGTCGCTCCCTGGCTCCCACCCATGGCCAGAATCGTCCGCCGGTCCGGAGCCAACCCAAGTTTGCGGCGGGCCTCAGTCGGCGTCGGAACGTTCGCCGCCAGCTCGCGCCGGATCGGAGTCCCCGTCACCTGCGTGGGACGGTCGGCAAAATGCGGAGCGCAGACACCGAAGCCGAGCAGCACCTCACGACAAAAACGTGCGGCCAAACGGTTCGCCTTGCCCGGGATGGCGTTGGACTCATGGAGGAAGGCAGGGATGCCGAGCCACCGCGCGGCCATGAGCGGCGCCAGGCTGGTGAACCCGCCCATCCCCAGCACCGCGTCGGGACGATCCGCGCGGTAGACCGCGCCGCACTGGCGCAGGCTGGCAACGAGACGACGAAAGAAAGTAAAAATCGCGGGGGAAAGCAACGGGGGCAGACCAATCGAGGGCAGGCGCACGGCGCGCAAATCCGGGTGGCCGCGCAAGGCCCGCGCATCCACGGCTTTCTCGGAAACGAAGAGAAGGATCTCGTGCCCTTTTTCCCGCAGCACTTCCGCCACGGCCAAGCCGGGAAACAGATGCCCGCCCGTGCCCCCACATGCAATGGCAAATTTCATCGCATCAGAGCCGGACGGCGAGACGGGCCGCCGGCAAGGGACGGGCGCGCGCGCGGGGTTCGCGGCGGCCCTGACGGTGAATGTTGAGGAGGATGCCAACCAGCATCATCGAGACAGCGAGATTGCTTCCGCCATAGCTGATGAAGGGCAGGGGCATGCCCTTGTTGGGCAGCAGCGAGGTGGTCACTCCGATGTTGATGGCCGCCTGCAGGGAAATCATGAGCGTGATGCCAAAGCCCAGCAGCATGCCGAAGCGATCCTTGGAGTTCATGGCGATGAGCACGCCCGCCAGCAGGATGAGCAGAAAGCAGAAGACCGTGAGCAGGGTGAACCGCAGGCCGAGTTCTTCGCCGATCATGGGAAAAATAAAATCGGTGTGCGCGTAGGGCAGGTAGAGCATTTTTTGCCGGCCGTTGCCGAGGCCCAGTCCCTCGGCCCCGCCGGCGCCGAAGGCAAGGACCGCCTGCCATTGCTGCAGTCCCTCGGTCAGCCGGTATTTTTCCGGATCCAGAAAAGCCAGCATGCGCCCCATCCGTTCCTCAATATTGAGCACGGCGTAACCCAACCCGACGAAGCCGAGGCTGAGGAGCGGAACCAGCCAGCGCAGGCCCGTCCCGGCGACAAACATGACCGCGAGCACGGTCACCCCGATCAAGGCGGTGGCCCCGAGATCCACCTCGCAGACAATCAGCGCCATGATCACGCCGACCACGGCGAGAGGAAAAACGAAACCGCGCCAAAACTCGGCCGAATGTTCCTCGAAGCGCTGATACCACCAGGCGACAAAGACCAGTGCAGCCACTTTGGCGAACTCACTGGGCTGGAAGCTGGCGAAGCCGAGGTTGATCCAGCGCCATGCGCCGTTGATTTTCATCCCCACGGGCGGAACGAAGCAGAGGATGAGGAGAACGACAGCCAGCCCGTAAAGCCACGGCCACCACCGCGCCCACACACGGTAGTCCACGAGGGCGGCCACCACCATGGCCGCCCCGCCAACGCACAGCCACATGGCCTGACGTTTGACGAAGTAATAAATGTCGCCGTGGCTGTCCCGCGCATACGCACCGGTGCTGAAAAGCATGACAATCCCGATGGCCATGAGGCTCATCATCGAGAAAATCAGAACGTAAGCCGTGCGGCGACGCATGGTGTCAGGATCAGTTAGCGCGCGCCGGCACTTTCAGGACCTGGCCGATCTGCAACTTGGTCGGGTCTTTGATCGCGTTAGCGTCGACCAGAGCCTGGTAGCTGACGCCAAGTTTCTTCGCGATCTTGTAGGGGTTGTCTCCCTTGGCCACGGTGTAGGTGGCGGAACCCGCTGCAGCCGTGGCGGCCGGCGCCTCGGCTTTTGCTTTGGCCGGCACGGCCGCCTTGACCACTGGAGCAGCCGGCGTGACGGCGGCAGAAACGGCCGGACGCGGTGCCACGGCCGTCGACGCCGCCACCTTCGCCGCACCTCCGCCGGAGACGACGGCCGGCAGCGGCTCATCGGCATCAT
>JBMOJP010000034.1:0-24602 GCA_049315725.1 Chthoniobacterales bacterium | reverse complement strand
TTGGTGTTGGTTTAATCCACCCGCTGAGGAAAGTTGTCCACATGGGCCCGCCGCGGGAATCAGGCTGGAAGGAAAGCGGAGGGTCGGGAGATTGAGCCGCGGGCGGATGCGCCGCAACCCGACCTCATCCCCGGAGTGAGCGTCCTGGCACAGGCAAGCCTTTGATGCGCCGGGGTTGGCTTCGGTTTCAAGCAGGCCGGTGTTTTGGTTCGCATTCTTTGTCAAGGTTCAGTTTTGGCTGCCGGCTGGCGCGCGCCCCACGGATACCAGACCACCACCCCGTTGCAAGGCAGGTCGACTTCCAGCGACCCTGCGGCAGGGATGGGATCGGCCCGTCCGTCCAGGTGATAAAGCATGCCGGTCGGCGCATCGGCGGGGACCGGGTGGGAGGCAGGGTCGAGGGTGACGCGGGCGGTGCCGCCGGTTTCCCCCGCGGCGATGGTCACGGCGGGCCCGGCCTCGCTCTCGAAAACATAAGCCACCATGCCGTCGGCCAGTTGCGCGTCGATCCCGCGCGTGTGCCGAAACCGGCCGTGGGCGACGCGGTCGGCGCAACGCTTGCGCAGGGCGGCCAAGCGGGCGATGTGCGCGCCCAGGGCGGGCCGTTTGGCCAGGCTGGCCTCGCCGCCGTCAATGGTGATGCAGAGCAGCAGGCCCGCCGCAAAGGCGCGGCTGGCATGGGTCTCGCCGGTCGTGGTGTGATCGATGACATAAGACAGCAGGGCGTGCGGACAGGAGTAGAGCATGCGCGCCAGGTCCTCGATGCCCTGGTTGCAGAAGTTCCACTCCATCTGCAGATCCAGCGCCCGCGAGGCGGCGAAGATGTCGAACATCTCGCCGATGAGATAGGCCTCCGGATGGCGCGCGCGCAGTTGTTCCCGCACGCGGGCCGCGTTGTCATAGCAGGCCCCGGAGGCGTCGTCCGGCCGGTTGTCCCCGCCCATGTGGTTGTAATCGAGCTGGTAGAGGAAGGGCTGGTCGTAGAAAAGCGCGGTGTAGCCCAGGCCCACATACCGTTCGAGCAGCTCGTCGAAACGCTGCCGCGTGGCGGGCGAGCGCGGGCTGAGGATGATGGAATGGCCGCCGAGGTGCGGGGTGAAAATGCGCGACGTGCGGTTGCCGCCCAGCCAGTTCTCACGCTGCTCCGAGCCGTCCAGGGACAGCACCGCCTCGGACCGGTAGCGCGGGTAGAGGTCCGACATGACATTGATATGACGCCAGTCGCTCAGTGCCGAAACCGTCACGCCCTGCGCCTGCGCCTCGCGGATGGCCCCGCGCAAAGCCTCGCGCTCGACCCCGGTGTAGTCGAACAGATCGCGATCCGGCTCGTAGAGGCAATAATTGCCGAGGGTGTTTTCATCCCACACCGAGAGGTGTTCCACCCCGCAGGCCAGGCCGGCCCGGGCGTGTTCCGGCAGCGACTCGGGCGCGTTGTGAAAAGTGCCGTCGAAACTGCGCAGGAGGATGTTCTGGAAGCCGATGGACCGGCGCAGGGAATCGGGCTGGCGCAGGGTGATGCCGACGTTCCCGGCGAACCACGCGTAATAGCGGTCGGCCGTGTCGTGCCAGTCGCCCCCGTGCACGCGCAACCCCACCGGCGGACTGGTCCACTCGCGCCCGGTCTTGATCAGCGGATGGTGGGTCCACCAGTAACACTCGGTGTTGCCCTTTTCGTGCCCGGCCAGGTTGATGCCGCCGATGCCGCCGCGGTAGGGGCGCGGCATGTAATTGGTCAGCGCCAGGCCGGTGTCGCCCGCGGAAAAGTTCAGCCACGGCATGCACATCAGGGCGCCCGGATATTCCACGCCCGTCTGCTGATACCACTGCGCACAGGCGGGCGGGCCGAAGGTCGGCAGCTTGCCCACGCTCGACCGCCATTTCGCGCCGGCCATCAGCTCGACCGGCGGCTGTCCCTCGGCATTCCGCCACCCGGGCAACATGGGAAACTGGACCTCGTGCACCGGGTCGGCCGCCTCGTTGCGCACCGTCAGCGTCAGCAGCAATTCATCCTCGCCGCCGGGCTCGATCCGCACCTCGGCCGCGCAGGGCGATGCCTCGCCCTCGAAGGCGAGATTGGCGTAACGCAGGGTGACTCCGGGGTCCGTCTCCTGCCAGGTGACACCGGCCTGCGCGTGCGCATCGGCCGCCCGGCTGCGTTGCGCCCGGCGCACGGCCACCAGGCGGAAAAGCCGCGCCATCTCCGGACGGTCCGCCACCCCGCAGAGCCAGCGGCCGGAGGCACGGTCCCGGATGCCGAGCATCGCGCCATGCCGGCTGGAAAGGCAAAGCTCCGTCCGGCCCCGGGCGATGGTCAGAATTCCGTCGGCCTCGTGGATGGAAAGCGGGGAATGATCGGTCATGTCGTTCATGGATTGCCGGGCGTTGGATTGCCGGTGAAAAATTCGCGGATGCGCGGTTCCCAATCGCCGGGGATTTCCGAGGGCACGAGATACGCCTTGTAGCCGAGGCGCGCCTCCATGCCCCCTTCGCGGCTCACCTCGGGCGTGGGCAGATACGAGACGAGGCCGTTGGAGAAGCCGAGCACGAACGTGTCGGGCCCGAGCGCCGCCACCAGCGCGAGCCCCGTCTCGGCCATCGCCTCGAACGGGATCGCGCAGAACACGAGCGGCCCGATCGCGAGCGCCTGCAGCGGGAAAGCGATCTCGACCGGATTGGGTCCCGAGGTCGCCGCCTCGAGCCGCAGGTTCGCCCAGTGGAGGAACCGCACGAGCGGGTTCGTCTGCCAGCTCTGTCCCCCCTGCCGCGCGGTCTCGAGCCGCGCCGCCCACGAATCCCGCTCCGCCTCCACCTCCGCCCGGCCCGGAAACGGCGTGAGCGGCAGCGTGAGCTCGGCCGTGCGGGCCGCGATCCTGGCGGCCGGCACGGCGGCGATCCCGGCATACTCGAAGAGCCAGTAGCGGCCCACCGATTCGACGAACACCGGCTCCTTGCGGCGGCGGAACGTGTTGAGCGTCTGCGCGACCTGCACCACCTCCGCCCCAAGCCGTTGCCCGAGCCGATTCATGTCGTCGAGCACGTGGGGCGAAGCGTCGTCGTCCTGCCCGATGCCGGTGGCCGGGTTCACATTGCCCGCGCAGCCCTGCAGGAAAACCCCGGGGCAGCCGAGGGCCGACTCGATCAGCCGCCGGGCCGGCCCGACGAAGTCCGGCGAGATCCGGTTGGTGCGGGGTCCGAGCGTGACGGTGTGGCAGGAGTAGCGGAAAAGCACGGCGAGCGGGCGGCCGTCGGTGTCGTCGAACCGCACCACGCCCACCGAGCGGTCGCACGGGCCGGCAGGGTTCTCGCCGAGCACGATGTCGCCGCCGGGATCGCGCTGCCGGCGGTTGACATTGCCGTGGCACTCCCCCCAGCCGCTCGCCATCCGGGCCGGCTCGAGCCGGCCGACGGCCGCGCGGACGGTCGCCGCGGTCGTGTCGAGAAGCCGCGTCCAGTAGCCCTCGTGCAGCCGCCGCTGCTCCGCCGGGAAAGCCGCGGTGTAGCTGCCGATGCCCGGCGCGGAGTGGGAGTGGTTGACGTTCAGGAGCACGTGCGCTTCGGTCGTGCCCGCTGCGGACGCGGCGGCGGCCCGCAGCCGCCGCGCATGCTCGACGTCGATCACGCAGATGTCGGCCGCGAGGATCACGGCCGTGGCGCCGGCCTCGTCGCGGAGCACCAGCGCCTGGAGCACCAGCGGCTCGTCCACGCTCTTCGCGCCCCCCTCGCGGACGGCGTAGCCGGTGAGCTGGATGCCCAGCCCGGGCGTGATGTCGCCGGCGGCGACGCCCGCCGAGAGACTGACGGGACCGGCGGAAGCATCGGGCGCGGGGTTCATAGGCGATACTTCTCGATGGTGTCGCGCCGCAGCGGGATCCCGAAGCCCGGCGCCTCGGGCACGTGCATGAAGCCGTCCTTGATGACCGGATGCGCGGCGGGCAGGTCGAACCACATCGGGTCGCGTTGGTAGCTTGGGAAAATTTCGACCGCGATACCGTTGGGTGCGGATGCGAGCAGGTGAAGCGCGACCTGGGGTTCCTCATGGTGGGCCATGCCGATGCCGTGGCACTGGGCCATGCCGGCAATGCGCCGCCATTCGGTCGCCCCGGCGGCAATGGTCGCGTCCACGTTGAGGATGTCCACCGCCCCGCGAACGATCAGGTCGCGGCAGCCGTGGCGCGAAATTTCCCCCTGGCCGGCGCTGACCGGGGTGCCTTCGGCGCGCACGCGGGCGTTGCCCTCGTGCTGGTCGTGCCAGCGGACGGGTTCCTCGATCCAGGCCAGCCCGAGATCGCGCACGCCGCGCGCGAAGGCGACGGCCTCCTCGACGGTCCAGGACTGGTTGGCATCGACGCACAATAGGAAGTCCCCGCCCCCCGCGCGCCGCGCCACGCGGGCTCTTTCGATGTCCTCGGCGACCGGGTTCTTGCCCACCTTGAGTTTCATGCCGAAGACGCCCTGCTCGCGGAACCCGGCGATTTCCGCCTCGAGGTCGGACGCGGTTTTCCCGGGGTTCATGTAGCCGCCGATGCCGATGACGCGGACGCGGTCGGCGTGGCCGCCGAGGAGTTTCGCCACCGGCTGGCCGAGCGCCTTGCCCAGCGCGTCCCACAGGGCGAGATCCGCGGCGGCGATGGCCTGCGTGTGGATGCAGTGTTTGGCCAGGTCCAGCGTGTGGATGCCGCGGTTGCCGAAGTCCACGCGGCAGGCCCACAGGATCTCCCAGAGTCTCTCGAGATCGCGCACATCCCGGCCGGCGAGCAGCGGCCGGTAGTGCGTGTTGACCAAGGTCACCACCTCGGCCTGGTATTGCTCCTCGTCGCCGCCGAAGATCTCGCCGACGGTGCCGTTGTCGAGTTCCACCCGGCAGACGACGGTCGGGCGGGCGGTGATGCGGTAAGTGCCTCCCTGGAAGACGTTCTCCAGCTCGCGCCGGAGCGGGATGGCTTCGATGTGTTTGATTTTCATGAGGATTTCAGGGCCGCGGCGTAAAGGTCGCCGCCGGCGGAGTCGTTGAGCACGATGGCGGGAAAGTCGCGGAAGACCATGCGGTGCACCGCCTCGCTGAGCAATTCGGGATAGGCCAGCACCTCGCAAGAAACGATCGAGCGGGAAAGGAGCGCCCCGGTGCCGCCGATCGCCCCGAGGTAAACCGCCCCGTGTTCGCGCAGCGCATCCTTCACCGCGGGGGCGAGGTATCCCTTGCCGAGAAAACCGCGGACGCCGGCCTGCAACAAGCGCGGCATGAAGCTGTTCATGCGCCCCGCGGTGGTCGGACCCGCCGAGCCGACGACCTCGCCCGGCCGGGCGGGCGAAGGACCGACGAAGTAGATCAATTCGCCGCGCAACCCGACCGGCGGGACCGCGCCGCTTTCCAGCGCGTCATAAAGCCGCCGGCAGGCCTGGTCGCGTCCGGTCAGGACCGCACCGCTGAGCAACACCTCCTCGCCCGCGCGCAAACCGCGCGCGACGGCCGGGTCGAGCGGCAGACCCACCCCGCGGCTCACAACACGACCTCCTGGTGCCGGTGGGCGTGGCACTCGATGTTCACGCTGACCGGCAGGCTGGCGATATGGCAGGCCGCGGCCTCGACATGGACGGCCAGGGCGGTGGTGTCGCCGCCGTAACCCTGCGGACCGATGCCGCTGGCATTGATCGCCCCGGCAATTTCCCGCTCCAGTGCGGCGAGATGCGCCGCGGAACTGGGCGCGCCCGTCTCGCGCAGGAGCGAGCGCTTGGCCAGGACGGCCGACACCTCGAACGATCCGCCCAGGCCGACCCCGACAACGAGGGGAGGACAGGCATTGGGTCCGGCGATTTTCGCCGTCTCGACCACGAAATCCACGATGCCCGCGCGGCCGGCGGCCGGGGTGAGCATCCTGAACCGGCTCATGTTTTCGCATCCCCCGCCCTTGGCCAGCAGGCGCAGGCGCAGCCGGTCGCCCGCGACCAGGTCGAAGTGGACCATGGCCGGCGTGTTGTCGCCCGTGTTCTTGCGTTCCACAGGATCGGCGGTGACCGAAGGACGCAGGTAGCCCTCGCGGTAACCGAGCCTCACACCCTCGTCGATCGCCTCGCGCAAAAGTCCGCCGGTGATGCGCACATCCTGTCCGACATCGGCGAAAACCACGACCAGCCCGGTGTCCTGGCACATCGGGATGCTGCGCTTTTCCGCCACTTCCGCGTTCTCGAGGATACGGGCCAGGGCATTCTTCGCCACCGGATTGGTCTCGCGCTCCACGCTGCGCCGCAGGCTACGCACCATGTCCTCGCCGAGGACGAAATTGGCCCGCTGGCACATCGCCGCGACGGCCTCGCGGATCGCGGCGGAGGCGATCTCACGCATAGACATAGGCGGCCACCTCGCGGGGGTCCGGCAGCGGGCTCTCCTTGGCGAAGGCCAGGGCGTCATCCGCCGCGGCCCGCGCCTCCGCGGCGAGCGCCTCGAGTTCCCGCGGCGACACGCCGAACTCCGCGGCGAGCCGCGCGGCGAAGCGCGGGATGGGATCGGCCTTCTTCCACTTCATGGCCTCCTCCTCGTTGTCATACTTGCCGGCCGAAATCGCGCTGTGCCGCTCCCAGCGGACCGTTTTGCACTCGAGCAGGGTGCCTCCCCCGCCGCCCCGCGCGCGCTCCACGGCGCGGGCCATGACCTCGTGGACGAGCAGCGGGTCGTTGCCGTCGACCACCGCGGAGGCCAGACCGAAGCCCTCGGCATGCTGCGCGATGTCCTCGACCGACTTGCCGACATGGGTGGGCACCGAAATGGCGTAGCCGTTGTTCTCGCAGACGATGACCAGGGGGATTTTCCAGAGTGCGACCATGTGCAAGGTCTCGAGGAAGGCGCCCTCGCTCGTCGCGCCGTCGCCGAGGAAAACGGCCGTGACCTTGCCGTTGCCGCGTTTCTTGTTGGCCAGGGCCATGCCCGCCGCGATGGGCACGTGCGCCGCGAGGATGGCGTTGGTGCCCCAGAATTCGCGGCCCACGTCGCACAGGTGCATCGAACCGCCGCGCCCCTTGCTGCAACCCGTCTCGCGGCAGAGGATCTCGGCCATGAGCGGACGCAATTCGAGACCCTTGGCGATGGCGTGGCCGTGCCCGCGATAGGTGGCGAAGACCGGATCCCCCGGCTCGAGGGCCGCGGCGCAGCCCACCGCGATGGCCTCCTGGCAGATGCAGGGGTGGGTGCTGCCGGTGAAAAGGCCCTCGCGGTAGCTGGCTATGACATGCTCCTCGAAGAACCGGATGGCGCACATGGTGCGATACCAGCCGGACAACTCGTTTTGGGAAGGGGTGTTTTTCATGGGATGGGGGCTCAGGCCATGACCTCGCGGATGGCCGCAAGCACGCGGTTTTTGTCGGGAAAGACGTAATCTTGCAGGCTGCCCACCGGGATCGGCTGGTCGGCGCCGGCCACCCGGATGATCGGGGCCTCCAGGTAATCGAACGCGCCTTCGAGCGCGGACTGCGCGATTTCCGCGCCGGGGCCGGCCGTCTTGCAGGCCTCGTGGGCGACGATGAGGCGTCCGGTCTTGGCCACCGAGGCGACCAGACCTTCGCGATCGAGCGGATTGAGCGTGCGCAGATCGAGCACCTCGCACTCCATCCCTTCCTTCGCCGCTTCCTCGGCCGCCTCGAGGCAGGGGCGGACCATGCCGCTGTAAGTGGCGATGGTGACATCCCTGCCCTCGCGCGCCACGCGGAGCCGTCCGATCGGGATGGGAACATCCTCCACCGGCACCTCCCCTTTGACCGGATAAAGGCGCACGTGCTCGACGAAAAGGACCGGGTTGCCGTCGCGCAGCGCGGCGAGCATGAGACCTTTGGCATCGGCCGGATTCGAAGGCACGACCACCCGCAATCCGGGCACGTGCATGAACCATGCCTCGAGGCTTTGCGAATGCTGGGCGCCGAGGCCCAGCTTGTTGACGATCGGGGCTCGCACGACGAGCGGGACGGAAACCTGTCCGCCGAAAGAAAACCGCATCTTGGCCGCCTGGTTGACGATGGCATCGCTGGCCAAGGTGATGAAGTCGATGAACTCGATCTCCACGACCGTCGGCATGCCGGCCATGGCCAGACCGATGCCGATGCCCGTGGTGGCCGCCTCGGCCACCGGTCCGTCGGTCACCCGCCCGTCGCCGAACTCGGTGTGCAGACCCTTGTAGACACCGAAGGTGCCGCCGTAGGGCCCGATGTCCTGGCCGAGGAGGACGATGTCCGGATTGCGGCGCATCTCGTGCCGCAGCGCCTCGTTGATGGCCTCGGCCATGCTCATTCGTTTCGTGCTCATAGTGGTTGCGGGGCCGGAACCGGCCTCTCGTCCGGTCCGGTGTAGGTGATATCCCCGGGTTCGGCCGCTTTGAACGGGCGTTCTTTGCTCGTCTGCTCGTGGGCATGGGCGACGTAGCCCGGAGCGCGGCCGATGATGAAGAACGCCTTGCCCAGCGCCGGGTCGATCCGGAGATCGCAAAGGATGGCCGCGATGGCGCCGTCGACGTTCATGTTGATGCGGCGGCCGAAAACTTCCGCCGAGGCCTCCTCGATTTCCCGGGCCAGCGCGCCGTGGCGCCCGGCCACGCCGAGTTGTCCGGCGATTTCGAAAAGGACGGCCGTGCGAGGGTCGGCCGCGTGCACGCGGTGCCCGAAGCCCGGCATGCGTTTCTTCTCCGCACGCAGGGCGCGGAGCAGGGCGGCGCCGGTCGTTCCGGCGGCCACCGCCCCGGCGAGGAGGCGCGCGCAAGGTTCGATCGCCCCGCCGTGCGTGTCGCCGATCGCCGTGACCCCCGCGGCCACCGCGGCCTGCAAAGGCACGCCGGCCGAGGCGACGAAACGCACCGCGTCGACGCTGGGCGAAGCCAGGCTGTGCTCGCAGCAACTGACCAGCACCGCCTCGACCATCCGGCCCTCGTGGCCCGCGGGCAACTCGCCGGTGAGGAGAAGGAAAACGATATCACCGAACGACCGGCGGCGGGTCAGTTCCTCGATGCGGTATCCCCGGACGAGGATTTCGTCCGGAGCCACCCGCGAGATGGCTGTTTTCCAGAATTCGCTCATGCCAGACCCTCCAGGATGTCCTCGAAGCCCGCGGCCACGAAGACGCCGGCCTCCCGCAGCCGCGCGGCTTTGGAGCCGACGGACCCGCGGCCGCCCTCCACCATGACCGCGGCATGTCCGAAACGCACGCCTTCCATGTCGTCGACAAAGCGGCCGGCGAGGAAGGCGTTGATGCGCAGGCGCGAGGGCCGCGACAACAGGTGGTCGGCCAGTTCCTCTTCCGCGGTCCCGCCCGGCTCGCCGTAGAGAACGACCGAACGCGTCGACCCGTCGTCCTCGAGCAGGCGCACCAGGTCGGTGAAATTGCTCCCGATGACCGGATCGCCGCCGACGCCGATGGCGATGCTCTGGCCGATGCCGCGGCCGGTCAGGAAACTGGCGATCTCGGTCGTCATTCCCCCGCTGCGCGAAAGAATGGCCACGTTGCCGGGGAGGAACGATTTGCGGACGTTGTCCACGCGGCCGCCGATCGTCCCGAGCTTGGCCACCCCGGGACGGATGAGCCCGAGCGTGTTGGGGCCGATCACCGTGCATCCGGATTCGCGCGCCTCGGCGAGCAGGCGCGCCGTGTCAAGCCGCGGCACGCGCTCGCTCATGATGAGGCAGAGCCGCACGCCGCGGGCGAAGGCCTCGCGCGCCGCGTCGAGCACGCCGGGGGCCGGGACGGAAATGACCGACACATTCGGGGCGTGATCCGCGGCGGCCTCGCGAACCGTGTCATAGACCGGCACCCCGTGCACTTCCCGCCCGCCCTTGCCGGGCGTGACCCCGGCGACGATGCGGCTGCCGTAAGCGAGGGCCTCGCCGGTCATTTCCGCGGCCTCGCGGCCGGTGATGCCCTGCACCAATATCCTGTCCTGCGGCGAGATCAGCATGGTTCGTTTTCGCGATGGAGTTGCACGGCGAGGGCCGCGGCGGCATCGAGCGAGGTGTCCCGCCCGAGGGCGCGGACGCCGTGGGCGGCCAGATGGGCGGCGGCTTCGTCCTCCCACGATCCGGGGATGCGGAAGACGGAAAGGATGTCGGACGGCTTCCGTCCCGCCTCGAGGATGCCGCGCACCACGCCGCGGGCCATCACGTCGGCCCGCGTGTTGTTCACCACGTTCATGATCACGGCAAGGCGGCGCACGCCGGGCTTGGAGAGGAGAAGGCGGGTCAGCGCGGCGACTTTTTCCTCGGTCGGATTGCCGCCGATTTCGCAGTAGTTGGCCGGACGCCCCCCGTGGCGCAGGACGGCGTCGAAGACGGTGAGGCTGGCCCCGCCGCCCCCGATGAGAAGGGCGAGAGAACCGTCGAATTCGACCACGCGCCCGGCCACGCCGCGGTGGTCGGCCGAGTCGATGCGCTCGGCCTCGACTTCCAGCGGGGTGGGACGGCGCCCGCCGCTGCCGCGCGGGATTTCCCCAAGCGGCCGCAGGCGCGCCTCCAGGCGACCCGCGGCGTCA
The DNA here is from genome assembly GCA_049315725.1 of Chthoniobacterales bacterium. GTDB lineage: Bacteria > Verrucomicrobiota > Verrucomicrobiia > Chthoniobacterales > JACTMZ01 > JACTMZ01. The sequence goes on along the minus strand of JBMOJP010000034.1, from coordinate 14,106 downwards.
TCGTCGAGTTCGGCGTGCGCGTCTACCCCGAGCCATCCGCCCCCCGCATCGAGCACGAGCGGGTTGATTTCCAGAGTCAGCGCGTCGAGCTCGAGGAACGCGCGGCCCAAGGCGGACAGCGCCGCACCGACCGCGACGAGATCTTTGCCCCGCAGGCCGCCTTCCGCCGCCATTTCGCGGCCCTCGAAAAGCCCGGGCGGCTGGCGCGGGTCGAAAAGGCGGCGGACGACGCGGGACGCCGCCGATTCCACCTCGACGCCGCCGGCGGCATTGAAGAGAACGACCGGACAGCGTGCGCGCAGATCCCACGTGCAGCCGAGGTAGACTTCGCGGACGATCGCGATCTTCGGCTCGACCGAGACCCGCGCCACGGGGAAGTTTTTCAGCGTCATGGCCAGAAGATCCGCGGCTTCGCGGGACGCTTCGTCCGGGGTGGACGCCATGCGCACGGCGTTGGCTTTGCCGCGGCCGCCGAAGGGCACCTGCGCTTTGAGCACGACCGGACCGCCGAAACTTTCCGCCGCCGCAGCCGCTTCGGCGGGGGTCGAAGCGGTCAGGCAGCGGTTGAACGGCAAGCCGAATCCGCCGAGCAGGGTTCTCGCCTGGTGCTCGAACAACCTCATGAGGCCAGAATGCGTTCCTGCAAGTCCTGCAAAAAGCGCGCCGCCGCCGCGCCGTCCACCGCGCGGTGATCGCAAGCCAGGGTGAACCAGGCCACGCGCCGGCCCGCCGCGCCCTCGGTGGCACGCCCGACGCCGAGCACGGCGCACTGTCCGGCAAACACCGAGGGCTGGAATTGATCGATGCCGGCCATCCCGAGATTGGAAAGTGCGAAGGGGGCGCGTTCGAAATCCGCGCGCTTGAGACGCCCCTCGTTGGCCCGCGCTTTCAAGGCGCGAACCTCCGCGGCGACCAGTCCCGCCCGCGCCAGGGACGCGCCGCGCACCGCCGGCGCGACCAGACCCGACTTGCTGTCCATGGCCACGGCCACGGACACCTCTTCGAGCCGGAACCGTCCGCCTTCGATCGTGGTCAGTAGCGCGCGGTGCTCCGCGAGGGCCGCGCCGAGGCAGACGACCAGCCGGTGGGTCATGGTGATCCCTTCCTCTTTGCGCAGCAACGGCGTGACATCCATCCGGCGGGTCAGCGAAAAAACGGGGATGGTCCGGGCGGCCGCCTCCATCTGCGCGACAAGACCGGCCCGCGCGCCGTCGAAAGCCCGCCATCCGCCGGTCTCCGCCGCCGCGGCGCCGGATACGGCCCGCCCGGCAAAGGCCTCGACATCGCGACGCATGATCCGTCCGTTGGGACCGGTCGGCGGCACTTCGTCCAGACGCAGGCCGCGGTCGCGGGCCATTTTGCGGGCCACGGGAGAGGCGCGCACTTTGCCGTCCACGGAAAGCCCGGCCGGTGGCGGGGCCGTGATTCCGCCCGCCGGCGGGACGTCCGGCTGCGGCGCCGCGGACGGCGCGGACGGCGCGACCGGCGCAACCGGCGCGTCCCCCGGCGGCGTGTCGCCGAGGGAACATACCGGGGCCTTTTCCCCGATCTCCTGCCCCACCGCGATGAAAACCTCGTGGACGTAGCCCTCCTCCTCCGCGTTGACTTCGATATTGGCCTTCTGCGTCTCGACCGCGGCGAGGGCCCGGCCGATCTCCACCCGGTCGCCCGGTTTCACGAAAACGTCGGTCACCGTCACGCTCTCCATGTTGAGCTCGACATTGGGGAGAAGGACGGTGCGCAGGGCGGTGGTCACGCTCATCGGGGAAAACGGCTTTGTAGCGGGGGCCGTTGCGGGTCGCAATGTTTTTCATGAAATTTCTTGCATGGGGTGCAATACGGGGTGGATAGTGCCGCCCCGCCCGAACCATCTTCCTCCCGTGAGCCCCCGAGCCAAATCCCACGCCGTCGAGGAACGCGTGGCCGCCACCCTGCGAGCCCTGCGGGAACAGCAGGGCCTGACCCTCGCCGCCTTGGCCCGCGCCTCCGGCCTCTCCCCCGCCTATCTCTCGCGGGTGGAAAACAACACCGCCTCGCTCACCCTGCAGAACCTGGCCAAAGTCGCCTCCGCCCTGCAGGTCGCGCCGTCCGTCTTTTTCGACGAGCAGGCCGGATCGCGCCCCATCGTCGTCACGCGGCGGCGCGGCGGCAAGAAACAGCGCTTCCGCGGATGGCCCGGCATCGCCATGGAACTGCCCGCCGCAGACAAACGCGGCAAGCTGATGGAACCGCTCATCGTCGAGGTCGTGCCCCGCCGGGCCAAACCCGCCCTGCGCTCCCACCCCGGCGAGGAATTCAACCTCATTCTCGAGGGCTCCTGCCGTTTCTACTTCGGCAAGGAACGCATCACCCTCGAGCCGGGCGACTCGGCCTACTATGACGCGTCCGTCCCGCATGCCGTGCAGGCCCTGCCCGGACGCCCCTGCCGTCTCCTCGCCGTGGTCGCCTCGCGCGACTACCTCTTCCACGGCGATATTTCCAAACTGCTGCAAATCCCATGAACACGAATGACCAACCCCTCGACGTCGGCGTGATCGGGGCCGGATGGTGGGCGGCCGAGGCCCATCTCCCGGCCGTCGCCGCCCATCCCCGCGCCCGCCTGGCCGGCATGCAGACCCGCGACACGGCCAAAGCGGACAAACTGCGCGCCGCCTTCGGCGGGGTGCCCGTCCACGCCTCCGCCGGGGACCTGCTGGCCACGCCCGGGCTCGGCGCGGTGATCATCAGCTCGACCCCGCAGGTGCACTACGCGCAGGCCAAGGCCGCCCTCGAGCGCGGCCTGCATGTCCTCATCGAAAAACCGATGACCCTGCGCGCGGCCGAATCGGCCGAACTGGTCGCGTTGGCCGAACACCGGGGCGTCCAGTTCCTCATCAGCTGCCCGTGGCATTACACGCGGCACGGGATCGAGGCCCGCGCGCGCATTGCCGCAGGCGACATCGGGAAGATCCGCCTGGTCTCCGTGTTCATGAGCAATTTCAGCCTGCCGCTTTACGAGGGTCGGCCGTTTGCCGAGGTGATGGGCGGGAGCGACGGGGTGGACGCCGCGGCCGCGCCCCTCATCGAGCCCGATCGCCGCTCCTACTCGGACCCGTCGGTGGCCGGAGGCGGGCACATTTATTGCCAGGCCTCGCACATCCTGGCCTACCTCGGCTTTCTCACCGGCCTGCAACCGCGGGAAATTTCCGCCCGCTTCGACCCAGCGGGCACCGCGGTCGATGCGACGGACGTCGCCCACATCGTTCTCGCGGATGGCGCGCTGGCCTCCCTCGGCACGCTGGGCACGCGCTCGGACATCGAACGCTTCTACGAAATCCGCGTGGTCGGCACGGCGGGCGTCGTCTCCCTCGAATTGTGGAAGGGCACCTGCTCGATCCAGAAAGCCGGCAGCCCCCCGGAGGAACTCCCGCCCCTCGCCCCGGAGGAAATCTACCCGAAATTCGCGCCCGCCACCAACCTCGTCGACGCCGCGCTGGGCCTCGCCCCGAACCTCTCCCCGGCCTCACTCGGCCACTATGCCATGCGCCTCATCGAAGGCGCCTGCCGCTCGGCCGGCGAAACCCGGGCCGTCACGCCTTGACCGTCCTTTCTTCCCGGCCGTGAAAATCAAAAACATCACCGCCCACCCGCTCCGCTACCCGGAGCCGCACGACCACGGCGCCACCCGTTACATCACCCTCGCCCGCGTCGAGTGCGAGGACGGCACCACCGGCTGGGGCGAGTGCATCAGCCAGTTTCCCGAGTCCTGCCGCGCGGCCAAAACGATCATCGAGGAAGGCTACGCCCCGCTGCTCGCCGGGATGAGCGCCCTGGAAGTGGAGGCCTGCTGGCACCGCATGGCCGACCGCACGTGGTGGTATGGGCCGCAGGGCAGCGCCGCTTTCGCGCTCTCCGCGGTGGACATGGCGCTCTGGGACCTCAAGGGGAAACTTCTCGGCCAGCCCGTCTGCAACCTCATCGGCGGACGCCTGCGCGACCACGCCGTGGCCATGGGCTCGATCCACCTCGACATGGACAACCCCGACTGGACGGTGGACGAGTTCCGCTTCATGGCCGGCGAGGGCTACCCGATCGTCAAAGGCGGATGGGGCACGCGCCCCGAATCGGTCTTCGGCACCGACGCCGCGCGCGACCTCGATCTCGTCCGCCGGATCCGCGGGGCCATCGGCGACGGTCCGGACCTCGTGCTCGACGTGCTCGGCGCGCGCGTGCGCTGGGACGTGCACACCGCCATCGAACGCATCCGCGCACTGGAGGAATACCGCCTGCTCTGGATCGAGGAACCGCTGCCGCCGCAGGATTATGACGCGCATGTTTTCCTCCGGCGGAAAACCTCCACCCGCATCGGCACCGGCGAGCAGGAGTGGAACCTCGACGGATACCGCCGCCTCCTCGCGGCGGGGGGGGTGGACGTCGTGCAGATGGATCCGGGCCGCTGCCAGGGGATCACCGGCTGCCGCAAGGTCATTCCCTTGATCGAAGCGGCCAACCTCAGGTTTTCCGCGCACACCTGGAGCAGCGCGCTCAACACCGCGGCCAGCGTGCATCTCATCGCCTCGTCCCGCGCCGCCTGGTGCATGGACTTCAAACCCCACCCCTCGCCCATGCAGCACGAACTCGTCTCCGACCCGTGGGTCGCGGTGAACGGACTCGTCGCCGTGCGCGACACTCCGGGCCTCGGCGTCGGGGTGCGCGAGGACGTCGTCCGCCGGTATTCCTTTTGACCGCTGCACCATGAACACCACCGAATCACGACCGGCCGTCGCGGACATCCGCCTGTCCTGCGCCGACTTCACCTTCCCCCTTCTCCCGCACCGGCGTTCGCTCGAACTCATCCGCGACCTCGGCTTCGAGGGCGTGGACATCGGATTGTTCGAAGTCCGCAGCCACCTCCGTCCGGCCGAAGTGCTGCGCGCCGCCGGCGCCGCCGAGGAGTTGCGCGGCCTGTGCCGGGACCTCGGCCTGCGTATCGCCGACGTTTTTCTCATCCCGGGCACCGACGTCGGGACGCTCTCCCCCAACGACCCGGACCCGGCCAACCAGACCGCCTCGCGCGACCTGTTCCGGCGCGCGCTCGACTTTTCCCTGGCCTGTGGCGCGGAGCATTTCTCCGTGCTTCCCGGCATCCCGTGGGAAGGCGAGCCGCGCGAAGCTTCCTTCGCGCGCTCGGTCGAGGGGCTTGCCTGGCGCGCCGCCGAGGCCGACGCCGCGGGCCTCCCGCTGTCCTGCGAAGCGCATATCGGGTCGGTCATTTCTTCCCCCGGCGAAGTGCTGTCCATGTTGGAAGCCGTCCCGTCGCTCGGACTGATCCTCGACTACGGCCACTTCGCCGTGCCCGGCTACGCGGTGGAGGAGATCGAGCGGCTCCACCCGCGCGCCGTCCATTTCCACGCCCGCGGCGCCTGCCGCGACCGCATCCAGGTGGTGGCGGAGGAAAACACCATCGACTTCCCGCGCCTGGCCCGCTCGCTGGCCCGCTCCGCCTACCGCGGTTGGATCTGCGTGGAATACGTCTGGATGCAGAAGTGGGATTGCAACCGCGTGGACAACCTCAGCGAGACAATCATGCTCCGCGATGTCCTGCGCGAAGCCCTCGCCCGGCCATGAAGCGGCCGCTGCGCATCGGCTTCCTGCCCTTCTACGTCGACTACTACGAGTCGCTCTCCGCCGACTTCGGCCCGCGCAAACGGGAGGAAATCCTCGCCGCGCGCCGGGCCCTCGAAGCCTTCGGCCCGGTCCTCGGCGGCACGGAACCGCTCGCCGATCCGGCCGCCGCCGCCGCGGCCGGCCGCGCCCTGCGGGAAGCCGGCGCAGATTGCCTCGTCGCCCTTTGTGTCATAGCGGTCTTCTCGGAAATTTCCGACGCCGCCATCCGGGAGACCGGCGCACCCCTGCTCCTCTGGCACCGTCAGGGCATCACCACGGTCGACCCCGCCTATTCGATGGTGGAAATCGTCCGCAACACCGGACAGATCGGCGTGCAGGCCCTGGCCAATGTCCTCGCCCGGCGCGGACGGCATTTCGAAGTCCTTTGCGCCTCCCGCCAAAGCGATGCGGAACGCCGGGGCCTCGACGGTTTCTTCCGCCTCGCGCGCGCCGCCGCCGCCCTGGGCGGCGCGCACGTCCTGCAGGTCGGCGAGCCGTTCCCGCAAATGTCGGACGTCCTCCTTCCCGAGCCGCACCGCGCGGAACTCGGCCTGCGGGTCACGGCCAAGTCGGCCGGGGAACTCACCGCGGCCTGCCGCGCGGTGGACGGAGAGGACGTGCGCCGCGAGGCGGACCGCATGCGCGCGACATGGCCGGTGCGCGATCTGACGGAGGACGAACTTCTCCGCTCGGCCCGGCTCTTCATCGCCATCGACCGCTTTGTTGCGGAGGCCCCTTTCGCCTGCGCCACGGTGAACAGCCACGGTTCCAATTGCCTGCGCAACCCGGAAATCGGCCTCACCGCGACCTACGCGATCAGCCGCCTCCACGCCGCCGGCATCCCCTGCTCCGAAGTGGGCGACCTTCCCACCGCGCTGGCCCTCCTCCTCGGGTGCGAACTGGCCGGCGATGCGCTCTACACCGAGGTGCAGGTGCTCGACGAGGAACGCGGGGCCATCGTCCTGGCCAACTCCGGCGAGGCGGCCGACGGCCTGCGCGCGCCGGAAAGTCCGGCCGTCCTCACCGGCAACGCAAACTTCCGCGGCCTGCACGGGCGCGGCGCCTCGTTCGCCTACCCGCTGGCCGCCGGTCCGGTCACCGTCATCAGCCTGACCCCGGTCGGCGGGCGCGGCTTTCACCTCGTTTCCATGGAAGGCGAAATCCTGTCCGAACCGCTGCCGGACACCGGGGCCATTACCGGCTTTTTCCGCCCGGCCCGCGCCGGCCTGCACGAAACCTACCGCCGCTGGATCTCCGCCGGCCCCGTGCACCACGCGGCCACCTGCCGCGGCCATCTCGCCTCGGAACTGGGGCGGCTGGCCGGACTGATGGGGTGGCAGTGCACCTCGATTTGAACACCATGAACACCACCGACACCCGCGATCTGCACGACAGGGTTTTTGTCATAAGCGGCGCGGCCGGCGGCCTCGGTTCGACCGTGGCCGGACTGCTCGCCGCGGCCGGAGCGCGCCTCCTCCTCACCGACCGCGATCCCGCCGCGCTCGAACGTGTCCGCGCCGGGCTCGGCCCCGCCGCCGGCCGCGCGGCCGTGCAGGCCGGCGACATCACCGACGCCGGCCTCGGACGCCGCCTCGGCGCGTCCGCGCTGGAGACCTTCGGACGTCTCGACGGCGGCGTCTCCGCGGCAGGGGTCATTTTCTTCGCCCCGGTGCTCGAACTCGGAGAGAAGGAATGGGACACGACCATGGCGGTCAACCTGCGCGGCACCTTTTTCTTCGTGCAGGGGCTGGCCCGCACCATGGTCGGGGCGGGCACCGCGGGTTCCATCGTGACCGTCAGCGCCACCTCGGCCAACGGGCCGCGGCCGAACAACGCCGACTACGCGGCGAGCAAGCACGCGGTCGAACACATCACCCGCACCTTCGCCCTCGACCTCGCCCCGCGCGGCATCCGCGTCAATGCGGTCAGCCCGGGCGTCATCCCCACCCCCATGTGGCAAAAAGTGGACCGCGAGCGCGGCGCCATCCTCGGCCTGAAGGAAGGCGAACTAACCCGCGCCATGGCGCAAAAAATCCCGCTCGGCCGCATCGGACGCACCGCCGAAATCGCCGAGGGCATCGTTTTCTTCCTCTCCGGCCGCTCGTCGTTCGCCACCGGGCAGGTGCTCACGGTGGACGGGGGTTTCAACCTGGCCAACGCGTGAACCCGCCACCGCCCTCCGCCCCGCCGCCGGCCAACCCGGATTTCCTTTCCCCGGCGTTTTTCCGCGACCCCTATCCGGTTTACCGCGACCTGCTGGCCGCATCCCCCGTTTTTTGGTGCGGTGACATCGGCGCCTGGGTCGTCTGCCCGTTCGAGCAGGTCAGGGAGGGCTTGTCCGACAAGCGCTTCATCGCCTCCGGCCGCATCGCCGCCATCTCGGCGCACTTCAGCGACGCCGAACGCGGGCGGTTGCAGACGGTCGTGTCCACCCTCGACCGCTGGATGAACTTCCAGGATCCGCCGGACCACACCCGCCTGCGCAAATTGATCGGCAAGGCGTTCACCGCGCAAACCATCGCCGCGCTCGAACCGAAAATCGCGCACATCGTTTCCGGCCTGCTGGACCGCGCCCTGGCCGCGCCGTCCTTCGACCTCGTGGCCGCATTCTCCTTCCAGCTTCCCGCCTTGGTCATCTGCGAGTTGCTCGGCGTGCCCTTCGAGCGGCGCGCGCAGTTGCGCGAGTGGTCCGACGGCCTGGCCCACTTTGTCTCCCACTCGCGGGTTCCCCTCGACGTGGCGGAACATGCCGAGCGCATGGCGGCCGAATCCCGCGCCTATTTCAAGGAACTCATCGCCGCCCTGCGCGCCGATCCCGGAGACAACCTGCTCAGCCGCCTGTCCGTGACCGCGCCACAGGAAGGGATGTCCGACGACGAGGTCGCCTCGCTGGCCATCAACCTCTTCTTCGCCGGTTTCGAGACGACCGAGGGTCTCATCGGCAACATGGTCAAGGCGCTGGTCGACCAACCGGACCAGCTCGCCCTCCTGCGCGCCGATCCGGGCCTCGCCGCCGCGGCCGTCGAGGAGGCCCTCCGCTTCGATTCGTCCGTGCAAAAACAATCGCGCATCGCCTCGGTCGATGTGGAAATCCTCGGGCAGACCGTCCGCCGCGGCGATTATGTCCACTTTCTCATCGGCGCCGCCAACCGCGACCCGGCGCGCTTCGAGCGCCCGGACGAATTCCTCATCACCCGTCCGGACGCCGGCAATGTCAGCTTCGGCCACGGCATCCACCTCTGCCTCGGCGCACCCCTCGCCCGGCTCGAAGCGCGCGTCGCGGTCAACGGCCTGCTCGCCCGCCTGCCCGCGCTCGAAATCGAGCCGCCCGGCCCGGAATACCCCCGGCTTTTTGCCATCCGCAAACCCCTCGCGCTCCGCCTGCGGAGGACGGCCTGATTTATGACACAACCCCGCCCCCTCTTCCGAGCACGATGCCCGGACACGACCGGTGCGCGCAACCCCCGACGCCGCGCGCGGGAGACCCAGACGCCCGAAGTGGGGCTCTTGGTCATGCCTGAGCCGCGGCACGAACTGGAAAAGCTCGTGCTCCATGAGGAGGCGAGGGGCGATCGCCACCGCACTCCGCAGCCTGGCCATGGCCGAGCAGATGGAGCGGCCAGGGCGAGATCTCCCGCCACGGCTGCCGCGACCTGATCACGAGCGGCGCGGTGGACATCCTCAACGTGGACGCCACCATCGCGGCCGGGGCCACCGAATGGCGCCGCATCGCCGGCATGGCACAGTGTTTCGGCATCGGCATGGCCCACCACGAGGAGCCGCAAGTCGCCCTCCACCTGCTCGCCTCAGCCCCCAACGGCATCGCCGTCGAAATTTTCCCAAGCTACCAGCGCGACCCGATGTGGTTCGACCTGCCCGCCGCGCATCCGGTCATCAAGGACGGCTACATGCACGTGCCGGACGCCCCCGGATTCGGCATCCCCCTGCGCCCGGAGATCATCGATAAATACCGCGTCTGAGCCGCGGACCAGAACCTCACGGAAACCGTGCTTCCCGGTCGAGGGGGTGGATCGGGCGCGGGATGTGCCGGTAATCGAGGCGCTCGAGGCGTGAGGGGCTGGGGCCCGGGCACTCGGTCGGAAGGTTGAGCTTCATGATGTCCCGGTAGGCGTCCATGTGGCCGACGGTGGCCTTCACCACGACGATCTGCGCGTCGCGCGGTTCGAGTCCGATGTGGCGATAGACCTCCGGGTCATGGCCCGGGCCGGCAAACTCGCTGACAACGATGCGGATGCCGCCGACGGCAAGCATGGCGCAGCGGCCCATGTTGACCTTTTGCGCGATGTGGCCTTTGAGGTGGAACTGGCCGTCCGAGAAGCGTTCGACATGCGCCTGGATCTCCGCCGGCTGATGGTAGCGTTTGGATTTTTTCGCGCCGATGGCAACGGTGATCGTGCTTCCTAGACCGGCTTGGAATGCCATCTCGATGGCTTCCGGATCCACGATGGTCAGCAGGGCAGGGCACGTGATCTGCTGTGCGAGCATTTCGCGCAGGAGGCGGGTGCTATCGCCGGGCGAACCGCCATTCGTGGCGTCCGCACCATCGGCGAGGACGACCGGTCCGCCGGGATGCGCGGCCGCCAGACGCACGGCTTCCGCCGGCTCATATTTCGGGAAATAAAATTCCTCGCGGTGCTGCCACGCGTGCTGCGCAAGTTCGTCCGCGAGATTTTCCGCGTCTTGATCCTTTTCATCCGCGAGGACGACGACCGACCATCCGAGCTCGGGGACATCCAGCCACGGCTGGACGGCGAAGAGCGAGACGTCGCGCGCGCGGCCCTGTTTTTCGGCGCGGCGTGCGAGGTCGTGCCAATCCTTCATCGGCGGTCTGGCGGTGAGAAATCCTTCGCATGGCGTGACCAGCGGGAGCTTGCGGAAGATGAGGCGCGGGCGGAGGTTGCCGGCCAGGATTTCCAGCAGCAAGCGCGCGCCGCGGCGGCCGGTTTCGCGCATGTCGGTGTGCGGGCAGTGGTGGTAGGCGGTCAGCGCGTTCACCGACTCCACGATTTGGCGGGTGATGTTTCCGTGATGGTCGAACGTGGCCACGATGGGGATTCCAGCACCTGCGCTGGCGCGCACGGCCGCCGCGACATGGCCGGAGACATCGAGCGTCTCGATCCCCGACAGCGCGCCGTGCAGCGAGAGCAGGACGCCATCGAGCGGCCCCGCCTCATCTAGCGCGTTGGTGAATGCGTCTGTGATTGCCGAGACAGCTGTTTCCTCGCTTGGCCCGCCGCACCAGGTGGAGACGGCGGCGAGGGGAATGACTTCGATGCCCGCCGCAAGCAGCACATCGCCGAATCCGGCGAGCTCGTCTTCCTGTGACTGGATCGCCTCCAGCAGGGCCTGGCCTTGCAGGAATGTGCCGCGTTGAAAATCGGCAAGGGTGGTTCGCGCTTCGGAAAATGTATTGGTTTCCTGCCAGAGTCGGCCGATGGCGATGCGGAGCGGTTGGTTCATGATTTGGAGTATGCTCTCATGCATTGACCGCTTCGTCGCGGCCGCTGGCGGCGGAGCGATAGGCGGCATCGAGGATTTCCACCGAGGCCAGGGCGAGTTCGCCGGAGGCGCGGTTTTCGGTGGTCAGGCCGAGCGCGAGTTCGACGAACTGGTGGGGCGGCAAATCGCAGCGGTAGGCGCCATCGCCGGGTTGGAACGGTACGACAAAGCTGCGACCGTCATGCATGTGAAGCTCCGCCCGCTCCCGCTCGACGTCATAGAGCAGCATGCCCTCGGAGCCGAACACCCGGATGTCGAGCTGGAAAGGTCGCCCGTCGGGAACTGTGGCCGTTCCGGAAACGCTGCCGATGGCCCCGCCGGCAAACTGGACGCTGAGCGAATCGTGCAAATCCGCCGCGCCACCGGCGGGATGCATGCGGGCGAAGACGGATTGCGGGCGCACGTCGGTGAGCCAGATCATGAGCGCGAGCGCGTGGGAAAGCTGGCCTTGGCCGAACCCGCCGCCCATCCGTGGATCGGTGTAGGTTCCGAGGTCGGGCCCGACGTAGGAGCCCTCGGCGTGGTCGAACGAGCGGCCGGTGAAGAGGTTTTTACCGGGCGAGCCGAGGTGGCAGAGGATCATCTCGATTTCCCCGACGCCGACGTCCAGCATCAGTCGCCGGGCCTCCTGGGACAGCGGGCGGTAATGCCAGCCATAGGGCACGATCAGGTGGCGGCTGTTCGCGCGGGCGAGCTCGACGAGCTCCCGAGTCTCGCTGGCATGCACGGTCATGGGCTTTTCCACCATCACATGGCATCCTCGTTTCAAGGCCTCCCCCGCGTGTATCGCGTGAAGGCTGTTGGGTGAGGAGACGATCACCGCATCGAGATTCTGGTCGAGCAGTTCGCGGTAGTCGGCGGTCGTGTGGTGGAATCCGAAATCCTGCTGCAGGCGCAGGTTGAGGTCGCGGTCGAGGCCACACACCGAGACAAACTCGACATCCTTGCGGGCGCGCAAGAGAGGCATGTGGTTGGTTGTCGCCCACCAGCCGGCCCCGATGAAGCCCAGACGCAGGCGCTTGGTGGTCGATTGCGGCCGCTTCGAGGCAACCACCAACTCCGCATCTTTCAAAATGCCGATATCCGAATGTAACTGGCTCATAAGCTTCCTTTCCCGTGTTTTTTCGCTGGCTGGAACAGCTCGAGCGCGATGTTGTCCGGGCCATTGAAGTAAACAGACCATGCCCCCTGGTTGATGCCGAATCCCACTTCATTCGGCGAAGACTTGAATCGGACTCCCGCCGCCAGCAGACGCTCATAGTCGGCGTGGATGTCGGAGGTTTCAAAGCACAGGTGGGCTGCGCCGGGGCGGTTGGTGGCGGCATCGACAGGCTCGCCGCGCGGCTGGGCGTATTCGATCAGTTCGAGCACGTCCGCATCATTGCCCGGAAAGCCGAGCACCGATATCAGCAGCACGCCATCCGAAAAGCCGATCGTACGGCGGATGTAATCGAAATCGTAGCGTCCGCCGCCGAGTCGACACATGCCGAAGTGTCCGATGAAAAACCGCTCGGCGGCGGCAACATCGCTGACGGTGAAGCTGGTGTGGTGAAATCGCATGGCTGTTAGAAGGCTAAGTGGAGTGGGTCATCGTGCGGGCCGAAGGGCTTTGCGGAGGACGTCGCGAAGCAGAATGGTTTCGCTGAGATTGTCCACGCGGTTGCAGTGCCCATCGGCAACCCAGACGTATTCGAGGCAGATCCATCCGGTATAGCCATGGTCCTTCAAGGCCGCTACGAGGCTGGGAAAATCGATCGTATTTTCTGCGGCGACTGCCTGGATGTTTCCCTTGCATCCACCACGGGCGTGGGCATGGATTGTGAAAGGAATTAGCGGCATGAAATCCGCAGAACCCGGGCCCTGGATGGCAAACTGACCGGAATCCAGCGCGATGCGCAGTGACGGAACCTCGGCGATGAGTGCGAGGACCTGGCTCGGCTTTTCAACGATGGATGTGACATGGGGCTCGATACAAAATGGCATCCCCGCAGCCGTCGCCCGGTCGCAGCGCCAGGCCATCTCGTCGACGCAGCGCGCGAAGGACCGGCTTCGCGTTTCACCCGGCCAGGGCATCCCGGGAATGGTGGTGAAGTGGCCTGCCCCACAGGCTTGGGCGAATGCCAGGGAACGCTCAAAACGATCGCGGGACTTTGTGCGGATGGCCGTCTCCGGATGGTTCGGCGAAAGATCGAGCAAGCTCGCGCCGGGAATCAGAAAGAGATCCGCGATGGCCAAGCCGCGGTCCTCGCAGGCGGTCCGGAGAGCACGGGCTGCAGCCGCAGGACGCCGCAAGGCGGCCGAGGGTTGCACATGGCTGCGCCCTTCAAAAAAACCGACGTCCACGCCTTGGAAGCCGAGCGCGGCAACCACATCCAGCGCGGCAGGGTGGGGAAGAAGCGGGAAAGCAAAATCCGCGCAGGCGAGCTGGATCCGGCCGGGCCTGGCCTTGCGAGATGATTTTGGGTGGCTCATCGCATGCTATTTCCGGTCACCTGGCTTCGTCCATTTTTCCATCGCCCCACAAAGCTCGTCAATGGGTGTCACAAGACCAAAGTTATAACGGAATAGGATGTATTTGTCATCCCCGTGTTTGGCTTTCTCAGCGATGAGTTTGGCGCTTTGATGGGTCACGTCACGCGCTTTCAGGAAGGCGTCCTTGCAGCGCCTGATGCTCCCTTCGAGTTCGGCGTTGTCGTTCCAGTTTTTCACCTCGACCACCCGGTCGTAGGCGGCGATACCATCCAGCCACGCGCAGAGCGTCTTAAGGTGCAGGATATAACTTTCCGTTTTGAATATGACGTAGTCCAATTCGCCGAGGGAACCGGGCAGCGCCTTGGAGCGTGCCTTCTCGAGGTAGCCGAGGGCCTCATTCAAACGGGGAATCATGGCCACAGCGACCACGTAGCGCCCGGCGACCCGACCTCCATACAGGAACATGGC
>JBMOJP010000115.1:0-5741 GCA_049315725.1 Chthoniobacterales bacterium | reverse complement strand
CGAACCGCGCCGCCACTTCATCGAGGACAACGCCCTCAACGTCCGCAACCTCGACATCTAGAAAGACACCGATGCCCGCCAAAGCCGCCGAAGCCAAATCCGAATCCGCCGCCGACAAGACAACCACCCAGCGCAACAAGAATCTCGACCTCGCGCTTCAGCAGATCGCCAAGGATTACGGCGACGGCGCCATCATGCGCCTCGGCGACCATTCGCAGACCAACATCGACGTCATCCCGACCGGCAACATCCTCATCGACCGCGCCCTCGGCGTGGGCGGCGTGCCGCGTGGCCGTATCGTCGAGATCTACGGGCCGGAGTCCTCGGGAAAAACAACGCTTACGCTGACCATCATCGCTCAGGCGCAGAAGCGCGGCGGGTTGGCTGCCTTCATCGATGTCGAGCACGCGCTCGATCCGAAATACGCGCAACGTCTCGGGGTTAATCTCGACGATCTCCTCGTGTCCCAACCGAGTTCGGGCGAGGAAGCGCTGCGCATTTGCGAAACGCTCGTCCGCTCCAACGCGCTCGACGTCATCGTCCTCGACTCGGTCGCGGCGCTCGTGACCAAGCAGGAACTGGAGGGCGAGATCGGCGACTCGACCGTGGGAACGCAGGCCCGCCTGATGAGCGCCGCGCTGCGCAAGCTGACCGCGCTGATTTCCAAGGCCCGCACGTGCTGCATTTTCACCAACCAGATCCGTGAGAAGATCGGCGTGATGTTCGGTAACCCCGAGACCACGCCCGGCGGCAAGGCCCTCAAATTTTACGCCAGCGTCCGCTGCGACATCCGCCGCATCGGCGCGATCAAGCAGACCGACGGCGTGGTCACCGGCAACCGGACGCGCATCAAGGTGGTCAAAAACAAAGTGGCCCCGCCTTTCACCGAGGCCGAGTTCGACATCATGTATAACGAGGGCATCTCCAATGTGGGCTCGCTCATTGATGTCGCGCTGGAAAAAGGTGTGATCGAGAAACGTGGTTCGTGGCTCAGCTTCAAGGGCAACCAACTGGCCCAGGGGCGCGACGCGGGCAAGGAGGCCCTCAAGGCCGACGCCAACCTTTACCGCGAGGTGGAAGAGGCGACGCTGGCCGCGATGGATTCCGCCGACCCGGCCTAGCGGGATCTCCTGCTTCCACCGATGAACATTCACGAATACCAGGCGAAGGAATTGCTCGAGCGTTTCGGCGTGGACACGCCGCGTGGCCACATGGCCAGCACGGCTGCCGAAGCGGAAAAAACGGCCCGCGACCTCGGGACCAACTCACTCGTGGTCAAGGCCCAGATCCACGCCGGCGGCCGCGGCAAGGGCACGTTCACCAGCGGATTCCAGGGCGGGGTGCATCTGTGCAAAACGGCCGGACAGGCCCGTGACTTTGCAGCCAAGATGCTGGGCCAGACGCTGGTCACCCACCAGACCGGGCCGGAGGGGCGGCTGGTCAATCAGGTGCTCGTGGCCGAGTCGGTCGAGATCGAAAAAGAATTTTACTTTGCCGTCCTGATGGATCGCGCGACCGGGGCGCCCGTCATTGTGGCCAGCCGCGAGGGCGGTATGGACATCGAGCATGTGGCCGAGACCAGCCCGGAGAAAATCTTTCGCGAGGCGGTGGACCCGGCTTTCGGCCTGCAGCCCTACCAGACGCGCAAGCTCGCCCGCGAACTCGGCTTTGCCCCCTCGCAGATGCGGGCGGCCTGCAAATTGTTCGCCTCCCTTTACCGCTGTTTCTCCGCTCTCGATTGTTCGATGGTGGAGATCAACCCGCTGGTTCTGACCACCGGCGGCAAGGTGCTGGCCCTTGATGCCAAGTTCTCCTTCGACGACAACGCGCTTTTCCGGCATCCGGACATCGTCGCCCTGCGCGACGTGGCCGAGGAGGATCCCCGCGAGGTTGCGGCCTCCAAGCACCACCTGAGCTACATCGGCCTCGATGGCAACATCGGCTGCATGGTCAACGGTGCCGGGCTGGCCATGGCCACGATGGACATTATCAAGCATCACGGCGGCTCGCCGGCCAATTTCCTCGACGTCGGCGGCGGGGCCAGCGAGGAGCAGGTGACCGAAGCCTTCAAGATTCTCCTCTCCGACCCGAAGGTGAAAGCCATCCTGGTCAACATCTTCGGCGGTATCATGAAGTGCGATGTCATCGCCCAGGGCGTGCTCAACGCGGTCAAGGCGCTGAAGCTCAACATCCCTCTGGTCGTGCGCCTCGAGGGAACCAACGTCGAGCAGGGGCGCAGGCTGCTGGCCGACTCCAACCTGCCGATCGCGTCGGCTTCCGACCTCGATGACGCGGCGGTGCAAATCGTGGCGCTTGCGCCGAGGGAGTAATTTTATGGCCGTTCTCGTTGGCAAAGACACCCGGCTCTGCGTGCAGGGCATCACTGGAAAATCCGGCGCGTTCCACACGCGCAACTGCATGGACTACGGCACCAATGTCGTGGCCGGCATCACGCCGGCGCGCGGCGGTGAAATGTTCGATGACAAAGTCCCCGTCTTCGACACCGTGCACGAGGCGCGCGAGCAGACCGGTTGCAACGCGACGATGATTTTTGTCCCGCCGGAATTCGCGGCCGACGCCATCCTCGAGGCCGCCGATGCCGGGGTGGAGCTGATTGTTTGCATCACCGAGGGCATTCCCGTTATGGACATGATGCGGGCGAAGGAAATGCTGCGGCGGAGCAACTCCCGCCTCATCGGCCCGAACTGCCCCGGCATCATCACGCCGGGCTCGTGCAAGATCGGCATCATGCCCGGCTACATCCACAAGCCCGGCCACATCGGCGTAGTTTCGCGCTCGGGCACGCTGACTTACGAGGCGGTCTGGCAATTGACCAGCCGCGGCCATGGCCAATCCACCTGCATCGGCATCGGGGGTGACCCGATCATCGGCACGACCACGCTCGACGCGGTGCAATTGTTCGCGGCCGATCCGGACACGCATGGGATCATTCTCATTGGCGAAATCGGCGGCACGGCCGAGGAAGAGGCTGCGGCTTGGCTCAAGGAAAACTGCGATAAGCCCGTCGCCGGCTTCATTGCCGGCGCCACCGCGCCCCCCGGACGCCGCATGGGCCATGCCGGGGCCATCATCTCCGGCGGCCAAGGCACGGCCGGGGCCAAGAAGGATGCGTTGCGCGCCGCCGGCATCGCCGTGGCCGAGACCCCCAGCACGATCGCTGATACGTTGCTGGCGGTGATGAAGTAGCCCCGCGTCCGAATATGCGACCGGTCTCCGCTTTGCCGTAAAGCCCGGGTGATCGCCATCTTTCCTAACCCGGAAAGCCGCCTGCGCCTCGTCTCCGCCATCCTCATGGAAATCTCCTAAGCTTGGGAAACCTCCAAAGCTTACCTCAACCCACAACTGCTCAAATAATCCTCAACCACCACAACCAACCACATCATCCAAACCGACTTTTACAGAAAAACTGTGGCTTAACCCGTCGCTGAGCTTGGGGTCGTTCTCTCTCGGGTGGCGCGTTGACAACTAACCGACCATATGGTCTGTTGGGCTCGTGAAAACGATAGGAATCTTCGAGGCCAAGACGCACTTTGCGGCTCTGTGCGAAAGCGTGGCTGGTTCGCGCACGCCGGTTCTGGTGAGCAAGCGTGGCCGTCCCCTCGTCGTGATCGAACCGGTGAGGGAGGAGTTGGTCGGGGTGCGTCCTGATATTCACACCGCATGGCGGACGTGGAAGTCGGGCCATCCGGAAGTGCCGGGGGATTTCCCCGAGGTTTGGCGGCGGCGCGGGTCCTCCAAGGGGAACCCGCTCAGCGATTGAGCATGCGGTATTTGCTCGATACATCTGTCTTCTCCCAGCCGCTGCGGCGCAAGCCGGTCGAGGCGGCGTTGCTCCGATGGAAGCAGGCTGGGGACTCGGTCTGCGCGATCAGCGCGGTGACGGTCGCCGAAGTCGAATACGGTCTCTTGCTTGAGAACCGTCCGCAGCGCCGGGAGAAGTTCCGGTTCCTGCTGGAAGGGCGGCTCCCCGTTCTGGAGACCGATGCAGCCGTGTGGATGGAGTTCGCTCGCCGCAAGGCGCGACAGAAGGAAGCTGGCCGGGAGCTCGCAGACCTGGACTTGCTGATTGCCTCCACAGCCCTGCTCCATCGGCTGACTGTCGCGACGCTCAATGTGCGGGACTTTCAAGCCGTCGAGGGCTTGGCCTGCGAGGATTGGTCAGCCTGATCTTCAGCCCGCCAATGTTGACAACCGGTGGCTGTCGGCTCCGCGGCCTCCGCCGTCTCGCCTACTGCCCGCAGGCGGCGCGGATCATTTGGACGAAAGCCGGTTCGGCTTTTTCGACCGTGGGGACAGGGCCGGTCATTTTGAGGTAAACGTCGCCGTTCGGGCTTTCTAAAATGGCTCCAAGCAGCGCTTGGCCCTCGAGCGGGGTGGTCGGTCCGCCGGGCATGCCGCTGGCGAAAGTGCCGCGGGCGCGGGCGAAGGTCACGGGGACGGTGCCGATGGTTTCGCTCGCCGTGGCTGCGCCGGTGGCTTCACGGTCGCCGCCGAATTGGCCGAACCAGCGGTCGACGTTCTGGGCGACAGTGCCGCCTTGGCCCGGGCCGAAATGAAAGACCGTGATGGTGGCCTGGCCGGCTTGTCCGGTGCCTTCGGGGCCGGGAACCTGCAACTCCGCCTTGCGCATGGGCGAGGCGGGTTGGACGGAAACCCAGCCGGGGGGCACGGGAAAATTGAAACCTCCCGCCTCGAAGGCCGGGGCATCAGCGGCATGCACGGGCGCAAGAACGCCCCAGCAGGCCAAGAGCAGCACGCGCGCGCAGCGCATCGGATTAACGCTTGGAGAACTGGAAGCGCTTGCGGGCACCGGGACGGCCGGGCTTTTTGCGCTCCTTCATCCGTGGATCGCGGGTGAGCAGGCCGTTCTTCTTCAGCTCGGGCCGCAGATTCGCGTCAATTTTTAGCAGGGCGCGGGCGATGGCGAGGCTGGAAGCACCGGCTTGGCCATTGATTCCGCCGCCGGCCGTCTTGATCACGATGTCCATCGTCTGGGTCTGACCGCTGACTTCGAGCGGGCGCAGCACCGCCGTCTGGAGGCTGGTGGTCGGGAAATAGTCTTGGAACTCGCGGTTGTTGACTTCGATCTTGCCGGAGCCGGCTTTGAGTTTGACGCTGGCCACGGAAGTGCGGCGGCGTCCGGAGGCGGTGTGGGTATCGGCCATAAAAAAATCAGGAGACCTTGAGTTCCTTGGGTTGCTGGGCGGAGTGCGGGTGCTCGGCGCCGGCATAGACTTTGAGTTTGGTGAACTGGGCGCGGCCGAGGCGGTTGTGCGGAATCATGCCGCGGACGGCGCGCTCGACGAGCAGCTCGGGGCGCCGGGCCTGGCGTTTTTCGAAGGTCTCGGATTTATGACCGCCGACGTAGCCGGAGAAACTGGTGTAGACTTTGTCGGTGTGCTTTTTGCCGGTCACGCGGACTTTGGCCGCGTTGACGACCACGACGAAGTCGCCCGTGTCGCAGTGAGGGGTGTAGATGGCTTTGTTCTTGCCGCGCAGAACGTCGGCAATCTTGGTGGCGATACGGCCGAGTATTTGGTTGTCGGCATCCACGACCCACCAGTTGTGGGTGGTTTCTTCGGCTTTGGCGGAAAATGTCTTCATGGCAAAATTGGCCCGAGAGAATAGGAGCAGAGTGGTGGAGATGTCAAAGCCAATTCTCTATCTTGTCGGCGACGGTTCAAAAGTGGAAAAGAGAGACGGAACAAAAGTGGAATGAG
>JBMOJP010000033.1:0-24825 GCA_049315725.1 Chthoniobacterales bacterium | reverse complement strand
GGGCGCGTTGGAGGCTTTTCGCGAGCTGCACCGGCGCGACCCGCGCAACGAATTGGTGCGTTTCAAAATCGTCCTCTGCCAACTTTCCCTCGGGCAGGAGGACGAGGCGCGGAAGATGGCGGACACTCTCATCCCGGCCGGTTCCACGCCCGCCTGGTATTACGCCCGGGCCGCGCTGGCCAGAAAAGCGGGAGACCAACGCGCCGCGGCAAGAAATCTCCAGGCCGCCCAGGCCATCTACGAGGCGGCGAACTGCAAGCTCTTCGACGAGTCGATGGGCGTGCTCAAATTCTGAGCCACCACGCCGCAGAAGGTCGCCGAAGCGAATATCAGCTAGGGTTTCAAGATGCTCTCCTCGATCAAGCTTCCCTAAGCAGCCCCGAGGGAAACAGCAAAAGCCGCGCGGCGCGTCAATGCCGCCACAAAATCTCGGTTACGAAACCAACAACTCGTTCAGCCGTTTCTGCCACTCATCTTGAAACACCACTTCATAGGTGATTTCCTTGTCGCGCATCGTCGGCACAAGTTCGTTCCATGACTGTTTCTTCGCGTGTGCGTTGCACAGAGCGAACACCGATTGTTTGTAGGCGGTGTTTTCGTTCTTGAGATGCAGCCCTTTCGTTTCCATGACGAACACCTTGCGGAAATTTCCCTTTGCTCCGCCGGTCGTCGTGAAGATGAAGTCTGCGTATATTCGCGACTTCTGCCAGCCCTGCACGTAATAACCGTAGTGCGGAATGTTCCGATACCAAAAATAGAGATGACTCTGTTCGTCGAGGAATGAGGCGACCTCATGCTCCAGTGTGTTCATCGCGTCTTCCGGCACGGGATCAAAAAGGTTCATCTCAAACTGGTTGCCATCCAGCCGCGTCGCCTTCACCACCGATTTCGGCACTTCCAACTTCTTCGGCAGCCGGTGCATCCCCAGGTCACGCACCACCACGATGAATCGCATCTCATCGTTCTCCAGCATTTCATTGAAGGCGATCTCCGCCAGCCGGTCGCGCTCCGCTTCCAGCCGTTTGCGCAACTCCTCCAGAATGAAAACCAAATTGTTCGCGACAACCGTCTCCTTCTCTTTCCACTTCGCCAGAAGCTTGCCGAAGACGCGTTCGACAAACTCGTAGCCGATCCACGGATTCGGCACCACATCCAGCAGATGCCCGGCCGCATAGGCGAAATCAAATTGGGTGCCCTCGCCGGAATCGACCTCCTCGCGCACACGCTTGGCAAATCCGGTCAACTCGACCGCCAGCCCTGCCCTCATCTCCACATCCCGTTTCTCTTCTAAGCTCAACTCGAGTTTGTAGAGCGGGCTGACATCCGCCTCGTTCCAGCGAACGCGCGAAAGAATATCCGCCTCGTAGCTAACCAGCCTCCAATCTTTCCCGTCGCGGATCACAAATGCCGGCAGGACCATGTTTGCCGCCGCGGCCTGAAACTTCTTCCGGGGAGCAACCTCTCGCAATTCCGCTGGAGACAAGTCCCTCGCATCTTGGACGACCTTTCCGGCCATCTCTTCCAAGCCCTCGCGTTTGAAGCCCTCGCGGATTTCATCGAGCAACTTCGTGCGCTGGAAACAATAGACGTAGCTTTCATCCAGAGCCGGAATGTGCGTCTTGCGCGCATAGGGCTGACGCAGAATGCGCCCGACCAATTGCGTCATGGCAGTCTTGGAGTGCGGGTTCGTGAGCACGGTCAGCACATAGGCAAACGAGCAATCCCAGCCTTCCTGCAAGGCCTGCTTGGTGATGATGTAACGAATCGGGCAGTCCCTCGACATCAGCCCGCCCACATCGTCGAAATCCTTCAACTCGTCGATTTCCGACGACTTGACCGCGATCCAATCCTTTTGAACGCCCTGCCCGATGAGGTATTCCCGCACGTCTTCCGCATGGATCAGTTTCCCGTCGCGCTGTTCCTTCCCCGTGCGCTCGACCTGCACGAGGCAGATGGGCCGGATATTGACGTTTGTGTTCGCCTCGTAATCATGGGCCTTTTCCTCCAGGTCATCCCGCCGCTCCATCGAGGCCCGCATCGTATCGCGCCAGTTCACGCTCGCCTTGTTCACGACATGAAGGTCGAGCTTGATCATCTCTTCCTTGTGGAGGTCGTCTCCGCTGATCACGACCAGCTTGTTCGCCTCCTTCGGCGGCGTGGCGGACAGCTCCACGATCATGCACGGGTTGAGGTTGCGAAGCGTGTCTTGCGCCTGCTCGCTGTAGGCCTTGTGCCCCTCGTCGAGAATGATTACCGGTTCGAGAACCCGGATGGTGTTCCCGAGCGACGTTTTCACTTGGCGACCCCAATACGCATCCTCGCCCTCGAAGGTGTCGAGGTTCTTGACCCGCTTCAGCAATGCGGCATGCCCGTCCTTGTCTTCATCGGAGGGAAAAAATGCCTGAAACGCACCGGCATCGCGGAACATCCGCAGTGCCTCCTTGTTTGCCCGGGAGGCGGACGGCAGCATCAACAGCAAAACACACAGGTGTTCATCCACATCCTGCGGTGTGAAGGCATCCGTCTTCTCGACAATCAGCGTCTTGCCCGCCGAAACCATGTCCAGATGTTGCCGGTAGGGATCATCGCGGTCCTTCAACCGCTGCAATGTCTGGCGGTAAATTTGCTGGGTCGGCACGATCCACACCACCAACCCGGTCTGCCGTTTCAGGTAGAGGCTGTGAATGAGATCAATTGTTTTGACGGCCAGCAGGGTCTTGCCTCCGCCGGTCGGGATCTTCAGGCAGAACGATGGCAGCGGGCGGCCCAGCCCGTCCTTCTTCTTCAGGTAGGTGCGCCCGACTTCGGCTTTCTCCCATGCCTTCTCCGCGAAGTCGAACAACCACTCCCCACCATCATGGGCCTTGCCTCGCCAGACGGACAGTTGCTCCAGGAAAACCTTCGTCTCCTTCAGCGTCCGCTCCTGATATTCTTTCAGCTTCATGCCTTCTTCGGCTTGATCGCCTTGTAGATTTCAAACGGCAACTGGCAGAAATCAATCCGGTGTTCCTCCAGATGGATCGCATCCAGATACTTCGTCGGCGCGAACACCAGCCGCCGCTTGCCGCTGCCTTTCGGCAAGTCACGCGCCAAGTCCAGCGTCAACGCCGTGGTCTTCAGGTAGTCCATCTCCGGCTGATAAAACAGATACACGTCGTATTGCGCGCTCGTGCCGATGAATCCCGATTTCTTGTTGATCGCCCGCGCGTCGAAATCCTCGCCCGTCGCCGTGTAAAACACGTATCCCGCCAGATCCTCGTAACCTGGCAGCTTGTTGCCTTTCAGCAATGACGACATCTGCATCGCGTTGCCGACCTCGACATACGTGAACGTGCCGCCAAGGCCTTTCCGTAAGGCTTCGTGTTTTGTTTTTGGCACGCCGTTGATAACGCGGCGCACGCGCTCCGCAGTTAGCGTGTCGGCGTAGTCTTCGCCTTCGATTAGGACAAATCGCCGCGTGCCACCGTCAGCGTTGTTCAAAGCCAATACAGCTTGCGCCGTTGGTGCGGAACCGGCGAACGCATCTAAAACAATGGCGGTTGGGTCAGTGACGAAGGACAGGAAGTCTTTGATGTATTCGCTGGGCTTCGGATAGCGGAAGGCTTGTTTGCGATCCGGAAAAATGTCCCTCAGCTCGTTTGCCCCAACGCGTGTGTCCAACTCATAAACGCTCGCGAGTTTCGATTTGTAATCACTCACGTAAAGTTTCAATTCAATGATCTTTGCTTCGTCTTCTCCGAAAAGAATTTTGTCCGCTTTTAGCAGTTCCTCCATCGTCTCTAGCGGGAAGCGATAGCCCATCAATGGCTGCTGGCATGGCTTCTTCGTTCTAGGATGGATGACATCGTAACGGTATCCTTCTTTTCCCGGATTGTGGACGCTCTGACTTCCCGTGTAGATACCGTCGCCGTCAATGAATTTGTAGCGATCGAAGGGCCACAAGTGGGCTTTGTTTTCTGAAAACCATTTCGTGTAAGCCTGCTGCCGTTTTTCCTGATCGCGATATTTCCGGACAAATTCGTCGCCGAGTTTGATGAGCTTGTCTTTAACTGGCAACCCTTCCGCTTTCCACGACTGGGGTTGCATTTCTTTCCGGCGTGCGTAGCACAGAAGATATTCGTGTTCTGTGCTGATCTGGGTCGGATTGTTGTCGGTGACATTTCGCCAGATTATTTCGCCAACAAAATTTTCCTCAAAAAATACCTCGTCCAACAAAACACGTGCCCGGTGCATTTCGTTGTCATCTACTGAAACGAAAATGACGCCATCGTCCGTCAAAAACTCCCGCATGAGTTTGAGCCGGGGCATCATCATGCAAAGCCATTTGTCATGGCGGGTGAGATCCTCGCGGTCCACGACCTTGCCCAGCCATTCCTGCATCATGGGCGAATTGACATTGTCGTTATAGACCCAGCCTTCGTTGCCGGTGTTGTAAGGCGGATCGATGTAAATGCACTTCACCTTGCCGTGGTAATACGGCAGAAGCGCCTTGAGGGCCTTGAGGTTGTCGCCATGGACGACCAGGTTGTCGTGCAGGCTCGGCTTTTTCGTCAGGCTTTTCGCCTTCACCGGCTTGAGTTCGTGGAACGGCACGAGCAGGTGGAAATTCTGCACCAGCGCTTTGCCTTTGAAATTGAGTGATGGCATGGGGATTTTTACGCTACCGGGAACCTTTCCCGTTTTTTCCGCCCGCGGCGTAAATGCCCGCTTCCTCCGCGAGGATGCCGATGGCTTCTTTGACCGCGGGATGGTCTGAATAATCGTGCCGGAATTTCTCCGCGATCCGCCGCGCCTGGATCTCCGTTTCGTTCAGATCGAAAAACTTCGCCAGCCGTTCGGTTTGTTCCTCCGTAGGCATCCGCTGTCCGAGTTCAATCTTCTGTAAATGGGTCAAATCCATGTCCGTCGCAGCCGCGACCTCGCGCAGCGGCAATTCCCGCTGCTCCCGCAACCCACGCAGCCATTCGCCCAAGCGGGCCGCCCGTGGAGATGGTTCGTTGTATCTGGAATTAGACATCGCATGTCTAAAATAGTTCTGCCCCACCGCCTTGACAAGCGATTCTTTCCCAACAGGCAAAATCGCTGCCCCAAGATAGGAAAAACTGCCAGGGGCCACGCACAGAATGTTGCCTTCCTGCTCCTCAGTCCGGCTCAGGGTCGGCTCGTCGCTAACTTTTCACTTCTCTGCGCGCTTCATCAGCACGCGCTCGATGCGACGGTCGGGCACGAGCCAGACGACGGCGACGGCGGCATACAGGCTGTTCGAGATCCAGGGGCTGACGAAGGCGAGGGGAATGGCGGCGAGGTAGGTGGCGATGGAAAGTTTGCCCTTCCAGTCCTTTCCCACCGCCGCTGCGACCGGGGAGTTGGCTCCTTGTCCGGCGATGATGGCATTCTGCAAAATCAAAAAGGCGATGGCCGCCAGCAGGAGGACGCCGCCGTAAACTGCTGAGGGAGTGGACGCGAAGTGGTTTTCGCCCATCCATCCCGTCGTGAAGGGAAAGAGCGACAACCAGAACAGCAGGTGCAGGTTGGCCCAGAGGATGCCGCCGGTGACGTGCTTGGTGGCATGGAACAGGTGGTGATGGTTGTTCCAGTAAATGCCCACGTAGATGAAGCTGAGGACGTAGCTCAGAAACACCGGCAGCAGAGGTTTCAGGTCGGCCAGCCCGGCGGTGGGCGACGCCTGTGCGATCGCGTGCGGCACTTTGAGCTCCAGCACCATGATGGTGATGATGATGGCGATGACGCCATCGCTGAAGGCTTCGAGGCGGTTGGTGGTCATTCCCGGCGAGGAGAAAATCCTATCTCTCCAGCAGCGTGAGAATGGCCTTCTGCGTGTGCAGGCGGTTTTCGGCCTGGTCGAAAATGGTCTGGGCGTTCGCTTCGAAAACGTCGTCGGTGATTTC
Organism: Chthoniobacterales bacterium; assembly: GCA_049315725.1. Lineage (GTDB taxonomy): Bacteria > Verrucomicrobiota > Verrucomicrobiia > Chthoniobacterales > JACTMZ01 > JACTMZ01. The sequence continues at coordinate 18,916 of JBMOJP010000033.1, read as the reverse complement.
TTTGCCGCGGTAGGCCGGCAGGCAATGCATGACGAGAGGCGACCCGCCGGCCGCCTCGACGGCGGCGCGGTTGATTTGGCAGCCGGCGAACTGCGCGAGACGGAAGGCGGTTTCATCCTCCTTGCCCATGCTGATCCAAACGTCGGTGTAGAGCACGTCCGCCCCGTCGCTGGCGGCGAGGACATCGTCGGTGACGGAGATGTTGCCGCCTGCGCGTTGGAGAAGGTCGGCTGGGGGTTGGAAGCGTGCGGGGGAGGCGATGCGGAGGTTGAAGCCGCAGCGGGCGGCGGCCCAGATCCACGAGCGGGCCACGTTGCAGTCGCCATCGCCGATGAAGGCGACGCTGAGCCCGTCGAGCGAACCGCGCTTTTCCACGATGGTGAAAAGGTCGCTGAGGATTTGGCAAGGATGCTCGAGGTCGGTCAGGGCGTTGATCGTGCGCAGTCCGCTCAAGGCGGCGAACTCCTCGACGTCATCCTGCATGTAGGTGCGGATGATCGCGCCCTGGGCCATGCGGCCCATGACGCGGGCGGTGTCGCGGATGGGTTCGCCGCGGCCGAGCTGGATGTCGTGGGCGGCGAGAAAAATGGGTTGGGCCCCGAGTTCGCGCAGTCCGACCTCGAAACTCAGACGCGTGCGGGTCGAGGACTTGGAAAACATCAGGACCCAGCATTCGCCAGCCAGGGGGGCGGCCGGGTGGGGGGCGCGGCCGGCCTTCATGGCGGCGGTCGCGTCCAGCACCCCGGTGATCGTGGTGGCGTCGAGCGCTTCAATGGTCAGCAGGTTTTTCATCGCATTATTTCTTCTAGCCCACGGGCTCGGCCAGCGCGAGCACGTCGCGGAGCAGGGCCACGGCTTCGTCGCATTCGGCCGCGGTGACATTGAGAGGCGGCAGCAGGCGGATGACCTGCTCGCCGGCGGGCACGACGAGCAGGCCGTGCTCGAGGAGTTTGAGGGTCAGGCGCCGGGCCGCAGGACTCGCATCCGCCGCCGTTTGGTCTTTCCAGCGGAAGTCCGAAATTTCCATCCCAAGGAGGAGGCCGGCGCCGCGGATTTCGCGGACGAGCGGTGATTCGAGGGCGGCCACGGCGGCGCGCAACTGCGCCCCGCGGGCGGTGGCATTGGCCATCAGATTTTCCCCCGCAATCGTGTTGAGGACGCAGAGGGCGGCCGCGCAAGCGAGGGGCGACCCGCCGTAGGTTGTGCCGTGCGAGCCGGGCCCGAGCAACTCCGACAGCTTCTGGCTGTTCGCCCCGGAATGCTCGCGCACCCAGAACGCGCCGAGGGGAAACCCGCCGCCGATGCCCTTGGCCCAGCTGATCGCGTCGGGCATCACGTCGGTCGCGCCGCACGTGTGCCATCCGCACCAATGCCCGGTGCGGCCGAGTCCGCATTGCACTTCGTCGAAAAGCAGCAGCAGTCCGTGCTCGTCGCAGAGCGCACGCAGCCCGCGGAGAAAATCCGCCGGAAGCACCCGCACGCCGCCTTCGCCCTGGATGGGTTCGACGAGGATGGCGGCGGTGCGTGGCGAGAGGGCGGCGGCGATGGATTCAAGGTTGGCCGGCACATTGACGAATCCGGGCACGGCCGGGCCGAAGCCGACTTTGATCTTGTGTTGTCCCGTGGCAGCGATGCTGGCGAGGGTGCGGCCGTGGAAGGAGCCTTCGAGGCTGATGATCTCGTAGCGGTCGTGGGCCGAGCCGTGTTTGCGCGCGAGTTTGTAGAGGCCCTCGTTGGCCTCGGCCCCGCTGTTGGAGAAAAAAATCCGGCCCGGCTCGGCGATGAACGAGCCGAGGAGCGCGGCGAGCTCAGCCTGCGGGCGGGTGAGGAAAAGATTTGAGGTGTGGATGAGCTTGGCGGCCTGGCCGGCCAGGGCGGCCTGCATGGCCGGGTGGGCGTGGCCGAGGGAATTGACCGCGATGCCCGAGGTGAAATCGAGGTAGGCGCGATCGTTCTCATCCCACACGCGGGCTCCGGCCCCGCGGGCGAGGGTGAGGGGAAACCGCCCGTAGCTCGGCACGACGTGCGCAGCGTCAAGTTCGGCGGTGGAGTGCTGGAGCGGAGCGGCAGACATGGACACGCGATATTACGGGGACGCGTCGGCGAGACAAGCGGGCAGAGCATGCCCCGGCCTTGACCGGCGGGGCCGGGGTGGATTGCATGAGGACGTGGAAGTTTTGCGCACCATCCTGTTCAGCCTGCTGGCGCTGTGCCTGGCCGCGATGGCCTTCTTGCTCGGCGGTTTCGTTGCGGCGAAGACCAAGGTGGAAGCGGTCAAGCGGTCGGTCTCCTCGGTTCCGGCGGCCCACCGTGAGGCCGCAGCCGGGTTCGTCGAGGCCGCGTTGGCCTCACGTTTCTCCGGACGGTCCAGCGAAGCACTCGGTTACTTGCAGGAGGCGCGCCGGCAGGATCCGGCGGCGCGCGGTCTGGACTACCAACTGGGTCTGACCCACCTCGCCTTGGGAGAGCTTGATGAGGCGGAGGCGGCGGCCGCCGCATCGCTCGCGCGGAGCGACGAGGTCAGCAATGCCCAGACTCTCTCGGCCGCGGTCTTGCTCGCCCGCGCCGTGGCGGCGGGAAACGTTGAGGCCTCGCGGGAGGCTGTGCTGGGTCGTTTGGCCGAGGCGCGCACGGCGGATCCTCTCAACCCGGCGGCTCCCTACCTGATGGGGGAGTTCTACCGCGCCCTCGGCGAGCCCGAGGCGGCGATGGAGGCTTACCGAAAAGCCCTCCAGCGGGTGTCTGAATCGGATGGCGTTATCATTTCCACGGTGAAAGCAGGGTTGTCCGGCCTGCGTCTCAACCTGAAGCCCGGCTCGGCGCCCATGCCGGTCCCCCGGGTGGCCGGTGTGACCTCGCCGGAGCATCTCTTCTTCGCGGCGGCGGATGCCCTGCTTCGGGGGGAGCAGCAGGAGGCTCTGGGGTTTCTCCGCGAGGCCCGGGCGCGGGTTTCCGACCCGGTTTACAAGGCGTTGTTGCAAGACTCCTTCTTCCAAGACTATCTTCCGACCGGTTCGACGGACCTCCAGCCTTCCGCTCCTCAAGGATGAAACTTCCACCCACAGCGCGATGGATGCTTGCAGCATTGCTGTGCTGCGTCGTATCGGCGCGGGCGTCCGACGAGGTTTTCACGGTGGATTTGCCTTTCGATTCCTCGCAACCCTTGCCGGCGTGGATGCATGGACCGCCTGTGGTGGCCCCCGGAGTCGGGCCGCGACTCGCGTTCCGTTTGTCGCCCCCGCAGGGATGCGACCTGCTGGTTCACGTGGTCTTCGATGAAGCGCAGGGCGGCGGGCTGTTGGTCGAATGGCAACGCGACGGGCAGAGCGCCACGGAAGTGCTCGCGCAGAATCTCGGCGAGGGCCTCGGTGTGCCGAATCAGCGTCCGCTGCTCATCAGCGCCTCGCGCCTCGGTGGCAATGGCACGCTGCTCCTGCAGGGCGGCGCGAATCTCAACATCAACCGCGTGCGCTTCGAGTGGGTCAGTGAACGCACCCTGCTCTCCGCCACCTCGCGCTACGTCCCCGTCGTCGTGACGGCCTCGCGGCTGACTTTGGCCGAGGCGGATGTGGACGGTGCCCCGCGGCCGGCTTTGAAGGATGAGTGGAGCGGGCGAATTGTCCGTGCGGCACTGACCGAGGGCGCGGAGTTGCTGGGGCCATCCATCCAAATGTTGGCGACCTTGGAGCAGTCTCCGGTGTTGGCGCGGTTGGAAGCCGTGGTCACCGGGGTCTATCTCGATCAGGAAGTATGGTTGGTCATCAACAACCAGGAGATCGGCCCGGTCTCGATTGAGGTGCCGACGCTGGAGGATCCAGGGCATCTCGGACTGGCCGGCCGCGAGGTCGTTTTCGCCGGTTGGCGCCGTGCGTCCGCTTATGTGCCTTCGCATCTGCTCCTGCCGGGGGAGAACTCGATCATGTTGGAGTTGCGCTCCCCGACCAATGCCGACTACCGCAACCGCGCCTTCGCCCGCGACGTGGTTTTGGAGTTGTCCTACCCGAAGGCTCCACGTGAGCCGGACCTCGCCCTGCCGTTGGCTGATTTGCCCGAGAGCGCTCCCGTCGTGGAGGAAGAACCGCCTTTGCCGCCGGTCGTGCCCCCGGCAGCGGGCAACCCGACGGACTCCCTGCGCAACTTCTGGAACGCCGGCAACGGGTCGCTTTGACAAGGACCCCTGTGGCACGCATGGTCTAACCGATGATAAATCCTTCCGCCCGTCCGTCCCGCCGCCATTTGGGCACGGCTGGTTATACTCTGTTCGAGATCATGCTCGTGCTCGGCATTATCGCCGTGCTGGTCGGTTCGGCCATTTACCTGCTGGTCGGCAACCTCGATGTGGCCAAGGAGGCCCGGGTGGATGCGGACATTCAGAGCATCAGCACGCAGTTGCGCGTTTACGAGATGCAGAATCTGCGGCCGCCGACGACCGCGCAAGGGCTGGAGGCCCTGGTCAAACCGCCTTCCGGCGATCCGGCGCCGCGGCGCTGGCGCCAACTGCTCTCCAAGGTTCCTCTTGATCCGTGGGGTGAGCCCTACGTGTATTATTCTCCCGGCAAGAAGAACCCCAAGAGCTTTGATTTGATGTCCAAGGGACCGGACCGGACCGAGGGCGGTGGCGACGACATCGGCAACGATCCCGGCAAATAGGCGGCAGCCATGAAGATGATGCCCCGGCCAGCGGTAAGCCCCGGGACCGCGCGGCGGCACCCGGCCGCCTACACCTTGCTCGAAATCGCGCTGGTCGTGGCCATCATTGTCCTCCTCGTGGGTGCCACCGTTCCCCTCGTCTCCGGTTTCACCAGGGAGCAACGCCTGCGCGAGGTCGCGCGCGAGTTGCTCGTGCTGGCCAAGACGGCGCGGACTGACGCCATGACCACGGGCCGGGTGGCCGAGGTGGTGTTTGGCCGCAAGGCCTTGTTCCTCCGGCGGGGCGGGGAGGAAAAACCGACGGAGAAATTCAAGCTGCCGCGCGGCATGGAGTATGCCTTGCGTCCGCTCGGGGCGGAGAAACTGCTGCGCCCGGATGATCAGGCGTGGATTTTCCGTCCCTCCGGATTGTGCCAGCCGCTGGCCGTGCGGGTGACCGAGGGCGAAGCGTGGCTCGAGGTGGAGTTCGACCCCCTGACGGCGAGCCTCTCGGGGGAGAGCTATTTCATTCCATGAAGAACCGTGGCTTCACCCTGCTCGAAGTGCTCATCGCGTTGGCCATGTTCGTTCTGGCCGTCGGCGGACTCTCCGTGGCTCTCGATCGGATTTTCTCCGCGAACATTGTCCTGCGCCGTGACACCGAGGTGCGTCAGCAGATTGAATCCCTCGTGGACGAGGCGATGACATTGCCCATCGAGGTTCTCGAGCAGGGGCGCGAGACCGAGCCCGATGCGATGGGCGCGAAGTATACCACCCGGGCGGAGTTGGCCGATCTGGCCAATGCCAAGGACGAGAAACTCGAGCGGGTCTGGTGGGTCACCGTGCGCGGGGAGTGGATGGAAGGCCGGGAAAAACAGCATTGGGAGGAAAAGTTTCTCCGTTACCAGCCGTGAAAACTTTTTCCCGCCACGCCGGTTGCCGCGCCTTCACCCTCTTTGAGATGGTGGTGGTCGTTGGCATTTTCATTCTGCTCGCGGGGGGCATCTACGCCACGGTCAATGCGGCCATGCGGGCGACCGCCACGCTGACGGACGAAAATCTCGAAGCCCAGCGTCTCAACGCCTTCGTCACCCTCCTGCGCCGGACCTTTCACAACCTTCCTTCGACCGCCAAGTTTTCCGGCGGGGTCCGGCTGCAGGACGGCAATCCCGTGCCGGAGATCGTGCTGCGCGACGCGCCGGGTGTCTTCGCCTGGGGTCCGGACGAGGAAGATGATGCCACCGTCTTCCTCTCCGCGCGTCCGCGCCTCGGCGGCGGACGGGAACTCAGCCTCCTGCAATTGCCAGGTTCATTGACCGAAATCGAGCGGCGGGACGCCATCACCGGCGGCAAATGGCTGCGCCTTCTCCCCGACCTGCGCAGTGCGACCTGGCGCTTTTACAATCCGTCTCAGCAGGACTGGGTCGAGGAGTGGGTCGAGGGAGCGGAGCGCCCGCCGTTGCTTGAGTTGAACCTTGAACTCCTCGGGGAGGGGACACCGCGGCGTTACATTTTCTGGCTGCCGGCAGTGAAGGAATATGTGCCGTCGGCCGCGGCCGCCGCTCCGTCAACCGAAGCGAACCCGACCCCGCAGCCACCGCAAACTCCGTGAGTGTTTTTGACCACAGCCATCGCCGGGGTGCGGCGCTGCTCCTTGTTCTCTGGGCCATCGCGATCATCTCGTTCGCTGTCGTCTGGGTGGCCAACTCGGTCAATCTTGAACTCGAATCCGGCACCTCCGAGGCGGCCGGCCTGCGCACCCGCAGCTTGGCCCTCTCCGGAGTCGCCCTCGGGTTGCATCCACTGGTCAAACGCGACGACCAGGAATTACTCAATCAGGATTTCGGCAACGGCGAGCGCCTCCAGGTCCGCCTGCGCGGCGAAGGAGCCCGCCTCAATATCAACCAACTTCTCGCCGCCCAGGACCGCATCACGCTGAAAAATCTTTTTGCCCTGTGGGATCTCCCGGCCGACGAGGTTGACCGGTTGATCGATGCCTTGATTGACTGGACCGACAAGGATGACCTGCGGCTTTTCAACGGGGCCGAGCGTCAGGAGTATGCGGCCGAAGGCAACGACAATGCCCCGCCCAACCGCCCGTTCCGCTCGGTCGGGGAGATGGCCGGGGTGCGCGGAATGGACGAGGTCGCCCGGCTCAAGCCCGAATGGCGGGAAGCGTTCACCATTTTCGGGGATGGCAAGGTGGATGTGAACGAAGCGTCGAGCGAGATCCTGCAAGCGGCCGCCGGCCTGACCCCGGAGATGGCCGATCAGATCGTGGCCTACCGCGCGGGGCCCGATGGCATCGAGCCCTCTGAGGATGATGTGCGCTTTAAGACCCTCAAAGAACTCGAAGGGTGGCTGGTCGCATCTTCGCGGCCGAATAATCAGGCGGCGGCGCACCTGACGACCGAAAGCACCGTCAAAAGAATTGATAGCCGTGGCATGGTGGGCGACCGTGCGTGGCTGATTTCCGTGGTCGCCGCCCCCTCCGAGGGTGGGGGCCCGGCCAGCTATTTGCTATGGGAGGAACAATGACAACATCGCGCCACAGCCGCCGCGGGGCCCTGCTCCGCCCGGTGGGCGTTGGCTGGCAGCGATGGGAACAGGCCGAGGACGGGGCTTGGAGTCTGCAGGGCGAGGCCGACGCACCCGCGGCGCTCGGCCTGACCGCCGGTGACGTGCTGGCCGTTCCGGTGCGGCGGGCCTTTTCGCTCGCGGTGTGGGTTCCGGGCGGAGATCCGACGCTTTTTGCCGACCTGATTTTCACCCAATTGGAATTGCGGGGACTGGCTGGACGTTCCCGTGCGACGACGACCTTCGCTTGGGAACAGGTGGCCGAAGACGACGGCGAGGCCCTCCTGCATGCCGTCGTGCTCCCGCCCAACCTCGCGTCGCAATACTGGCACGGCGAGGTGCGCGACTACGCGGTCTCCCCGGCCTGCCTTCCTCTGGAGCCGGATTCGGTGGGTGTCTGGCCCGAGGAAGGTGGCTGGGTCGCGGCGGTCAAACGCGGGGACAAGCTCCTGCATTTCCAAACGCTGGCCGAGCCGATTCCCGAGGGGCAAATGGCCCTGGAAATCTGGCTCATGATGGCCTCGCTCCAAGCGGGCGGCATGCTGGCCATCTCGCCGCGTGTCGTTCTTTATCATGACGGCGCGGAGCCACCCGATCTCACGGCCTGGCGCAGCTCGGGTGGTCTTCCCGTCGAGTGCCATCCGCTGCCGCCGCCCGTGCGTCCCGCGCTCGGCCTGGAGTGCATTCCTCTCCCGGTGCAGGAAGTCCAGAAGACCAAGGCATCCTCCCGCCGCCGTCAGAAATTCGCCCTCATGGGAGCGGCCGCTTACTTCGCGCTCGTCCTGGTCGTGGCTCTTTACACCGGGTGGCTCGCCTGGCAGGCCCATGCGCTGCGGGCGAAAGTGGACGGCAGTGCCGACGCGGTCACGCAGGTCCAAAAGACGATGAATACTTGGCGAGAGCTTTTGCCCGCGCTTGATCCGAAGCTCTACCCGCTCGAGGTGCTCTACCAAGTGTCCGCGGCCCTGCCGGAAGAGGGGGTGCGCCTGACGCTTTTTCAGATGAGTCCGCGCGAGGTCATGATCAATGGCGAGGTCACGAGTATTCCTGTCGCCCTGCGCTTCCAGGAGGCGGTGGCGCAAAACAAGGATCTCGCGGAGTTTTTCGATTGGACCAGCGACCAGGTGGTGCCCACGGGAAAAAGTAATTTCAAATTCCAGATGAGGGGCGTGTCCCGGGTCGCCCCAAAAACCAATGAAGAGGAGGTCAACGTTGAGAGCGCTAACCTCTAAGGAAAAACGTCTCCTCGTCGGCCTGCTCGGCGCGCTTTTTGTCCTCGTCAATGTCATTGGCCTGCAGACGCTGCTCAACCGCCAGCGCGATTTGCGTTCGAACATCGGAGAACTCCGTCAGCAGATCGACTTCGGCGACGCCTTGCTCGCGGAAAAAGATTACTGGGCGGAGCGCGCCGCCTGGCTGGCCGAAAATCAGCCGACCGATGACACCGCGACCACGCAGGATGACGAAAAATTTTACGATTTTATCGAGAGCAGTGCGCGGGAGAGCGGGCTGGAGTTCGCCGCCGGGACGCCGGGTGCGGCGGTTTCGCAGGGCGCCTACGTGCAGATCAACTACTCCGCCAAGGTGAAGGGCAAGCTGCAGGCGTTGATCAAGTGGCTCAACCTGCTCCAGCAACCGAAGGAGTTCCGCGCCATCCGGCAGATCAGCATCAAGAGCGACGCCGAGCCGCCGGGCATTGTTTGCGACATTGATGTGGCGCGATGGTATCGTCCGCTCGAGGAGAAGAAACCGTGAAGAGGTATCCTTATCTCTCTGTTCTCGCCGCCATCGGCCTGCTGACCCCGCCGTCGGCCCCGGCCGAGGAAGCGCCCGCCGCCACGCTCGTGCCGGAGGCAAAGGATATGCTGGTCACGCCTGCCCCACAGGAACGCCAGGTGGAAGGGTTGCCCGCCCCGTCGGCCCCGGCCGAGGAGGGTGGCCAGACTCCGGACGGCCCGCCGCCGGAAACCGGCGCGGCCAAAGGTGCCGACGAGGACGGGGTTGTGCCCGCGCCATTTCCGCTCTCACGCTACGCCAGACTTTGGGAGCACTCGCCGTTTCACCTCGAATCGGTGGCCCCGCCGGTTGAGTCGGTGGGGCTGACCCAGCAATACGCGCTCACGGGCATCGCCTCGGTCAGCGGCGAGCCGATCGCCTTCGTTCTCGAGCGAGCCACCCAGACCCGGCAGATGCTGAAGAAGGAATCCAACGCCGCCGGGCTCTCGCTCGTGCAGGTTGACGTGCAGGCCAAGTATGCCGACTCGACCGCGACGATCCGCCGTGGTGGCGAGGTTGGCGTGGTCAAATTCGATGCCACCGCCGCCGGGGGTGGCCTGCCGGCTGCCCCACCCGGCCAGATGCCGCAGGCTGCTGCCCCGCCCATGTCGGGACAGCCGCCGAATGTTCCGATGCCCCCCGGCCTCGTCCCCGGCGTGCCCGGGCCGGGTGTTTCCCCCGATGGACAGGTCATCAATGTGCCGGGGAGTGGCAACATCCCTCCACCCCGCGTGATCCGCCGTCGCGCGGTCATTCCATCCGCTCCTTGAGAATCGCAGGACATCTGCTCTACTTGTGCCGATGAAGAAGCGCCGGGTTTTGTTTTGCGGGGCTCTTGCCATGGCTGCCGCTGTGGCTTTTCCCGGCGTGCTCCAATCGCAGGAAGCTCCGCCCGCCGCACCACCGCCAGCCGCGCCTGTCGTCGCACCCCCGGCCGCCCCCACGCCGCTGCCGACCGAGCCACCGATTCCTGCGCCCGTCGCACCATCGCCTGAACCCCTGCCTTCCGCCCCTGCGCCGCTTGATCCCGCCGTGCCGACACGGGCCCAGCCCACCCAGCCCGAGCCGACGGTGCGCCTGACTTTTCCCAACACTTCGGTCAATGAAATCCTCAGCCTCTATGAAGTTCTAACCAACAAGCGCCTCATCCGCGACTCCGCGTTGGCCCAAGGCCAGCCCCTTACCATCGTGGTGCCCGGCGAGGTGCCGCGCAGCGAGGCCATCCGCTTGATTGAGGCCTCGCTCCTGCTCAACGGCTATTCTTTCATCCCGGTCGATGACAACACGCTCAAGATCCTCAACATCGGCGTGCAGGCCAAGGGGCCGCGCAGCGAGGGAATTCCGATTTTCGCCTCGCCCTACATGCTGCCTGAGTCCGACCAGGTGGTCAGCTATTTCATGCGGCTCAATTACATCGCGCCCCAGGACGCCGCCCAGCTTTTCCAAACGTTCATCAGCCCGCCCAAGGCCTTCACCACCTTCACTCCGGTCCCTAATGTTCAAGCCGTCCTCATCACGGAAAATGTGCCGGTCATCCGCAAACTAATCGCCCTCCAGGCCATGGTGGATGTTCCGCCGGCCCAAGTCATGACGGAGTTTATCACGCTCAAGCGCGCCGATGCCGAGAAAGTGGCGGAGGTTCTGCAGACGCTCATCGACAAGCGCAACGAGAACGCACCGAAGCCAGGTGGCCAGCCGGGCCAGCCCGCCCAACCCCAGGGCGAAGCACCCGGCCAGGTCATTCCCGCTTCCATCGGCACGGCGGGCGGGGGCCAGTTCGAGTCGAATCTCGTCATCGGCGAAACCCAGATCGTCGCCGACCCCCGCACCAACCGGATCCTTGTCGTGACCCGGCCGATCAATTTTCCCTACCTCAAGCAACTGATCGAGCAACTCGACGCGCCCATGGCGCTGGATAGCGTGCTCGAGCGCCCGCTGCAATTTGTCGCGGCCGGGGATGTCCTGCCCGTCTTGCAGGACTTGCTCTCCGAGGGAGAGGACTCCGCCGGCAGCGGTGCCACCGGCGGGGCCTCGCGTCAGGGGTCCGCTCCGACCGTTGAGTCCGGCTCCAACTTCGGGCCGGGCAACAACTCGGGCAGCAGCAGCGGTAGCGGGACCAAAACGGCCGACCGTCTCAAGGAACCAAACGAGGACACCGCGCCCCAGTCGGTCATCATCGGCAAGACGAAGATCATCGCCGACAAAAGCGCCAACTCGATCATTGTGATCGGACCGCCCGACAGCCGGCAAAAAGTCGCCCAGTTGCTCAGTATGCTCGATGTTCGTCCGCGCCAGGTCTACATTGCGGCAGTCATTGGCGAGCTCAGCCTGACCGACGAGATGGAGTTTGGCTTGAGCTATTTCATCCGCAACAAGTCCCTCAACGGCAACTCGATCAGTGCCGCGGTCGTCAACCCCCTGCTGGCTGCCACCAATGCTTTAACCACCCCCAGTGAGCTCGTCGGCCCGGAGTTGTTCAGCCAGCTCTCCGGCCTCACCGTCTATGGCAGCATTGCCGGCACCGTGGACATCTACGCCCGGGCTCTCGAGAAAACCGGAAAGTTCAAGATCCTCTCGCGTCCCGTCGTCTACACCACGAACAACAAGAAGGCCGTCATCAGTTCGGGCCAGGAGGTCCCCTACACCAGCAGCACCCTGACCTCGACGACCGTTTCCGGGCCGGTGGCCGACCAGACGGCCGGTATTACGGCCAACATCACCTACAAGGACGTTCTGCTCAAACTCGAGGTCGTCCCGCTCATCAATGCCAACAAGGATGTGACCCTCGTGATTGTGCAAACGAACAACAACATCCTCGGCGAGCAAGACTTCGGAGGCGGCAACGTGGCCCCCATCATCAGCGCGCAGGAATTGACCACCACCGTGACCGTGCCCAACGGTGGGACCGTCGTGCTCGGCGGCCTCATCGTCGAGCGCACCGAAGCCGATGACTCGGGCCTGCCGTTTATCATGCGCATTCCCGTGCTCGGCCACCTTTTCAAACAAACCAACCGCTCGGTCACCCGTCAGGAACTCATCATCCTGCTCCAGCCCTCGGTTGTTGAGAACGACGCCGACCTCGCGCGGGTCAGCGGCGAGGAGCTGGATCGCAGCAAACTTGGCAGCGAGGCCTTCGACGCCGCGACCCCGAACCAGTTGGGCAACATCCCGGTGGTCCCGCGGGGGGATGATTTGTTGCCCGACGCCCAGATGCGCAAGCAGCGCGACCCGCTCCGTCCGGCCGGCATCGACTATCAGGAATACGCGCCGCAACCCACGCCCAAACCGGAGAAGAAAAAACGGTCCACGTCGGCCCCGCGCTGACTCGGGAGGCACCCCATGGCCCTGATTCCCGAACTAGTGGATCTGGCCGTCCGTCACGGGGCGGGCGACCGGGAAAAGGTGACGGCGTCTCTCCACGACGCCGCGCGCCGCCAGTCCCCGCTCATGCGGGCGCTGCTGGACAGCGCGGACCTTGATGAAACGGGGTTTTACCGCGAGCTGGCGGAAAAATTTCACCTGCCGTGGGGAGGGGCGGATGTCGCCCGGGCCACGCCGGAACTGCGGGCCAAACTGCCGGCGCGCATCGCCCTGCGCTACCAACTTCTGCCCGTCGTGGCCGAGGACAACGAGTTGACCCTGCTGACTTACGATCCGTTCGATCTTCTGGCCCGGCAGGCCGTGGCGGAAGCCGTGCCGCAGCGGGTGCGCTATGAACTCTACACGCGCAAGGGCATTCTCCCGGCCCTCCGGCAGGTCTATGGCATCGGGGCCGAGACGTTCGAGGAATTGCTCGAGGGGCGCGGAATGGAGGAGGATATCGACCTCGGACGCTCCGAGCAGGTCAATGTGCTCGACGAGGACGAGTCGGAGGAGGCTTCGGTCAAAAAATTCATCAACCAGGTCATTCGCGAAGCCCTGCGCGAGCGCGCCACCGACATCCATGTCGAGCCCCTGTCCGATGATCTCCGCGTGCGCTACCGCATTGATGGCGTCCTGCAGGAGGTGCCCGTGCCCGCGCAGATGCGCAAACTTCAGCGTTCGGTCATCAATATTCTCAAGCTCACCGCCGGACTGGACCTCGGCGAGGATCGCCGACCGCAGGACGGCCGCATCAGCCTCGAACTCGGCGGCCAGCCCATCGACGTGCGCGTGGCCTCGATCCCCACCATCAACGGTGAGAGCATCAGCCTGCGTCTGCTCGGCAAGGAAGTCTTCAGTCTCGAGCGCCTCGGCCTCGACGAGGACTACGTGGCCCGGGTGAAGGAACTCCTCGCCCTGCCCAACGGCATCATTCTGGTCACCGGCCCGACCGGCTGCGGCAAGTCCACCACGCTCTACACTTTTCTCTCCGGTCTCAACACCAAGGAGCGTCGCATCCTCACCATCGAGGATCCGGTCGAGCACAAGCTGGCGGGCGTCAACCAGAGCGCCGTGCAGCCCGAGATCGGCAACACCTTTGCCAACCTCCTGCGCAGCTTCCTCCGCGGCGACCCGAATGTCATCATGGTGGGCGAAATGCGTGACTATGAGACCGCGGAGATCGCCATCCGGGCGGCGCTCACCGGCCACCTTGTCTTCAGCACGCTGCACACGAACGACGCCGTCGGCGGCATCACCCGCTTGCTCGACATGAACGTCGAGCCGTTCCTCGTGGCCAGCGCCGTTCGCGCCTTCATCGCCCAACGCCTCGTCCGCCGGCTCTGCCCGGTCTGCAAAACCGCCGCCCGCCCCGGTGACTATTCCCCGGCCTATCTGCGCAGCATCGGGTTTCCCGCCGAGAACGACAATCTCATCATGCGCGCCGCCGGATGCGAGAGCTGCCGACAGTCCGGCTACGAGGGGCGACTCGCCATCATGGAGCTCTGCATGGTCACGCCCAAACTCCAGGAAATGATCACCCAGCGGAAGACGGCCGCAGAACTCCGTCCGGCCGCGGAAAAGGAAGGCATGCGCCCGCTGCGCAAATACGGCTTCGACAAGGTGGCGGCGGGTGTTACCACCATTGAGGAAGTGATGCGCGTGACCACTTCCGACCTCAACGCGCTCGACGAGTAGCGCCCGCCCCATGCCCGTCTTTGTTTATCAAGCCCTGCAGCCCGGCGGCGGCAAGACCTCGGGGGAACTCGAGGCGGCCAGCCGGCAGGATGCGTTCGGAAAACTGCGGCAACAAAACCTCCAGCCGTTCTCCCTCGCAGCCAAGGGCTCGGAGGCGGCCGCGGCCGTCAGCCCCGATGACTCCTCGGCCGGCGGTCACCACCTCAGTCGCGCCCAGGTTCTGCTTTTTACCGACGAGTTGTGCGAACTTCTCGAGGCCGGCCTCAAACTCGACCGCGCCCTCCAGGTCATCGAGCAGCGGCAGGACAAATCCCCGTTGCGCGGCGTCGCGGCCAGCGCGCGCCAATCGCTCCGCGAGGGCGCGACGTTTTCCGCCGCGCTGAAAAACGCCAGCCCCAGCTTCTCGGAGCTTTACTGCAACATGGTCAAGGCCGGCGAAGCCAGCGGCACGGTCTCGAAAATCCTCAAGCGGCAGGTCGAGTTTCTCACCATGATGGGCGAATTGCAGAGCCGAGTGACCAGCGCGCTGATTTATCCCTCGGTCATTTTCTCCGCCGGCATCGCCCTCCTGATCATTTTCATGACCTTCCTGCTTCCGCAGTTGACCGTGCTGCTGGGCAAAACCGGACAGACCCTCCCTCCGGCCACGCGCTTGCTCATCGGCACGAGCGAATTTTTCGGCGCCTATTGGTGGGCTGTGCTCATTGTGCTGGCCGCCACGGTTCTCGGTTTCCGCCATTTCACCAGCACCGGCGATGGCCGGGCTTGGTGGGACCGGACGAAGCTGCAACTGCCCATCTTCGGCAAACTTCTCCGCATGCGCTTCTACGCGCAGTTCACCCAGACTCTCTCCACCTTGCTGAACAATGACGTCTCGCTCATGCAAGCCATGCAGTTGATCCGCAATGCCACCCCGAATGTTTTTCTCCAAGCCCTCCTCGAGCGCGTGTCCGACAACGTGCAGGACGGTGCCCAACTCTCCCGCGCCATCGCCCGGGTGGAGTTTTTTCCGCCCACGCTCATTGATATCATCATGGTCGGCGAAACCACCGGCGACCTCGGCTCGGCCCTGGAGCGCAGCGCCAAAAGCTACGACAAGCAGCTCTCCGTCGTGATCGAACGCGTCACCGCGCTCATCCAGCCTCTCGTCATCCTCATGGTCGCCCTCTTCGTCGGCCTCGTCGCCTACTCCATGATCACCGGAATCCTGACCACCGTTTCGGGTCTCCCGAAACGCTAGCCGTCGCCCGAAATCGGTTGTAGAAGGGCGCGAGGATCATCCATGAAACATTCCCTTTTTGAGCATCGTTGTTCCGCGAGCCTCTTGCTCGGGCTGCTCCTTGTCGGCGTGTTGGCCCTCTCCGGATGCACCGTCTTGGAGGACTATCAGGCGCGGCTGAAAAAATCAGGCCAGGCGGCGCAGATTAAAACCCAGCACACCGCCTTCCGGTCCCAGCAAGGCTGGCGCAAATTGACCTACCGTCAGGCCGACCTGCTGGCCAAGGCCAACGCGCAGAATTCGTCCGTGGAAATCTCCCTGCGGGAACAGCGGGGTCTGCTCCTCGTCGATGGCGCCATCGCGATGGATTTTCCCGTGGCCACGGGCAAATCCAGCCACCCGACACCCAAGGGTTCCTACAAGATTCTCGACAAGAAGCAGGACTACGCCTCGAACCTTTACGGGCGCATCATCTCCGCGACCGGCGAAACCGCGGTGTCCGATGCCGATACTCGCGAAGACGTCGTGCCGGAGGGCGGGCGGTTTGCCGGAGCCAAGATGCCATATTGGATGCGCATCACGCCGACGGGCGTGGGCATGCATGTCGGCTATGTCCCCGGCCGTCCTGCCTCGCACGGTTGCATCCGCCTGAAAAAGGATGTGGCGGTTGAGTTGTTCAAGATTCTGGCCCTCGGCTCGCCCGTGACCGTCGATTCCTTCTGCGCCTCGCTTGGTGGCCCGGTGGGTTTGGAGAGTGTTGTTGTGGGCGAGGTCAGTGCCCCGGCGCCTCGCCCCCGCCCCAAGCCCAAACCGGCTCCACCGGTTGCTCCCGTCGCACCTGCTCCGACGCCTGCTCCCGCGGTGCCGCCTTCGCCATCTCCCGAGGAACCGGTCTCCCCC
The DNA here is from genome assembly GCA_049315725.1 of Chthoniobacterales bacterium. GTDB lineage: Bacteria > Verrucomicrobiota > Verrucomicrobiia > Chthoniobacterales > JACTMZ01 > JACTMZ01. Next base: position 2,757 of record JBMOJP010000033.1, on the reverse strand, counting down.
GCCCCTCCCTCCCCGGCTTAGCCGTCGCTTGCCTGAAAGCGTGCGGTCCTGCGCAACCTTCCGGAGAATGCGGCGGAGAGAGTGTCGTAGTTGCCCGAAATTTTCTCCGATTTCTAAAAGTCTCCGGCCTGCAGCGACCCAAACGCAGGCCCGAGATGCTCCAGCACGTCAGTCGGAGCCAGTGACTCGGCTGACGCCCCGCCTTGCGCGAGAGCAATCTCGGCCGCCCGCCCGCACACCCATGCGCCGATGGACGCGGCGCGGTAGGCGTCTGCTCCCTGCCCGAGCAGCGCAGTGCAAACGCCCGTCAGCACGTCGCCCATGCCGCCCGTGGCCATGCCCGGATGACCCGTGGTGTTGTAGCGAAGCGGACGTCCCCGTTCGGCGATGATGGTGCGCGCGCCCTTGAGCAGTAGCGTGACCGCATGCTTGTCGGTGAATTCCCGGGCGGTGGCCGCGCGGTTTTTGATTTTTTTCCCCGCCAGCAGGCGTTGCATTTCGCCCGGGTGCGGGGTGAGCAGACGCGTCCCCTTGGATTCATCAAGGTGCTTAAGCCCGGCGTGCGCCAGGATCGTCAAGGCATCCGCGTCCACCACCGTCGGGCATGTGGCCTCCCGCACGATGCGCAGAGTCCGCGCCTCCTGGCCCGTGCCGAGACCGGGGCCGATCCCGATGGCATCGAGGGGAAAATTGAAGACGTCGGTCAGCTGGGCCAACGGCCGAACCATCACCTCCGGCATCACGCTGGCGGCCAACAACTCGTAGACCTCGGGCAGGAGGCCCAGCGAAACCAGGCCAGCGCCCCCCCGCACCGCACCCGCGCTGCACAAGCGGGCCGCACCCAAGGTGCCACGCGCACCAGCCAGGAGGCAGACGCGCCCAGTCATGCCTTTGTTCGTGTCAAAGTCTCGCGGTGGCCACTCCCCGCGCAGTAAAGGAGCGGTCAGCAATTCGGCCTCGTTCGTGGGCGCAGGACGAAAGTCCGGCACCTCAAGCACGGCCAGACGTCCGACCACGTTGATTGCGGTATCGGCGAGCAGCGCATCCTTGGCGAACCCCACGGCCGCGGTGACGTCGGCGACCACGCAAGGATCACCCGGAGTTCCGGACTCAGGGTCAAGCCCCGACGGCAAATCAAGGGCGACCGTTCTTGCGCCCGCGGCATTCCTCAGCGTGTTCATTTCCCGCGCCAGGGCCGCCATCGGCTCGTGCAAACCGCTCCGCGCCCCCAGCCCCACGAGCGCATCCATGAGCACCAGTGGGCCGTCAAGCGGCGCGGATGGTTGCAATGGATCAGCCAGCACCGACGCACCCAAGGCGTCGAATTTCTCGCGGGTCAGGGGCGCGAGATCGTGGCGGGAGAATGGCGTGCGCAGCAGAACGCGCCATCCCAACGGCAACAAGTGCCGGGCCGCGACCAGGGCATCGGCCGCGTTGTGGCCTTTACCCACATAACAAACGAGCAATCCGGGTCGGGGAAAAAACTGCGTCACGCAGCGCGCCAGCTTGGCCCCCACGCCCTCGACCAGCACATCCTCCGACACCCCGCGGTTCAGCGCCTGTTGCTCCAAGACTTGCATCTGCCTGCGGGTCACGACCATGTCTTCTTAATACGCCGGACCTCATGAAGGTCCAACCTTGTCCTCAGCTTCCGCCGCTGTGGAGCACGATGCGCCAATGCGCGCGGGCATAGCGCCAGCCGGAATACATCGAGAGAATCACGCTGGCCACAATGAGCACATGGCCGATGGATAAAATGGTCGACGACCACTCCGTCGCGCCCATCCATTCGCCGGCGGCGTCACGCACGAGGAAGAATCCGATCATGATCATCTGCGAGGCGGTCTTGGTCTTGCCCGCGGAATCCGCCGCCAGGACGATGCCGTTCAACAACGCGAGCTGGCGCAACCCGGTGATGAGGAAATCACGCGAGATGAGGAGGATGGTCGCCCACGCCGGAATGTCCGCCGAGGCCGTTAAACACACAAGCGCCGCGGCAATGAGAACCTTGTCGGCCAGCGAATCCATTAGCCGCCCGAAGTCCGTCTCGCACTGCATCCGCCGGGCCAGCACGCCATCGAGATAATCCGTGAACACCGCCGCCGCGAACGCGATCGTTGCGACCGTGGCACCCCACGCAAGATTGCTTTCCCGTGCGAGGACGAAGACGGCCGCGAGCGCGAGACGCAGGATGGTGAGTTGGTTGGGCAGCGTCATGGGGCGAAGTCTCACGGTCGCAAACGATCGCGCCGGGAGCAAGGATGCCCGTGTTGTGCGGTGGCGTTTTGAACGCCATCGCGCTGGCCTGGTCGAACACCATGGACAACGGGAGATCCGGCCCGCAGAGCAGCCCAAAAAATATTTCGATGTTTTTAAAAAAGGCTGTTGACTCTGCGCCACGTTCTGGCAATCTCTCCCTCCCCTTCACTGGGGACCGAATAAATCGGTTCGCGTTCTTTTTGCAGCAGCAGTCGATGGCAAGGCCAAGACCTTCCCCAGTCCGCGCGCCGCAGAAAAACGCCGCAAGCTTTTTGAAATCCTGACTCTGAAAGTAAAAATCAGAGGGTAACCGCAAAAATTGATTTGTGGGTTATCGTCAGCAGTTTTTTTATGCGACATAATTGGACCGCAAGGTCCCTCGCCCGTGCCTCTTAGCAAGGCGCGGAGAGAAATATGTCAGAATTTGGTGCTCGGAAGGGCACCGCTAACTTTCAACGGAGAGTTTGATTCTGGCTCAGAACGAACGCTGGCGGCGTG
>JBMOJP010000114.1:0-5825 GCA_049315725.1 Chthoniobacterales bacterium | reverse complement strand
GCAGATTTCATTTCGGGAGAAAACGAGCCGTCTGTATTGGAGCGAGGAAGTTCCGAAGTTGAGCAGAACCGCCCGTTCGAGCGAGGTAATCCGTAGATAATTGATCACTTGGGCCTCTTCGACTCCTCCGATTTGCGAGAGGGCCTTGCATTCCACGATCACGCTGCCGAAACAGACGAAATCCGACTTGTAGTAGCTGTGCAGAACTTCGCCTTTGTAGTGAACTCGCAACAACTTTTCCCGTTCGAACGGAATCCCGCGCAGCCGGAACTCCACCTCCAAGGCATCCTGGTAAACAGCCTCCAGCATCCCATGCTTCAATTCCCGGTGCACCTCCATGGCCGCACCGATGATGGCGAACGTCTCGACATCCCGTTTCTCCCTGTCTGAAAAATCTGCGCTCATCTGCGTAAATCTGCGGACCATGCCGTGACCTCCTTGAGCATCTTAAAAGTGTGGCTGGAAGCGAGTTTCATCACAAAAGGTGTCTCGGGCCGATGGACTTTTTCCGCTTTGAGATTGAAGCAAGCCCTCCCGGCCGGTAAAGCTCTGTGGTTTGGCGGCGCGACCGGCGCAGCCACCTCACCATGCCGAGCCTCGACATTTTCCTGCAACCCGAAATCTTCCTCATTTGGACCTCGGTGCTGAAGACGTCCGTCCTCCTCGGCATCGTCCTCACCATGGTGGCCTACTCGGTCTGGGCCGAGCGCAAGGTCAGCGCCTTCATCCAGGACCGGGTGGGCCCGAACCGCGTGGGTTGGTCGGGGCTGATCCAACCGGTAGCCGATGGCGTGAAGCTCCTGCTCAAGGAAAACTTCGTCCCGGCCGGGGTGAACAAATTCTATTTCACCATTGCGCCCAGCCTCGCCATGGTTCCGGCCATCCTCGTCCTCGCCGTCCTGCCCTTCGGCAGCAGCCTCTTCGGCGTGCCCATGGTCATCGCCGATCTGCAAATCGGCGTTCTCTGGGTCTTCGCCGTTTCCTCCCTCGGCGTTTACGGCATCGTCCTCGCCGGCTGGTCCTCGAACTCGAAATATCCCTTCCTCGGCGGCATCCGCTCGAGTTCGCAGATGATTTCCTACGAACTTTCGCTCGGACTTTCGGTCATCCCGGTCTTCATGATCACCGGCACGCTCAACCTCCCGGAGATCGTGCAGTTCCAGGTGGCCAACGGCTGGATGGTTTTTCCGTTCTCGATGCAAGGATTCAGCCTGGAAAAACTTCTCCTGTGGATCCCGATGGCGGTTTCATTCGTTGTTTTCATGGTGGCCATGTTCGCAGAAACCAATCGTCTGCCCTTCGACCTGCCGGAAGCCGAGCAGGAGCTCATCGGCGGCTACCACACGGAATATTCCTCCATGCGTTTCGCGCTGTTTTTCCTCGGAGAATACGCCGCCATGATCGCCGGCGCGGGGGTCATCGTGACGCTCTTCCTCGGCGGCTGGAGCCTTCCCTTTGTGCCGGACGGTGGTCAGGGCTGGGTCTGGGGACTGATCAACATCGGAACGTTCCTCGGCAAGATCGCGGCCATCATTTTCTTCTTCCTCTGGGTCCGCTGGACCCTGCCGCGCTTTCGCTTCGACCAGTTGATGAAGCTCGGCTGGTATGCTTTTTTCGAAATTGCCCTGGTCAACATCTTCCTCACCGCCGGCATCCTCGCCTACCTCAAATCCTGACCCCATGGCCCTGACTGTCCAGCGTCCCAAACTCAACCTCCTCGAGCGGTCCTATCTGCCGGCCGTGCTGGGCGGGCTGTTCATCACGATCAAGCACTTCACCCGGATGTTCTTCGGCCGGACCAAGGTGACCATGCAGTATCCCGAGCAGAAGTGGGACAGCGCGCTGCCCGAGTGGTATCGCGGCGCCCCGACGCTGGTGAAGGACGAGCATGACCGCGAGCGCTGCGTGGCCTGTCAGTTGTGCGAATTCATCTGCCCGCCCCGGGCCATCACGATCAAGCCGGGCGAGCTCCCGGCCAACGGCACCTGGGCCAAAGTGGAAAAATTTCCCGAGAAGTTCGACATCGACATGATCCGCTGTATCTACTGCGGCCTCTGCGAGGAGGTCTGCCCGGAGCAGGCCATCTTCCTGCGCAAGGACTACTCGATCACCGGGCTGACCCGGGAGGAAATGATCCATGACAAAGAAAAACTTTACGAGTTGGGCGGCGTGATGAACGGACTGGTCCACAAGTGGAACGAAAAAAAGTGATCGAAAACGCCCGCACCGCCTCTTAACGTCGAGGCCTTCCGGCGAAAAAGCGGCGCGCCACGCGCCCACCGGCGCAAACCACCGCATGCTCAACATTCTGTTCTGGGTTCTGTCCGTCCTGATGCTCGGTTCAGCCGCAGCCGTCGTGCTCTTCCGCAACCCGGTCAATAGCGCGATGAGCCTCGTCCTTTCCTTCCTCGCCCTCGCCGCCCTCTACATCACGCTGGATGCCTTCTTCATCGGCATCATCCAAGTGCTCGTCTACGCCGGCGCGGTCATGGTGCTTTTTCTATTCATCATCATGCTCCTCGACCTGAAGGCGGAGGCGCGCCGCCGCCTGAACCTCGCGGCCCTCGGCGGCGGCCTCGCCGTGCTGAGCGGGTTCATTCTCCTCGTCGTCCAGGTGGTCAAAACCCTCCCGGCCGCCCGCCTGCCCTTCCCTCCCCTCGCCGCCACGGCCGGGTCGGACGTGGCCGATGTGGGCCGGGCGCTGTTCAGCAATTTCAATCTTCCCTTCCAAGTCATCGGCGTGCTCCTGCTCGTCTCCACCGTCGGCGTGGTCATCCTCAGCCGCCGCAGCCTCCGCTGACCCATGCCCACCCTCGGCGATTATCTTTTGGTCAGCGGGCTGCTTTTTGCCCTCGGCCTCGCCGGCGTGCTGTTGCGCCGCAATCTCCTCATTATCTTCATGGGCCTTGAGCTCATGCTCAACGCGGCCAATCTCTCCCTCGTCGCCTTCGCCCGCCACGGGGTCACAGCGTTCGGGCTCCCCGATTACAACGCCCAAGTCCTGGTCTTTTTCATCATCACGGTCGCCGCCGCCGAGGTCGCCGTCGGCCTCGCCATCATCGTCGCCCTCTACCGTCTGCGTCAGACCACGCATGTCGAGGACCTCGACCGGATGAAATTCTAACCCCTAGATGGACCCGCAACTTTATCCCTGGATCATTCTTTTTGCCCCGCTCGTCGCGGCCGGGCTGATTCTGCTCCTGCTGCCGCGGAGGAATGCCGCGGCCGGCGCGGTCGGGGTGGCGACCGCGGCGTTGACCTGCCTGCTCAGTTGGCGCGTCTTTCTCAGCCCTGAACTCGCGGTCACCGCGCAGATCCCCTGGATCGACATTCCCGGGGTCTTTGCCGTCCCCATCGGCGTGATCCTCGACGATCTCAGCCGCGTCATGCTCGTGGTTGTCACGACCATTGCCACGCTCGTCTTCATCTACTCCGCCGGTTACATGCGCGGCGACGAGGGCATCCCCCGCTACTACGCCGCGCTCTGCCTCTTTCTCTTTTCCATGCTCGGCATCGTTTTGGCCGACAACTTCGTCATGATGTATATTTTCTGGGAACTGGTCGGTGTCAGTTCCTACATCCTGATCGGGCACTACTACCGCAAGGATTCCGCGGCGGACGCCGGCAAGCAGGCCTTTCTGGTCAACCGCGTGGGCGACTTCGGGTTTTTGCTCGGCATCCTCATGCTCTGGCTGGCCACCGGCTCGGTCATGTTCTCGGGGATCGAGCAAAATCTTTCCGCCGTCACCCTGCACCCCGGCTACCTCATCGCCGCATGCCTCCTCGTCTTCTGCGGCACGCTCGGAAAATCCGCGCAAATGCCGCTGCATGTCTGGCTGCCCAACTCGATGGAAGGCCCGACCCCCGTCTCGTCCCTGCTCCACGCGGCCACCATGGTCGCGGCCGGCGTTTACATGCTGGCCCGCATTTTTCCCGTGCTCCTCGCCGCCCCCGAAGTGGTGCGCGAGGTCATCATGTGGGTCGGCGCAATCACCTGCTTTGCCGCCGGTCTGATGGCCACGCAGCAGGATGACATCAAGCGCATCCTCGCCTACTCGACCATCTCGCAGCTCGGTTACATGGTCGTGGGCATCGCGGTCGCGCCGATCCACGACGTGGCCATGTTCCACCTCTTCACCCACGCGTTCTTCAAGTGCCTCCTCTTCCTTTGCGCCGGCTCGGTCATCATTGCGCTGCATCATGAGCAGGACATCTGGAAAATGGGCGGCCTGCTCCCGCGCATGCCGTGGACCGCGATCAGCCTGATTGCCGGAACTCTCGCGCTCGTGGGCTGCCCGGGCTTCAGCGGCTATTACAGCAAGGACCTCATCGTGGCCTATGCCCACGGGGCCAACACCACCGTCTTTTGGATCACCGCCGGGGCCGCCTTGCTGACTTCGTTCTACATGTTCCGGCTCTTCTTTGTCGTGTTCTGGGGCCGTCCCCGCAGCGCGCATGCGGAACACGCGAAGCAATCGCCTGCGGTCATGACCATCCCACTCCTGCTCCTCGCCCTCGCAGCGGTGGCCGCAGGCTATCCGGCGGTGAGTCGCCACTTCTTCGCGCTGCCCGAAGGGGAGATTCCGCACGTTGTCCATTTTGCCCTGCTCGCCGCGCTGCTTGGCGGACTGGCCTTGGCCGCCCTGCTTTACGCCAAGAGCCCGATAACCGACCCGGTGCGCATTCCCCTCTTCGCCAACCGCCTCTACATCGACAACTTCTACGACTGGCTTGTCGCCCGGGTGCAGGGTGGTATGGCCGTGCTCAGTTCGTGGTTTGATCGCTGGATCATTGATGGTGTGGTCGTCACCGGCGCGGCCCGCACAGTCTGGGCCACGGGCTACGTCCTCCGGCTTCTCCAGCTGGGCAATCTCCAGGCCTACGCCTTCTTCTTCGGCGCCGGCGTCCTCGCCCTGCTCTACTTCCTCGTCTTCCGCTGATGAGCCCGCTGCTTTCCCTCATCCTTATTCCGCTGATCACCGCCGCGTTCTGCATGGCGGGGTCGGCTCCGCGGCGCATCTCCCTCTTCGGGGCGGCGGCCAACCTGATCCTCAGCCTCTACCTTCTCGCCTCCTACAATCTTGAGATCGGCGGGTTCCAGTTTGTCAGCGAAAACGCCCTCTTCCCGGCCTACGGGATCAGTTTCACGCTCGGGGCGGACGGACTCAGTCTTGTCCTTCTTCTGCTCTCCGCCCTGGTTACCTTCGCCGCCGTCTGGGTCACGCCGAAGGAGGCAAAATTCGGCGGCATGTTCTACGCGTGCCTCCTGCTTATCTCGGGCGGGGCCATGGGGGCCTTCTCCTCGATTGATCTTTTCTTTTTCTACGCCTTCCACGAGCTGGCGCTGATCCCGACCTTTCTGCTCATCGGCATCTGGGGCAAGGGTGAGCGGCAGCGCATCGCGTGGAAAGTCACCCTCTACCTGGCCTTTGGCAGCTTCGTTTTGCTCCTCGGCTTGATCGGGCTATGGCTGGCCGTTCCGGAGGGACTTCGCACATTGGATATCCGCTTGCTCCAGCAACTCGCTTACGCCGGATTGCTCACCCCGGGCCCTGCGGTCTACCTGCTGATTCTCTTCGGCTTCGGCATTCTCATCGCCCTCTTCCCCTTCCACACCTGGGCGCCCGAGGCCTATGCCTCGGCTCCCGCCCCGGCGGCCATGCTGCACGCGGGGGTGCTGAAAAAATTCGGCCTCTACGGCCTGCTCCGGCTCGCCGTGCCGATTTTCCCGGCGGAGATCCAGCAATTCTCCCACCTCCTGCTCATCCTTCTCCTCGGCAACATCCTCTACGTCGGCTTCGTCACCATCGCGCAGAAACGCCTCG
>JBMOJP010000003.1:0-77243 GCA_049315725.1 Chthoniobacterales bacterium | reverse complement strand
GTCACATTCATGGTGCAAAGCAAGGGCAGCCAGAGATCGTTGCTGTCGCAAAATGCGGCAATCTCGCCCTGCGGATCAACCACCGGCCGGGCCGCGCAGGCAAAAATGGTCCCGCTCGTTCCAAGGCTGGCCGTCACACCGCCGGGCTCGATGTTGCCCGTGCCGAAGGCCGCCATCATGTTGTCCCCGCCCCCGGCACTGACGATCACCTCGCCCAGTCCCCACGCGGCGGCCAAATCGGACCGCAGCATGCCGCAGGCCTCGCGGGAGGAACCGACCGGTGGCAGCTTGTCGCGCAAGCCCGGATCGATCGCCGCGCAAACTTCGTCGGACCAAGCGCGCCGCCGGACATCGAGCAGCGCGGTCCCGGAGGCGTCGCCGTATTCCATCCGCAGGTTTCCGGTCAGCCGGAGGTTGAGAAAATCATGGGGCAACGCGACATGGGCCAGGCGCGCAAAATGGTCCGGCTCGTTTTGCTTGAGCCAAAGAATCTTCGGGGCGGTGAAGCCGGGGAGAATGTCGTTGCCGACGAGGCCGATGACCGCGGCAGGTCCGCCCAGCGCCGCGCGCAACTCGTCGCACTGCGACGCGGTCGAGGTGTCGCACCAGAGCTTGGCCGCGCGAATCACCTGCTGCGTCGCATCCAGGGGAACAAAGCCGTGCTGTTGGCCGGATACGCCGATGGTGCCGACCTCGCTTCTGCGGGCGGCGAGAGCCGAGAGCACTTCCGCGACCGTTGCCCCGAGCGCGTCCCACCAAGCTTGCGGGTCTTGCTCAAGATGTCCGGGCGGGAGTCCCTCGACCAAGCCGTAGGCCCGACTCGACGAAGCCAGAACCCGGCCCGAGTCGCCGTCAATCGCGACGGTCTTCAGGCTCTGCGTGCCGCAATCGATGCCGAGGGCAATCACACGAATTCGTTGACCAGATTCTCCAGATATTCCTGCCCACCCGAAGCCAGCACCGGAGCGGGCTGGCCCAGCGCAATTTTCTCCAGCTCAGCCAGCGTGGCCTTGCCCTGCCCGATCTTCTGCCCGAGCGGCGAATCCCAAGTGGCGTAGCGGGTTTTGACAAAATCGGCCAACCGCCCATCCGCGCGAACCGCCGCCGCCATCTTGAGCCCGCGGGCGAAGGTGTCCATTCCGCCGATGTGCGCATGGAACAAGTCCTCCGGCGTGTGCGACTCGCGGCGGCGCTTGGCGTCGAAGTTCAGACCGCCCGCCTTGAACCCGCCCATGCCGAGCACGACGAGCATGACATCAAGGGCCAAGTAAAGGTCAGTCGGAAACTGGTCGGTGTCCCAGCCGATCAATTCGTCCCCACGGTTGGCGTCGATCGACCCGAGCTTGCCCGCCGCCGCCGCCACGGTCAGTTCGTGCCTCATCGTGTGGCCGGCCAGGGTGGCGTGGTTGGTCTCGATGTTGAGTTCGAATTCATCGAGCAAGCCGTATTGACGAAGGAAGTTGAGGCACGCGGCGGCGTCGCTGTCGTATTGGTGCGTGGAGGGCTCGCGCGGCTTGGGCTCGATCCAAAACGGACCGGTGAAGCCGATCTCCTTCTTGTGGGCCACCGCCATGTGCAAAAACGCGGCCAGATGGTCCAACTCCCTTTTCATGTCCGTATTCCACAAGGTGGAGTAGCCCTCGCGTCCGCCCCAGAAGACGTAGCCACCGCCGCCCAACTGGTGCGTGACCTCGAGGGCCTTCTTCACCTGCGCGGCCGCATGCGCGTAAACCGGCAAGCTCGGCGAGGTAGCCGCGCCCTGGGCAAAACGCGGATGCGCAAACAGACACGCGGTGCCCCAGAGCAACTTTTTGCCGGTGCGCGCCTGCTCCTCCGCCAGAGTCCCCGCCACGGCATCGAGGGCCGCGTTCGACTCGGCCAGCGTGGCCAACTCGGGAGCCACGTCGCGGTCATGGAAGCAGTAGAAGTCGATCCCGGTTTTCTCCATGAATTCGAAGAAGACGCGGACACGCTTTTGCGCGTTGGCCACGGAATTCGTCCCGTCATCCCACGGCATCAAGGCCGTGCCACCGCCGAACGGGTCGGCCAATTGGTTGCGCATGACGTGCCAGTAGGCCGCGGCAAAACGCAGATGCTCGCGCATGGGTTTGCCCTCCACCACCTCCCCGGCGTTGTAGTGTTTGAAGGCCAGGGGATTTTTCGACCTGGGGCCCTCGTAGGTGATTTTTTTGATGGCGGGAAAGAAGGACACGATGAAGGACCTGTATAGCAAACGCTGAGCGGGGTTGAAAACAAAGTCCCGCACAAGCTTGCGGGGTCGTGCCGTAGTTTGCCAGCAATTGAATTGTCCCACTGGGGATGGTCCGCTAAAGAGTGTGGCCTTCTGCAGCACCCGAGCCAGCCGAAGGTCGACGCCACCACATTGATGAAAATCCTCCTCACCACCACGTCCTTCCAAGATACCCCGGGTCCGCATCATGATCTCCTGGCCGGCACCGGCTACGAAGTGGTGCGCGAACGCGGGCCGCTTCCCGAGGCACGAATGCTCGAATTGGCCGGAGACTTTGATGCCTTCCTTTGCGGCGACGATGCCGTCACCCGGGCCGTTCTCGAAAAGTCCCTCCCCCGCCTCAAGGTCGTGGCCAAATACGGCATCGGGTTGGACAAGGTGGATGTCACCGCTGCGACGGACTTGAAGATTCCGGTGACCTTTTGTCCGGGGGTCAACCACACAACCGTGGCCGAGCACACCTTCGGGCTGCTGCTCGCCATTTATCGCGAGATCGTCGAGGAAGCGAACCTGGTTCGGGACGGAAAGTGGCAGCGGCTGACCGGCCATGAACTCATGGGCAAAACCATCGGCATCGCCGGACTCGGACGCATCGGCAAGGAAGTAGCCACGCGGGCCCGGGCTTTCGGCATGAACGTGCTCGGTTACGACCTGTATTGGGATGACGCCTTCGCGGCGCAGCACGCGATCGAGCGCGTGGCGGATGTTGAGGATTTGCTGCGGCGCTCGGACATCATCTCGCTCCACATGAACCTGACGCCCGAGACCCGCGGGTTTCTCAATGCCGAGCGGCTCAAGCTTCTCCAGAAACACGCCGTCGTGCTCAACTGCGCCCGGGGCGAACTGGTCGAGAGCGAGGCCCTGGCCGCCGCCCTCGAAGCCGGGCAAGTCGCGGGCTACGGCGCGGATGTGCTCGACGAGGAACCACCGCCAGCGAACCACCCCCTGCTCCGCTGCCGTGGCACGGTGATCACGCCGCACATCGGGTCGCGGACTTACGAAAGCGTCGTGCGTCAGGCCATGATGGCCGCGCAGAACATGATCAACGTGCTCGAAGGACGCCCCGCCGTCGCCCAGGCCAACAAATTTTAACACCATGACCAACCAACAATCCGACATCGGGCTTATCGGCCTTGCCGTCATGGGCCAAAATCTGGCCCTCAACATCGCCGACCACGGCTTCAAAATTTCCGTCTTCAACCGGACCACATCCAAGACCGAGGAGTTCGTCAAAGAAAACCCGGACACGCCCGGCGGGTTGCATGCCGCGCTGACGCTCGAGGATTTTGTGGCCTCGCTCAAGCGTCCGCGGCGCATTGTCATTCTCGTCCAGGCCGGCAAGGCCACCGACGCGGTGATCGCCAGCTTGGTCCCGCTGCTGGAGAACGACGACATCATCATCGACGGCGGCAACGCTCTTTGGATCGACACGATCCGCCGCGAAAAAGACCTGACAGCCCAGGGCCTGCGCTTCATTGGCTCCGGTGTCTCCGGCGGCGAGGAGGGCGCACGCTTCGGACCGTCGCTCATGCCGGGCGGGGCCGAATCGTCGTGGAAGGAACTGGCGCCCATCTGGAACGCGATTGCCGCCAAGGTGGATGCGAAAACGGGCAAACCCTTGGAGGGAGCCAAGCCCGGGAAGCCCATCGAAGGCGGCGTGCCCTGCACCACCTACATCGGGCCGAATGGCGCAGGGCATTTTGTCAAGATGGTCCACAATGGCATCGAATACGGTGACATGCAGCTCATCTGCGAAGCCTACAACATCCTGCGCCACGGGCTGCAACTCTCGGTCGACGAAGTGCAGGCCGCCTTCGCCTCGTGGAATGCCGGCGACCTCGACTCGTTCCTCATCGAAATCACGGCCAACATTCTCGCGGTGAAAGACCCGGTCACGGGCCAGCCCATCGTCGACGTCATCATGGACCGCGCCGGGCAGAAGGGCACGGGCAAGTGGACCGTAACCGACGGACTCAATCTCGGCATCCCCATCTCGACCATCTCCGAGGCGGTCTTTGCGCGCTGCTTGTCTGCGCTCAAGGAAGAACGCATGGCCGCGGCTGGAGTCTTTGCCGCACCGGCACCGCATTTTCCCGGGGAGAAACAGCAACTCATCGATGCGGTGCGGGACTCGCTCTACGCCTCGAAAATCTGCTCTTACGCCCAGGGTTTCGCCCTCATGCGGGCCATGGCCCAGGAGCAGGGCTGGAAACTCCACTTCGGCGAGATTTCCATGATCTGGCGCGGCGGCTGCATCATCCGCGCCCGCTTCCTCCAACGCATCAAGGAAGCCTTTGACCGCGACCCGGCGTTGCCCAACCTCCTGCTCGATCCGTATTTCACCGGCGTGATCAAAGGAACGGAAGCCAACTGGCGCACGGTCGTCTCCAACGCAGCCCTCTCCGGCCTGCCCACCCCGGCCTTCAGTGCGTCGCTGGCCTATTTCGACAGCTACCGCTCGGCGCGCCTCCCGGCCAACCTGCTCCAGGCCCAGCGCGACTATTTCGGTGCCCACACCTACGAGCGACTCGACCAGCCGAAGGGGCAATTTTTCCACTACGACTGGGTGGGCGACCACCAGCAGCACGAGGCCTAGCGCGATGGCAGAAACCTGGTTTATTGTCCCGGCCGCGCAGCACGACGACCTCGTCCGCCAAGCTTATCTGGCCCGTGGCTACACGGCGGACGAGGCGAATGACGCCGCGCGCTTCTGCCACAGCGCCTCGCGCCATGGCATCCGCACGCACAATGCGCTCAAGGCCCTGCACCTCGACGACCTTTTCGGCAGCAAGGTCGGGCGCTGGACGCCCACGGCGCAGATCGAAAAACTTCCCTCGCGCTTCGCCGCGGCCGAGGCCTGGGACGGGCACAACAAACTCGGTCAGGCCGTGGCTTACCGCGCGATGGAGCGCTGCATGGAACTGGCCGACCAATTCGGCATCGGGATGGTTTCGGTCGACAATGCGACGCATTACCTCTGGGGCGGCGGCTATGTCATCGACGCCGCGCTCAAAGGCTACCTCGCCTACACGAATTGCACCTCGGCCACCTCGGAGGTTGTGCCCTTCGGCGGCACAACCGCGACGATGGGAACGAACCCGCATTCGTGGGGTTTCCCGACCCAGGCGGCCGTGGGCTTTCCCGTCGTCATTGATTGGGCCACCTCGACCGTGGCCATGGGCCGCGTGCAGCAATTCGCCCGCGAGGGCAAGGAACTCGGGCCGGGCTGGGCCGTCGATGCGGACGGAAAGCCGACGATTGATCCGAACAAAGCGGTGGCCCTGCTGCCCTTCGGGGCCCACAAGGGCTACGGGCTTGGGCTGATCGACGAGCTTTACGCCGCCTACACCGGCGGATCGCTGCCCTCCCTGCGCGGCACAGCCAAGGGGCCGGCCGGGGAAAAGCGCGGCTCGACCTTTTTCTTCCAATGCATCCATCCCGAAGCGCTAAGGGGACACGACTACGCGCTCGGACGCGATCAAGCCGGCAATGTCCGCGCCTGCCTCGACGATATTCTCGGCCCCGGCAACGAAGCCTGCCTGCTGCCCGGACAACTCGAGGCCCAAGCCGCCAAGCTCACGGACGAGCACGGCGGACTGCTTTTCACCAAGGCGGAGATCGAGGGCTTCGCCCATCTCACGGAAGAACTCGGCCTCCCGCCGTGGAAGCCGGAAGATTTTGCCACGGTCACAATTTAACCCAACCCACCAACATGTCCCTACCACTACGCGATCCATCCACTTGTCATTACGCCCAGATTTCCCTTGGTGAAGTCATGCTTCGTCTCGACCCCGGCGAGGGCCGCGTGCGCACCGCCCGCTCGTTCACCGCATGGGAAGGTGGCGGCGAATACAACACCTCGCGCGGCCTGCGCAAATGTTTCGGCCTGCGCACCGCTGTTTGCACCGCGCTCGTCGACAATGAGGTCGGTCGCCTCGTCGAGGATTTCATCATGCAGGGCGGCGTGGAGACGGGGTTCATCAAATGGCGCGAGGATGACGGCATCGGCCGGTCGGTCCGCAACGGCCTCAACTTCACCGAGCGCGGCTTCGGCGTGCGCGGGGCCGTCGGTGTCCCCGACCGGGGTCACACGGCAGCGTCGCAATTGAAACCCGGCGACTTCGACTGGGACCATCTCTTCGGCCAGCTCGGCGTCCGTTGGTTCCACACCGGCGGCATCTTTGCCGCACTCTCGGAAAGCACCGCCGCCCTGACCATCGAGGCTGTGCAGGCGGCGAAAAAACACGGCACCATCGTCAGCTACGACCTCAACTACCGACCCTCGCTCTGGAAATCCATCGGCGGACAAGCCAAAGCCCGCGAGGTCAACCGCGAGATCGCGAACTACGTCGACGTCATGATCGGCAACGAGGAGGACTTCACCGCCTCGCTTGGCTTCGAGGTCGAGGGTGTTGATCACAACATTTCGAAAATTGAAACCGACGCCTTCAAGGCCATGATCGAAACTGCGGTGAAGGAGTATCCGAACTTCAAAGTCGCCGCGACCACGCTGCGCCGCGTCATCACCGCGACGAAGAACGACTGGGCCGCCATCCTCTGGCATGACGGCAAGTTCCACGAGTCGCGCAAGTATCCGGAACTGGAAATCCTCGACCGCGTCGGCGGCGGCGACAGCTTCGCCAGCGGTCTGGCCTTCGGCTTTCTTTCCCAGAACGACCCGCAGGCTGCCGTCGAATACGGCGCAGCCCACGGCGCCCTCGCCTCGACCACGCCCGGAGACACCTCGATGGTCACGCGCAAGGAGGTCGAGAAGCTCATGGGCGGCGGCGGAGCCCGCGTCGTGCGCTGATCGTCCCATGAAAATCCAGGAACTCTTTTCCCTCGCCGGCCGCACCGCCGTGGTCATCGGCGGCACCGGCGAACTTTGCGGTGCCATGGCCGAGGGCCTGGCCGCGGCCGGAGCGCAGGTTGTGCTGGTCGGCCGCGACGAAGCCAAAGCCCGCAAACGCCTCGACGCCATTGCTGCCGCGGGTGGATCCGCGTGGTTTGAGCCTTGCGAAGTGACCTCGCGGGCGGAACTTGAAGCCCTCGCCGACCGTGTCTACGCCAAGGCCAGGCGGGTGGATGTCCTCGTCAACGGTGCCGGGGTCAACAGCCCGACGCCATTTCTCCAAATCACCGAGGAAGAAATGGACCGCATCATCGGCATCAATCTCAAGAGCGTCATGGTCGCCTGCCAAGTCTTCGGCCCGCGCCTGCTCGCCGCCAAGCAGGGCAGCATCATCAATCTCGGATCCATGTCGGGCGTCATTCCCCTCTCCCGCGTCTTCACCTACTCGGCGACCAAGGCCGCCGTGCACAACCTTTCAAAGAACCTGGCCCGCGAATGGGCCACCCAAGGCGTGCGGGTCAACACGCTGGTCCCCGGGTTTTTCCCCGCCGAACAGAACCGCAAAGTCCTGACGCCCGACCGCGTCGCCTCGATCATGGGACATACGCCAATGAACCGCTTCGGCGAAGCGCCTGAACTGGTCGGCGCGACCCTCCTCCTCGCCTCGGACGCGGGCAGCTTCATCACCGGGACGGAAATCATCGTCGACGGTGGCTTCGCGGCCATGTCGATCTGACCCATGCCCTCATTCATCCATGATGACTTTTTGCTCGAGACGGAGCAGGCCCGCCGGCTTTACCACGGACACGCGGCGGATCAGCCCATCATTGATTACCACTGCCATCTCCCGCCCAAGGAAATCGCGGACAACATTTCCTGGCCGGACATGGCCGCGCTGTGGCTCGGCGGAGACCACTACAAGTGGCGGGCCATGCGCTGGGCCGGGGTGGAGGAAAAGTTCATCACCGGCGAGGCCGCGCCGTGGGAAAAATTCGAAAAGTATGTGGAGACCATGCCAAAGCTCCTCCGCAATCCGCTTTACCATTGGTCACATCTCGAGCTGGCCCGCTATTTCGATGTGACCGACCGACTCCTCTCGCCGTCCACGGCGAAGGACATTTTCGAGCACTGCAACCGCCTGCTGGCCACGCCGGAGTTTTCCTGCCGGTCGCTCATGCAGCGCTCGCGGGTCGAAGTGGTCTGCACCACGGACGACCCGGCGGACTCGCTCGAACATCACCGCACCATCGCGGCCGATCAGTCATTCGGCATTCAGGTGCGCCCGACCTGGAGACCGGATAAAGCCTTGGCGGCGGACAAGCCGCAAGTCTTCGGCCCATGGCTGTCCGCCCTGGAAGCGGCCGCCGGGCAGGACATCACCACGCTCGACGATTTGTTCTCCGCCCTGCAGAAACGCCACGACTTTTTCGCCGACAACGGCTGCCGTCTGTCCGACCGCGGGGTCGATACCGTGTGGGCGGAGGATTGCACCCGGTCGGAAGCTGCGGCGATTTTCGCCAAGGCGCGGGCCGGCCAGACTGTTTCACCTGATGAAGCCATCCGCTACAAATCCTTCCTGCTCCATGAACTCGCCGCGATGGACGCGGCCAAGGGCTGGACCATGCAGATCCATTTCGGCGCCCTGCGCAGTGCCAACACGCGCATGCTCAAACGGATCGGTCCGGATACCGGATTTGACTCGATCGGCGACTGGCCGATCGCCTCTGGATTGGCCCGGCATTTCGACCGACTCGATTCGACCGGACAGCTCCCCAAGACCATCCTCTACAATTTGAATCCGCGGGACAACGAGATCGTGGCCACCATGGCGGGAAATTTTCAGGACGGAGCGACGGCCGGGAAAATCCAATTGGGCAGCGCCTGGTGGTTCGGCGACCAGCTCGACGGCATGACCCGCCAGATCGAAGCCCTCTCCCAGCTGGGCCTGCTCAGCCAGTTTGTCGGCATGCTGACCGACAGCCGATCCTTTATCTCCTACCCCCGCCACGAATATTTCCGCCGCCTCCTCTGCAACATCCTCGGAAACGACATGCGCCGCGGACTGCTCCCCGATGACGAGGAACTCGTAGGCTCGATGGTGCGCCATGTCTGCTATGGAAACGCGCGGAAATTTTTCGGATTTTACGACCGCTGAGCGGTCCCGCCGCAGGATTACTTGACCAAGCCGAGTTCACGCAGGGCCGCCTGGACCTCGGCGGCATGGTCACCGGTCTTCGCGCTCTCCACGATCCAGGCGATCTTTCCATCCTTGATGATGAAAGACTGACGCTTGGCGAAGCCCATCATGGTCGGCACGCCGAACGCCTTGGCCACGACGGATTCCGGATCGGCCAGGAGGGTGAAGGGGAGTTTGTATTTGTCGGCGAATTTCTTCTGCCCCTCGACCGAGTCACCGCTGACACCGATGATCTGCACGCCTTCGCCGGTGAACTCGGGGAAGGCATCGCGGAGGGAACAGGCCTGGGCAGTGCAGCCGGGCGTGTCGGCTTTGGGATAAAAGTAAACGAGCGTCGGGCCTTTGGCGTAGGCGTCAGCCAGGGAAAAGGCCGCGCCATTCTGGTCGGGAGCCGAAACCTTCGGGGCCTCGTCCCCCACGGCAAGGGCGGCGGCGGGGCGGGTCAGACCGAGAAACGAAAGCATGGCAAGGAGCGTGACGGCAATTTTCTTCATGGACCAGACTTAAGCACGTTCGGCGCGCGGCACAAGCGACACTTGCCATCCGCCTCCGACGCCAGAATCATGCGGACGCATGTTGAGGACGGCTGAAGATCGAGGAGGATGGCGGCGGGTTGTTGCTGTGGTGGTCTCCGCCGCTGCGGTGCTGGCCGGGCTGGTCGCCTTGCGCGGGCCGGACCAACTCGGTCTGGACACGGCGGCGATGGTCGGGGCCTGGAAACTGACGGGACCGTCCTGGTGGTGTCCCCTCACCCTTGCGGCCACCGGCGCGCAAGTGCCATTCTGGCTGGCGGGTTCACGCGGATGGCAGAACGTCCATGTGGTGGTGGCCTGGCTGACGATGCTTTGCTGGCTGGTTCCGTTGCCGGCGCGATCATGGCGGGGCTTGGCGGCACTGGTTCCGGCCTTGATCGCGGTGTTGCTCTCGCATTCGTCATCCGGACTGGCGGGCTTCGGCATGGCCGTGCTGGTTCTTTCCTGCGCAAGCCGCTGGCCGGTGGCTGCGGATTCGAGGCGGCAAATCGTTCGTCTTGCTGTGGCCTCGTGGGTGGCGGTGTGGCTCTCGCCCGGGGCGCTCCCGCTGGTTATCGCGGTGCTGTTGGTCGAGTCGACGCGGATGCCAGGCAAGGCCTGGCTGGGCACGGCGGCCCTCTGCGCGGTGGCGTGCCATCTGACTCCACGCGGGCTTGCGATCTGGTCCGAGGCTGCGGTTTTTCTTGGCTGGTCGCCCCAACCGCTCCTCGAACCGGCCCCGCTCATCGGGCTCCTCGTCAGTTTGTTTGTGCTCGGGATTGCCCTCCGGGCGACGTGGAAAACCGGATCAGTTGGGCTGGCGCTGGCTCCGGCGTTCCTGCTGCTCTGCGCGACGCGGGGACAGGCGGCCTACCTCTGGCCGGCGGCGTTGTGGATGATCCCTTGCTGGGACGCGGCCAAGGAACAGTTGCGTCTGAGCGGGTTCAACCTGCGTTGGTGGATGCAAACGGCCCTCCTGCTCTCCATGATCGGGCTGGTCATCTGGGCTGGTTCGACGGCGTTGCCGCGGTGGTATTCCCTGGCCATGACCGAGGCCGTGGTGCAACCAACCCTGACCCGCGAGGCGCTCGACATCGACGGGCCGATCTATCTCAATCCGGGCGGCCTGGCCCTGGCACGATTTGCCGGGGCGTTGCCGTCCGGGGTGGATTCCGGTGATTCGGCCCGCATGGCCCGCGAGCCGTCCCTGTGGCGCGCGCGTGACCGCGAGGTGCGTTACCGCGGGGTCTGGCTGTTGGGAGACAAAGCCGACTACGCCCCGCTGGCCCGGCATCTCGGCGAGTCGGCGGACTGGCGGCTCGCGGCCGTGGATGCAACCGGGGTGTTTTTTATCCGGGAAAAGCGGAGCGAAGAATTCGCGACCGAGCCGGCGCAGCAGATGGCCCGCGGGATGTGGGGGGCGGCCAATCGTTCCAGTTTTTTGGGCGGCTGCGCCCTCAGTGCTTTGGCGGCGAACGCGCTGCCCGAGGCGGACGAGCTGGCGCAATCCGCCGTGCGGAATTCCGACCGTTCCTCCCCCGTCGCAGCGACCCGCGCGCGGGTGTTGGTTTCGGTCGGCGATGTTCGCGCCGCCCTGGCCGCGAGCGAGAACGCGATCCGTCTGGATCCGGGCCTTGCCTACGCCTGGGAGGTGCGGGCCGAGATTTTGCTGCATGCCGGTTCGGTTGATGAAGCCTACGCGGCGGGCCGGCGAGCGGCGGACTTGTCCCCGGGCGATGCCGGCACGCTTTGGCTCGCGGCCCGCACGGCCAATGCGGCCCGCGCGTTCCAAAGCGAGGCTGAGATTCTTGAGCGCCTCATCTCCCTGACGCACGGTCGCGGCGGGGATCCGTCATTTTATCAACTCTACCTCGGCCAGTCCTACGCCAAGCAGGGCCTGACGCGGCCAGCGTTGCGCGCCTTGGCGGAGGCCTCGGCGGGACCGGGCCTGACAGCCCAACAGCGGGCGGAACTGCAGGAGGAGATGGCCCGCATTGAGTCCTCGCCAAACGCGGATTGAGTGCGGAGCAGCGGCCCGCTGAGCCAGCGGGCACTACCGGCGGAGGGGAGAACCTTTTGGTGCTTTCGACTTAACGTGCTGCGCGTCGCCCGTTACAATCCATGGCGTGAGCAAAAAATCCACCCAAGCCAAGACACCAAACATCCGACGTTATTCCTCCAGCGTGCTCGACGGGCCGGAGCGCGCCCCCAGCCGCGCCATGCTGTATGCGGTCGGCTACCAGGAGAAGGATTTTGCCAAGCCGCAGATCGGCATCGCCTCGACCTGGAGCATGGTCACACCGTGCAACATGCACCTGGATGCCCTGGCCCGGGAGGCCGCCGGCGGAGTCAACCAAGCCGGGGGCAAGGCGACGATTTTCAACACCATCACGATTTCCGACGGCATCTCCATGGGCACGGAAGGCATGAAGTATTCCCTCGTCTCGCGGGAGGTCATCGCGGATTCGATTGAGACGGTGGTGGGCTGTGAGGGCTTTGATGGATTCGTCGCGCTCGGTGGCTGCGACAAAAACATGCCAGGCTGCATGCTGGCCATTGCCCGGCTCAACCGTCCGTCCGTCTTTGTCTACGGCGGGACCATCCTGCCCGGCTGCCTGAACGGCCGGAACCTCGATATCGTTTCGGTCTTCGAGGCTGTCGGTCAGCGCGCGGCAAACAAGATCAACGACCGCGAACTGCAAAAAATCGAGGCCTGCGCCATTCCCGGCGCGGGTTCGTGCGGCGGCATGTATACAGCCAACACGATGGCCTCGGCCATCGAGGCCATGGGCATGAGCCTGCCCAACAGTTCGGCCCAGGCGGCAGTCTCCTCCCACAAGAAAGAGGACGCACGGGCAGCCGGCGCGGCGGTGCTCGGATTGCTCAAGCGCGGCATCCTGCCCTTGGACATCATGACCCGCGAGGCCTTCGAGAATGCCATCACGGTGATCATTGCCCTCGGCGGTTCGACCAATGCGGTGCTGCACATGCTCGCCATGGCCCATGCCTGCAACGTGAAACTCTCCATCGACGAC
Source organism: Chthoniobacterales bacterium (assembly GCA_049315725.1). GTDB lineage: Bacteria > Verrucomicrobiota > Verrucomicrobiia > Chthoniobacterales > JACTMZ01 > JACTMZ01. The sequence goes on along the minus strand of JBMOJP010000003.1, from coordinate 64,396 downwards.
TTCACCAAGATCGGCCAACGCGTGCCTGTCCTCGCGGACCTCAAGCCAAGCGGAAAATTTCTCATGTCGGACCTCGTGGCCATCGGCGGCATCGTGCCCATGATGAAAGAACTCCTGCGCGCCGGCCTGTTGCATGGTGATTGCCTCACGGTCACGGGAAAAACGCTCAAGCAAAACCTCGCGGCCTTCAAAGGCTACCCGAAGGGCCAGCAAATCATTCGTCCCCTCAAGGATCCCGTCAAAAAGTCCAGCCACCTGGTCATTCTTTATGGCAACCTCGCGCCGGGCGGAGCGGTGGCCAAAATTTCCGGCAAGGAAGGCGAGAAATTCCGCGGAGTGGCCCGCGTTTTCGAATCCGAAGAAAAAGCCCTGACCGCCATCCTCGACGGTAAGGTTAAGAAAGGCGATGTCGTGGTCATCCGCTACGAGGGTCCGAAGGGCGGCCCGGGCATGCGCGAGATGCTGGCTCCGACGTCCGCCGTCATGGGCAAAGGCCTCGGCCAAGACGTGGCCCTTATCACGGATGGCCGTTTCTCCGGCGGCACGCACGGGTTCGTGGTCGGGCACATCACACCCGAGGCCTTCGAGGGAGGCCCGCTGGCCTTGGTTCGCAACGGGGACCCGATCGAGATTGACGCGGTCAAGCATGCCCTCACGCTCGACGTGCCGGCGGCCGAGTTGAAAAAGCGTCGGTCCCTCTGGAAGAAACCGACCCCTCGTTACCGCCGCGGAGTGCTGGCCAAATACGCCGCCCACGTGAGCACCGCCTCGCAGGGCGCGGTGACCGACGCCGGATTGTGACCGAAGTCGCGGTCATCTTCGACTGGGATGGGGTGGTCGTTGACTCCTCGGCCCATCACGAACGGAGTTGGGAAGTTCTCGCTTCGCGCCGTGGGCTGCCCCTGCCATCGGACCACTTCAAACGCGGCTTCGGCAAAAAGAACAACATCATCATTCCAGATCTCGGCTGGGCGACGGCGCCGGACGAAGTCGGGGCCCTGGCTCACGAAAAGGAAACAATTTACCGCTCCCTCGTCCGCGAGCATGGCATCGAGCCCCTGCCCGGCGTGCGGGAACTGTTGATCTCGCTGCAGGCCGCAGGCGTGCCCCGGGCCATCGGTTCTTCGACGGAGCGCGCAAATCTCGATTTACTGCTCGACCTGATGGATTTTCGGCCGTTTTTCGACGCGATTGTCTCGGGTGAAGAGGTCCAGCACGGCAAGCCCGACCCGGCCATTTTCCTGCTCGCGGCGCAGCGTTTGGGGGCCCAACCCGGCGCCTGCGTGGTCATCGAGGACGCCTTCGTCGGCCTGGAGGCGGCCCGCCGGGCGGGGATGAAAACTTTGGCCGTGGCCACGACCAACACGCTTGAGGCCCTGCAGGAGGCGGACCTGGCCGTGGCCAGTTTGGTCGGGATCACCCCGGACGTGATCCGCGCCTTGGTGCGGGGGAAAAAATCTTGACCCGACCGCTTGCCTGCACGGGCAAACAGTGAAAGATTGAAGTCGTATGCCGAAGACCACGGATCTCGCCCACGAACTCAAACTTCACCTCCCCTACCATGGTCCGGCGCTGCGCACGGCCGTCTGTCTCATCGAGGAAAATCTGGCCTGCCACCCGTCGCCCAATGCCAAGCTCGAAGGTTTAGAGGGGGAATGGGGACCGGACATCGCGGGATGCTGGTCGGCCTTGCATGACCTCATGCTGCAACTCGAAGCGGCCGCTGACCGCGTCGATGCCTCCTGCGAGAACGCCGACTGTTAGTCAGGCAGCCCGCCCGCGGCCCGTGCGGAGCTGGCTTTAGCGGTCGCCAAAAGAGATCCCGACCGACCGGCAGGCCGCCACGGTCTCCGAGCCAGGCTCGACGGTGCGCAACTTTCGCACCGCTTGCGCGATGGGAACGCCACCAACTTGGTAGTTCAAATAGCTGACCATGTGGCCAAATTTTCCTGCCGCGATCAGCCGCACCGCGCCAACGCCGAAACGCGTGGCGAGGATTCGGTCCAGCGCGCTCGGCGTGCCGCCTCGCTGCAGGTGGCCCAGGGTGACGAATCTGGCTTCCTGATCCGTCGCGGCCTCGAGGCGCTCAGCCAGTTGTTCGCCGACACCCCCGAGCCGCACTTCGCCGGCCCCGCGCAATTTTGCCTCCTTGGTCACCAGCTTGCGCCCCGCCTCCTTCGCGCCCTCGGCCACGACGATCATGGTGCTGCCGAAGCCGTCGGCACGGCGCTGGCGCAGCAGCTTGAGAAGGTTGTCCATCTCGTAGGGGATCTCCGGAATCAGGATCACGTCCGCCCCGCCACCCAAGCCCCCATGCAGGGCGATCCAACCCGCGTGCCGCCCCATGACCTCGACGACCATGATCCGCTTGTGGCTTCGCGCCGTCGTGTGCAGGCGGTCGAGGGCATCAACCACAACCTCGACCGCGGAATCGAAGCCGAAGGTCATGGCCGTGGCGGAGAGGTCATTGTCAATCGTCTTGGGGACCCCGACGACCGGGACGCCGGCGGCCTGCAGCTGCAAAGCGGTGCTGAGTGAGCCATCGCCACCGATACAAACCAGCGCATCCAACCCGAGGCCCTCGAAGGTCTCGCGTGCTTCGCTGAGAATCGCCTTGGGAATGAGAGCCTTCTTGCCCTCTCCGACCTTGGCGGCGAAACGACCGCGGTTGACCGTGCCAAGAATGGTGCCGCCCATGGGCATAATGCTGTCCACCCCGTTCGGATCGAGTTTGCGGTAACGCACCGGCGAAAGCATCCCCTCATAGCCGTCGGCAAAACCCACGACCTCCCAATCCTGTTCGCGGGCGGCGCGAACCACCCCGCGGATCACCGCGTTGAGCCCGGGACAGTCCCCGCCGCTGGTTAGGACACCGATTTTCTGGATCTTTTTGCGCTTCACGCAGGACAAATAGAGCAGGATCAATGCCATGTCTTGAGGAAGGATGGATCAGGACTCGCGTAGGGGGTTCTGCGAGCGCATTTGCGGAAGTCGTTGAAATTGTAGGGCTTGCTTGCGGCAGCCCTTCGTCTAGGTTCATAGTGGGCATTTTTTTGCTCCGCAGGATTCCGCCGAGACAACCAGACAAAAGTGAGTGCACTAGCCAAGCTGTGGGGACGCCAGACGAGTTTTTGGTTGTCGATTCTCCTGCTCGTCGCAACCAGCACCGTGTCCCGGGCCAAGCTGGGGATTGAATTTCAGGCGCCCTTGGGCAATCCCGACAGTGCGGTCACGGTTGCCGCCAGCCGCACCAATTATCTGATCCAGAGGGCGCAATACGCATTGTCCTACAACGATGACACCCACGAAGCAAACTGGGTTGGTTGGAGTTACTCGCTGAGCGATGACGGGCCAGCGAGCCGGACGGATGCCTGGGCCGTCGAGGAACTCCTGCCTTCGGGCTTCCTCAAAATCGGCACGGCCACGTTTGGCACCGGATGGGATCGCGGCCACATGTGCCCCTCGGCCGACCGATTGAAGACGACACCAGACAACGAGGTGACCTTTCGGATGAGCAACATCATCCCGCAGGCTTCGCAGAACAACCAGGGGTTGTGGAACAACTTCGAATCCTATTGTCGAACCTTGGCCGCCGACGGCGATGAGGTTGTGATCATGTCTGGGCCGGCCCAGTTCACCGGGGCGCGTCTGGCCAACCAGATGGCCACGCCCGGCTTCGTGTGGAAAATCGTCGTGGAAATTCCCGGCGCAAGCAGCACCACCCCCGCAAATCAACGCGCGACCACCGGGGCCCGGGTTATCGCCATACTCACGCCCAACGTGAACACAGGTCTGGGAACCTGGCAGAGTTACATCACCTCGGTTGAAGCGATCGAAAATGTCACTGGTCTGAACTTTTTCACCGCGATGGACCCGTCGGTGGCGATCTACCTCAAGAACGTGATCGACACCGGAAACGGCCCCAACACGCCCACTGTGCTGACTACCTTCAACCCCACTCTCGGGCCGCCGGGATCCTCGGTGGTCATCTCAGGATACAACTTCGGCCCCTCCCCGGTCGTGGCCTTCAACGGCAGCCCGGCCTCTGTCACCGCCGTGACCAGCAACAGCATCACCGCCACCGTGCCGGTCGGAGCCACGACGGGCGCCATCACGGTCACCGGCCCCGGCGGCACAGACACAAGCTACGAGGACTTCACCGTCACCGCCGGCACGAGCCCGATCATCAACTTATCCGCGATCAACCTCGGCGGCTTGACCGCGCCGCAAGGGGCTGCGGGACCAAGCCAAATCTACGCGGTGACCGGGAGCCTGCTTACCAGTGCGGTCACCATCACCGCTTCGGCGGATTTTGAAATCAGCACAGACAACGCCAACTTTTCTCCCAACCTGAGCCTGACCCCGGCCATCGATGGAAATCTGGGAAGCCAGATTTACGTGCGCATCAAATCCACCGCCCCGCTCGGCGCGCTCAGCGGCTCGGTGACCCACCAAAGTCCCGGGGCCGCAACGCGCAGTCTTTCGCTCAGCGGCACGGTAACCTCAGCGTCGCCCTACCTCGCCCTCTCGACCAACAGCCTCGGGAGCTTCAGCGCGGTGCAAGGGAGTGCGGGCGCAAGTCGAAGCTACAGCGTATCGGGTGGCAACCTGACCGGAACGATTGCCGTGACTGCATCCGCCGGCTATGAGGTCAGTCAAGACGGCACGTCCTTCGCATCCAGCCAGACAATCTCACCCGTCGGCGGCGCTTTGGCCAACGTGCCGCTTTATGTGCGGCTGAGCGCCTCATCGTCGTCGGGACCGGTGTCCGGGACGATCAGTCACTCGGGCGGGGGAGCAAGCCGCCAAGATCTCGCGGTCACCGGTTCCGTCGTGCCTCCGGGCTCGGGCGAGACCGCGGCCTTCGCGTGGGACTTTGTCCAAGCCACCCCAACCCCGGCGTCAACCGCAACGCTGACGGTCAGCGCCGTGGCCCAAGGCAACAACAATGGCACCACGACCATGCTGACAACGGCCTCGGCCTCCAGCGGCTACACGGGCGCAAGCGGCACCAGCAATGCCGGGGCGGCCGCACGTATCGGAGCGTTGAACACGGCGACAGGCGGAAGCGCTTATTTTGAATTCACGGTCACACCCTCAGCCGGCCAGACCTTCACCTTCCCCGGTCTTTCCCTCGGAACCCGCAGCACAGGCACGGGACCGCAGGCCTATGCGCTGAGGAGCTCGGTGGACAACTACACGACGGACATCGTCACGGGATCGATTTCCAACAACAGCGCCTGGACGCTGAAGACCCATGCAAACCTTCCCGGAACTTTTTCCTCAGCCACCACGTTCCGCCTTTACGGCTACGGCGGCACGGGGGCCCCGACCACGAGCACTGCGAACTGGCGCATTGACGACTTGAAAGTCACCGTCTCAACGGCTGTCGCGGTGCCCTTGGCTCCGGTCATCACCAGTTCCTCCACCGCTTTCGCCACAGCGCACCAGACGTTCTCCTACCAAATCACGGCGAACAACAGCCCCACCAACTTTGCCGCCTCAAACCTGCCCGAGGGGCTTTCCGTGAATCCAACGACCGGCATCATCTCCGGAACTCCCGCAGCCGCGGGAACCTACACCATACTTCTGACGGCCAGCAACGCGGCCGGCGACGGGGCGGGCACGCTCCTCCTCACGGTCGCGCCTGACCCCAACGCCCCGGTGATCACCAGCGCCCTCACGGCCTCCGCACAGGTCGGCGTCGCATTTTCTTACCAGATCACTGCCAGCAACTCACCCACGACCTATCTCGCGGCCAACCTCCCAGTCGGCTTGGACATCGACCCTGCAACGGGAACGATCATCGGCACGCCTACTACGGCAGGATCAGCCAATGTCAGCATCACCGCTTCCAACGCCCTGGGCGGCGACACCAGAACCCTGGTCGTCACGGTCCGCGCTCCGCTGCTCGAATTGTCGTCTTCCAGCTTGAACCCCTTCAGTGCGAACCTTGGATTTGCCAGCTCCGTCCAGACCTACACCATAAGCGGCAGCGATCTAAGTTCTCCGGTCACGGCGTTCGCCCCAGGAGGCTTTGAGATCAGCACCGACGGCACAACCTTTGTTGATGCGCTCTCATTCACCCCGAATGCGAACGGCACTGTCACCGCGACTATCCAGGCCCGCATGGCCGCAGCCGCCCCGCTCGGCGAGAACTCCGGCTCGATCACCCATACAGGAAGCGGGGCAACACCGAAGTATCTGGCCCTGACCGGCACCGTTCAGGCCACTGAACCCACGCTCGGGCTCTCGGTGACCGAACTGCTCGGCTTCACGACGAAGGCAGGCACCGCGTCGTTTGTCCAGCGTTACACCGTGAGCGGGGCCAACCTCAGCGGGCCGATCACCATCACCGCCCCGGCGGGATACGAACTGAGCCTGGACGGCCTGACCTTTACTCCCGTTCTCACCGTGTCCCCGGTCAACGGCCGAATCGTCGGCCGCGAAGTGGAGGTGCGCCTGCTCGCGACCGCAGGGGTCGGCCTCTACAATGATTTCATCAATCACACCGGCGGAGGAGTCGCTCCGCAAGGACTGGCGTTGTTCGGGGCCGTCGTGCTTCCGGTTGGACCACCCATCACCTCCATGCTCAGCGGATCGGCCTATGCCGGCGGAAGTTTCAGCTACTCCATTACGGCAGGGGGAGATCTTCCAATCACGGGATACGCCGCCGCCAACCTGCCATCCGGCCTCACGGTCAATCCTTCAACCGGTGTCATCACCGGAACCGTGGCCGCAGCGGGCTCCTACAGCTTTACGATCTCCGCCTCGAATGCAGATGGAACCAGCAACGCCAACTACGCGCTTCGCGTCGTCTCGGCGGCAGAGCAAGCGGCCCAACCCCTCAGTGTCGTGATCAACAAATTTCAGAACTCCTCCACGGACGCGGTCGAGTTACTCGTCATCGGAGACAGCACCGACGCGGCGAGCGGTCCGGCGGTGAATCTGCGGAGCATGGTGCTCAAGGATTTTGCGTCAAACATGGGTGCAGATTCTGGCGGCCTATATGTCTTCAAGGACATTCCGCTTTGGTCCTCGGTCAAAGCCGGCACCTTGATCGTCGTTTCGTCCGGCACAACATCCCCGGAGGATTTGGATGGCTCCGATTTCGTCCTGCGCGTCAATTTGGGAAACACCGGAGCATTCACCAACGCGGGAGGCAGCTTCGATCTGCAGAATACCGACATGGTCATGATCAAAGCAGCGGGGACTGGCCTCGGAGGCGTGGCCGGTGGAATTCATGACTTGGCCATGGGGAGCGCGGGCAGCCAATACTCGGCGTTTACCGGCAAAAAACTGCGTTCTTCGAATTCTCTGAGCAGCAACCGCACTTACGGCTATGTGGTCAACGCCAACTCGAATCTAACCGACTTTTACTCTGCCGGCGGCGGGCAGGCTGCGGATGCCCGATCGCTGACTTTTGGCGTTGGAAGCAACACGGGAAACAGCACTTACATTGCCACGTTGCGCGCCTTGGACCAGACCCCGCCAGTCATCACTCTGAACGGCGGGACCACAGTCAATCTCACAACTGGAACGCCCTACATCGAAGCCGGCGCCACCGCAACCGACGCGGTGAACGGCGTGCGCCCGGTGACTGTCAGCGGTTCCGTCAACACCGCTGTCCCGGGAAACTATACCATCACCTATGCGGCCAGCGATGTCGCCGGAAACACGGCCACCGCGACACGCACGATCGTGATCTCCCCTGCTCCATTCTCCACCTGGATCCTCAATCGTGGGCTGGCCAACCAGGAAGCTCTGCCCTCGGCAGACCCCGATCGCGATGGATGGAGCAATGCGCAGGAATTTGCTTTCGGCCTGAACCCCAAGCTGCCGGACGGACGTCTCTTTTCATCCACGGTTGCAGGCAACGTCCTTCGGGTGACTTTTCTCCAACGCATGGGAGTCAGCTACATCGTGCGAACCTCGGCCGATCCAGCCATCGGCTTCGATGGAGTGCTCAAGCCCAACGTTGCTGCTGACCAAGCCGGGCTTCCGTCCGCCGACTACACCCGTTACGAAGTATCGATGCCACTCGACGGGCCAAAGGGCTTCCTCCGGGTAGAGACAATCGTGCCCTGAGAGTTCTCGGGAGCATCAGCTTCCGGGGCTGCTTTGCAGGAGGGAGGCGAGGCGTTTGTCCGGGCCGGCCCCCAGCTCGAGCGCTTTCTCGTAATGGCGCTTGGCCAAGGCAATCGAGGGCGGCTTGGCCGTGGCGTAGATGACGGCGAGATTGAAGTGCGCCTCGGCGTAATCCGGCTTGACCGTGATGGCGCGGCGCAGAGCTTTCTCCGCCTCGCCGAACTGGCCGATCTGGCTTGAGGCCACCCCGAGGTAATTCAGGGTGATCGGGTCGTCCACCACCGAGTCATTCGCTCTTTTCAGATAGACGATCGCGTCCTCAATGCGCCCTTGCTCGATCATGACCGCACCGAGAGTCGTGAGGGTGAAGGCATCCGTGGGATCGACCTTGACCGCCTTCTCCAGAGCCAACTGCGCGGCGGTCAGCTTGCCCTGGCGGAACTGGGCCACGCCGAGGTTGGCCAGCGCAACCACATTGCCCGGCTCTTTCTCGAGGAACTTCTGATAAAGCTGCTCGGCCTGGGCAAAGTTGCCTTTGACAAACTCGTCCCGCGCCTGGGCGATGAGCGCCAGGGCCTCGGGCGATGGTTCGGTGCTGAGGGATTCGGCCGCGACCGAGCCTTGGTCTTTCGTCGGCTCGGCTTCACTTGGGCCGGCGGGCTGGCCATCCGGCATCGTCCCGGTGGTGTCTGCCTCCATCCCCGGCACCTTCGGCTTCAGGACCTCGACTTGCACGGTCATCTTCGCCGCATCCGCATCAAGCAAGGTCACGACGGGCCGCTTGAGCATTTCCTGCTCGGCCTCGGTCAGCTCGAGAGTGGGCTTGGCTAGCTCGTTGATTTTGTCGTTGAGCGTGTCGGAGCGAATCTCCAGACGCTCCATTTCTTCCTGGGCCAATCGGTAAGCCTGTTCGCGTCGCGCCTGCTCTTTGATCTGGCGCATGATGATACCGCGCAGAACTTCGTTCTCCTGCTGGATGAGCTTGGCCTCGGCCGCCGTGACATCCCCGAGTTTGACGGCAGCGAGAGCGCCGTTGACATCGTCATATTCTTTGAGCAGTTGGTCGTTGACGGCCTGCAGTTGATCAAACCGGGCGCGGTCATCCTTGAGCTTGGTCTGGGCCTCGGCCAGTTCCGTGCGGACCTTGTCGAGATCGGTCTGCAATCCGGTAATGACCTCATTCTTGGCCGTCACGTCGCTCTCCATGCCAGAAATCTTGGTCGCGGCCTCGGCCAGCTTGGTTTCAAGCTGGCGGTTGGCCTCGATCAGCTCAGCGGATTTTTCCAGCGCCGTCTTGGCTTCGGCCGCCTGTTTCAGCGCTTCGTCCCGTGCGGCGATGAGGGTTTCGCGCTCCTGCTCCAGCTCCCCGACCCGCGCCTTGGCTGTCTCGGTCTCCTGCTCCGCGGCGGTCAATTTTCCCAGAGCCTCGTCCCGGGCCGAGACCAAACCATCGCGCTCCTGTTCGAGCTCGCCCGCACGTGCCTTGGCGGTTTCGCTCTCAGTCTTGGCTGTCTGCAATTCTGCAGTGATGGACTCAAGCTGCTTCGCATTCTCGGTCGCTCGCTCCACCAAGTCTGTTTTTTCCTGCTGGGCCGAGGCCAGGCTTTCCTCCAGCTCCTTGGATCGCGCCGTCAGGCGTTCAACTTCGCCCTTGGCGGCGTCGGCCGCCGGCGTGGTGGCAGCGCCGGACTCCTTCAACTGACGAAGCTGCGTGTTAAGATCAACCAAGGCGACCTTGGTCTTCTCCAACTCCATGCTGACATTGCTCAATTCGGCGTCGCTCTGGGTCAGCTTGTTTTCTAAGTCCTTACTGCGGGCCTTCTCCGCCGCAAGCTGGTTCCTCACCGACTCGGCCCCGGCAGAATCAACCTTGGGCTCACGGCGGGTGGGGGGCGCGTCCGCCGGTGCATCCTCATGCGGTGGCGAAATAGAAATGGTCGGGGGCGCACCGCTGGACTCCGCCCGGGCCGGCCGCACAGGCGGGAGCACATCTTCGACCCCGTCCATCCCGTCGGTCACGGCAAGGTCCGGCGGCGGTCCCATCGTCCCGGAATCAAGGGTGCCCTCCAAACGGACGATGGCCTCCTGCGCCTTGCGCAGACGGAAATCAACCACCAGCGGTTGCCAGCCCGGATGCTGCTCCTTCATCTGGCTCAACTGGGTGACAACAAAACGGAATTTCGCAATGGCCTCGGCGGTCTGGCCCTCGCGCTCGAAACGCTCGGCCCGCTGGTATTCCTGGTAGGCGGAGAAAAAAGCCCGCGCGGAGTCGTCTTGAGCGCGGACAGTCTGTCCAGCGGCCAAGGCCACGACGGCGGAGAGTGCCAGGGCGCGTAGCAGATGCATGCGATCCACCACTATAGGGTAAGGCGGATAAAACGCAATCGCCCTGCTGGAGCCCTTGGTCGACCGTTTGACAAAGTTTCGCGAGTTGCTAATTTGCTCTTAACTGCAGCGCGCGCCGCGCGAAGGCCGCTGCGACCAAGCTGAATGGAGGCGTTACTCGACAGGCACGTTCTGGTGCTCAACCGATTGTGGCAGGCGGTCAACGTCTGCAGCGCCCGCCGCGCCTTCACCCTCCTCTACCAAGGCCATGCGCAGGTCGTCTGGCGGGACGAGGGGAACAACTACCTGAGCCACGATTTCGCCAGCTGGCACGACTTCTCCCAAACCGAACCGACGCCCGACATGGTTCATGCCGTGCGCTTCCGCATCCGCGTGCCCACCGTCATCGTGCTCCTGATTTTTGACCGTTTGCCGAGCAAGGAGGTGAAGTTCACCCGGCAGAACATCTACGAGCGGGACAAGCACACCTGCCAGTATTGCGCGCGCACCCTCGACCGGCAGGAACTCAACCTCGACCATGTGCTCCCGCGACAGCGGGGGGGTCAAACCACCTGGGACAACGTGGTCTGCTCCTGCATCCCCTGCAACACCCGCAAGGGCAACCGCCTGCCCCACGAGGCCAACATGCAACTGCTCAAGACCCCCGCCCGCCCGCGGTGGCGCCCCTTCATTCACTTGACCTATTCGGCGGGAATTCATGACACCTGGCGCCATTTCGTCGATGTCGGGTGCTGGGATGTCGAGTTGGGTGATTGACCTCCGCAACCCGGCGCTTGCCAACCGCCTCACGGCAATGCTAAGAAGATTTGCATTATGAAGCGCTCCTTGACCCTTGTCGCCCTTGTCCTCACCTCGGCTGTGGCCCTCGCGGACATCCAGCAGCCGCCCTCCTCCGACAACGGCCCGACCCGCAAGCTAGGGCGGGGCCTTGGCAACATCTGCTTCGGCTTCACCGAGCTGCCCGACTCGATGCTCTCGGTCAACTACATGGAAGGCAACAACGCCGCGTTCAGCTACGGCGTGGTCCGCGGGCTCGCGCGCGGATTTGCCCGTCTGGGCTACGGTCTCTACGACGTTTTCCTTTTCCCCATCCCGAGCTACAAGGGCACCTACGCCCCGCCCTACCGCAGCAATGTGCAGTGGATTCACAGCGGATTCAGCGAGTTCCCGCCCGAGATCGGTTTCGAATCGCGCTACCCCTACGTCCGCAACGATCAGCAGGATCCCTGATCCGCCGGATCCGTCTGCGGTCTGTGCGGCTGGTAGCCGCCGACAAACTCCCGTCGAAAAGCGGCGAACTGGCCCGCCTCGATTGATTCTCTCACCCGCTCCATCAGCCGCAGGTAAAAGTGCAGGTTGTGCAGCGTGATGAGGCGCAGCCCGAGAATTTCCTCCGCCTTGACGAGGTGCCGCAGATAAGCGCGGGAAAAATTACCACACGCGTAGCAACCGCACCCCTCCTCGATGGGCCGCTCGTCCAAGGTGAAACAGGCATTCTTCAAATTCATCGTGCCGTGCTCGGCGAAAGCCGTGCCGTTCCGGGCCACGCGCGTGGGCAGGACGCAATCAAACATGTCAATGCCCCGCGCCACCATCTCGACCATCTGCGGCGGCGTGCCCAGACCCATGGCATAGCGGGGGCGATTCACGGGCAGATAAGGAACGGCAAAATCCACCGCCTCCATCATTTCTTTTTCCGGTTCACCCACGCTCACTCCGCCGACCGCATAACCATCCCAGCCCATGGCGACAAGCTCGCGGGCCGAGCGCTCACGGAGATCCGCATGGCTCGAGCCCTGCACGATGCCGAAAAGCAGGGGACGTTCCCCGCCCTCGTTCCGGGCCCTCCACCAGTCAAGACACCGCCGCTCCCAGCGCAGGGTGAGACCGAGGCTCTGCGCCGCCGCCTCGTGCGTGCACGGATGCGGGGGACATTCGTCGAAGGCCATGACAATATCCGAGCCAAGCGTGTGCTGGATCTCCATCGAGGTCTCCGGACCGATGAAGCACGGAGTGCCGTCGAGGTGGTTTTGAAAATAGACCCCCTCCTCGGTGATGCGACGCAGCTTGGCCAGCGAAAAGACCTGGAATCCCCCGCTGTCGGTCAGGATGGGGCCGTCCCAGCCCATGAAGCGATGCAACCCACCAAGCTTGCGGATCACGTCGAGGCCTGGACGGACGAAAAGGTGGTAGGTGTTGCCGAGGATGACCTGCGCCGGCAACTCGCGCAGCTCGCGCGGGCTGACCGCCTTGACCGTGCCCTGCGTGCCGACCGGCATGAAAATCGGCGTCTCAATGACTCCGCGGCGGGTGCGAAGGCGGCCGCGCCGCCCGGCGGAAGAGGAATCCGCGGCCAACACCTCGAAAGCCGCGCTCACGAGTCTGCCGTCCACACGGTGCGGCCACCCACGACCGTCCGGACGGCACGCCCACGGAGCACGCGCCCATGGAAAGGCGTGTTTCTGGACTTGGACGCAAAGGCATTCTTATCCACGCACCACTCACGGGCCGGGTCGAACAGCGTGACATCACCCGGCCGACCCACGGCGAGTGTGCCTCGATCCAACCCGAGCAGGCGGGCCGGATTGCGCGTGAGCATGGCGACCAGCGCAGGCACCTCAAGCACGCGGTGCTGGTGCAGCAGCAGATCACAGAACAAACCCACCGCGGTTTCCAGGCCCAAGATTCCGAACGGCGCGGCGGAGAACTCCACCTCTTTTTCGTAGGCGGCATGGGGCGCATGGTCGGTGGCCAGAATCTCAATGGTCCCATCGGCAATGCCCCCAAGGAGGGCCTCGATATCCGACGCCTCACGCAGCGGCGGGTTCATTTTGAAGTTGGTGTCATAATCGCCCAGCGACTCGTCGGTCAGGGCCAAATGATGCGGACAGACCTCGCCGCTCAGCGGGATACCCCGGGCCCGGGCCTCGCGCAAAATGCGCACGCTGCCGGCGGAGGAAAGATGCTGGCAGTGAAACCGCGTGCCGGTGGCCTCGGCCAGGAGAGCATCGCGGGCCACGATGATTTCCTCGGCCATGCGGGGCCACCCGGGCAGTCCGAGCATCGTGCTCCAATACCCCTCATGCATCATGGCCTCGGCCCCGGCCAGCGATACATCCTGACAGTGGTCCATGATCGGCAAACCGAACATCCCGCAGTATTCTGCGGCCCGCCGCATGATCTCGTGATTCTGCACGCAGCGTCCGTCATCCGTGACCGCAACGATACCGGCTGCCGCCATCGCGCCGATCGGGGCGAGTTGTTCGCCCTGCGAGCCGATGGTGATCGCGCCGGTGGTGAAGACATTAACCACGCCGACCGCGGCGGCGCGCTCCTGCATCCAGGCGATGATCCCGGGATGATCCGCCACCGGCTGCGTGTTGGGCATGGCCACCACGCTGGTGAACCCTCCGGCCGCGGCTGCTCGCGTCCCTGTTTCGATCGTCTCCTTCGCCCCCTGACCCGGCTCGCGCAGATGGACATGAATATCAATGAACCCGGGACAAACCACCAAGCCGGTCGCATCAATCTCGATCGCCCCCTCGCCCGGCGACGCCGCCAACCGGCCGTCCTGCACGTAAATCTCGCCGATCTCGTCCCGGTCTGAGGCGGGATCGATGACGCGACCGCCGCGGATGGTGACTGAATTTCTCATGCTTCCTCCCGAGGCGGGATTGACCCGCAGAGATAAAGCACGGCCATCCGCACAGCCAGACCATTGGTCACCTGGTCCAAAATCACGCTCTGCGGCCCATCGGCCACCGAACCATCCAGTTCGACGCCGCGGTTGATCGGCCCGGGATGCATGACCAGCGCTCCCGGCTTGAGCCGTGCGGCCCGCGCGGCGTTAAGCCCGAACAAGCTGGCATACTCGCCGGTTCCGGGGAAATAGCCGGACCGCTGCCGCTCGTGCTGGATGCGCAGGAGATTGATCACGTCCAATTCGCCCAGCACGTCGTCCAACCGGTGCGTGATCCGCGCCCCGGTGCGGGCAAACTCCCGGGGGACGAGCGTGGTGGGTCCGATCAGCGTGACCTCGGCGCCCAGCTTGGTCAGGGCGTGCAGGTTCGAGCGGGCGACGCGGCTGAAGCGGATATCCCCGACGATGCCAACTTTCACCCCGGCCACCCGGCCGAGTCGTTCGCGGATGGTGAAAACGTCGAGCAACCCCTGGGTGGGGTGCTCATGCGAACCGTCCCCGGCATTGATGACCCCGGCGCGCAGCCGCTCGGCGAGGAACTGGGAGGCGCCCGCCGCCGGATGGCGCAGGACGATCAAGTCGGCGGCCAGCGCTTCGAGGGTTTTGGCCGTGTCTTTGAGGCTCTCCCCTTTCGACAGGCTGGAGGCGGTCGCGCTGATGTTGACCACATCCGCACTCAGCCGCACGGCCGCCAACTCAAACGATGTGCGGGTCCGCGTGCTGGCCTCGACGAACAGATTGACCAAGGTCTTGCCGCGAAGGCTGGGAAATTTCTTCAAACGGCGCTGGCCCACGCCTTTGAACTGGGCCGCCGTGTCGAGGACGAAGGTGATTTCTTCCGCCGAGAGAACGGAGAGCGCGTGCAGATCTTTGCGGGTCCAGTTCATGACTGGTAGATTCCCTCCGCCTCCTCATCCGTGCCGGCGAGGCGCACCCGCACGCGAGCCTCTGGAGGCACGGATAGCTCCACCCCGGTGAAGTCGGGTCTGACTGGAAGTTCGCGCCCGCCGCGGTCGGCCAGCACGGCGTAGAGGATTCGCCGCGGACGCCCAAAAGCCAGCACCGCTTCAAGCGCCGCCCGGGCCGTGCGCCCGGTGTGCTGGACGTCGTCGACCAGAACGATATTCCATCCCTCCGGGTTGAGCGGCAGTTCCGTGCGGAGGAGCGGATGAATCCCCTGACGGAGCCCGAGATCGTCACGATGCATCGAAATATCCACCGAACCGGTCGGACAGTCGAGGCCCCGCTCCCGCAGCGCATCCCGCAAGCGCAGGGCGAGAGTGACGCCGCGGGTCGGAATCCCCGCGAGAAAAACAGGCCCGGCCTCCTTCAATTCTCGGGCCAAGCCATCGGCCATCCGGCCCAACGCTTGAAAAACGAATCCGGCGTCGTGCAGTTGTTGGCCGGCCTCGTCGCACGTCATGGTCGGCGAGTTTGCCCTGAAACCTCGCCGCCTGTCAGCACCACAATCAACCCGCGTGGCCGGATCGGCTTTCCCGCCCGGCCCGGACCCGCGTATCGCGCCATGCACTCCGGTGACGCATGACCCAATCGAGCAAGGCCTTCTCGAAACCAATGTCATGCCCAAGCTTCTCGCTTTCGATCCACTTGTGGCGCAGTATTTCCTCCCTTTCGGCCAGAAATTCCCGATAAAGGGTGGAATTGCGAACGAGGCGGGCATCCTCGCCGTGGGGGGCAGTCATGATGCTAAACTGTTGCAGTAAACGGAGCCTGCGTCAAGCCGACGGCATGACCACCCCATCCTCCACCGCGGCCCGCACGGCCGCAGCGATCCGCATGAACTCCTGCCCGACCGCGCTCTCCTGCGCGCGGGCCACCACGGGCATCCCGGTGTCGCCGGCCTCGCGGGTCGGAATGTCGATGGGCACGGTTCCGAGAAGTGGAACTCCGAGGCGAGCGGCCTCGCGCTGGCCACCGCCGCTCCCGAAAATGTCGTAACGCACGCCGTCGCTCGGGCAGAGGAAGTAGCTCATGTTCTCCACGATCCCCAGCACGCGGACATTGGTTTTGTGGAACATCGAGACGGCTTTGCGCGCATCGATCAAGGCCACCTCCTGCGGCGTTGTCACCACCACCGCGCCCGCCAGCGCCACGGTCTGAACCACCGTCAACTGGATGTCTCCCGTGCCCGGCGGCAGGTCGAGCACGAGATAATCCAGGTTCCCCCAGGCCACCTGGCGGAGAAATTGCTGGGTGTAGCGCGTGACCATCGGCCCCCGCAGCACCGCCGGTGTGTCCGCATCGGTCAGGAATCCCATGGACATCAACTTCAAGCCGTAACGTTCGACGGGGAGGATGAGGTTGTCATCGGTTGCGGCCGGTTGCTCCGTCGTGCCAAACATGAGGGAAATGCTCGGGCCGTAGAGGTCGCAATCGCACAGACCGGTGCGGACCCCGCCCAAACTCAGCGCCTGGGCGAGATTCGACGCCACGGTGCTTTTGCCCACTCCGCCCTTGCCGCTGGCCACGGCGATCACATGCCTGACCCCCTCGATGCGGGTGGCTCCGGGCGACGCGGCCACCGGGGCTTTCTGCAAATCGATCAACACCTGCGGGGTTCGCACGCTGGGCAGAGCGGTCAATGCCTCCATGCACGCTCGATGGATTTGCTGCGCGACGGCCGGATCCGCCGCGGCAATCGAGAGTTTGACCAGAACATCGCCCCCGCTCACCTCGACCGAGGAAACCAGCCCGAAGGAAATGATGTCGCGGCTGAAGCCGGGATACTTCACTCCCCGCAGGGCCTCGCGCACGTCGTCACCGGTTAGTTCTGCCATAAACGGGCCAGTTTCAGCGGACGTGCCGCGAATCAAAAGGATTTTCGCAGGTGACTCGGCAGCACCCCGAGCGCCTCGCGATACTTGGCCACCGTGCGACGGGCCACCGGCCAGCCGTCGGCCTTCAATCGTTCCATCAGCTGCTGATCACTCAACGGCCGCCGCCCATCCTCCGCCCGGATGAGCGCGGCAATCTCCTCCTTCACGCTGGTGTTGCTGACCTGCCCGCCGTCGGCCGTTTGGTATCCGGTGGTGAAGAAGAACTTCATCTCGAAGACCCCCTGCGGCGTGGCCACCGACTTGCCGGCCATGGCGCGGCTGACGGTCGTTTCGTGAACTCCCACGGCCTCGGCCACCCGGGCCATGGTCATGGGAACCAGGGCCGACACGCCATCCTCGAGGAACGGACGCTGACGCGCGACGATTTCGCGGGCGATGGCCAGAATGGTCTGCTGACGTTGCTGGATGCTCTTGATGAGAAACTTTCCGCCCCGAATCTTGTCCCGCAGGTAGGTCCGCACCTCGGCGGAACGGCCCGAATCGCCCAGCAGATCGCGGTAGGCCCGGCTGATCCGCAGATGCGGCACACGGTCGCGAACCAGCGAGACGAGAAAGTCGTCGCCCACCCGCTCGATGATGACGTCAGGCGAAAGCGTCTGGGCGGCTTCGCCGGAAAAAACCCCGCCCGGCTTCGGGTTGAGCCGCGCGATGAGCGCCCCCGCCTCGCGCACCGCCTCCTGACTGACGCCCATGACGGAAGCAATCTCGGCGAATTTTTTCCGCCCGAGCCGCTCGAGATGCTCTCGGACAAGATGGGCCGCCGTCCCCCCCCCGTGGCCCTGGCGGGCGAGTTGGAGGAAAAGACACTCCGGCAGGTCCCGCGCGGCCACCCCGGGAGGATCGAGCGTCTGGAGCAGTTGCAAAACCGGCAAAACCTCGGCGGTTTCCACCCGGGCCTCATCCGCCACCTCCTCGAGCGTAGCCGCGAGGTAGCCGTCCTCGTTGAGATTCCCCACGAGCAGCGAAGCCACGCGGCGCTGCACGGGATCAAGCGCCAGCCGGGCCAGCTGTTTCTCGAGATGATGCTCCAGACTTTCCGGCGGAGTCACCCCCTCAAGAAAATGCTGCCGCCGCACCTCCGCCTCCGTGTCCTGCGCACCCTCGGCCGAAAAAGTCCGCCAATCCTCATCCAGGTCCCGCAGCCTCGTGAGCTCATCATCATCCTCTTCCTCGGATTCAGCCTCCCCCTCCACCTCCTCCTCGGGCCGCTCTTCTTCCAGCACAGGATTCGCCTCCAATTCCTGGCGCACCATCTGCTCCAATTCGAGCGCTGTGGCTTGCAAAATCTCCAGACTTTGACGCATCTGGGGCGACAACAGTTGCTGTTGCCCTGTCTGAACGCTTTGCTGCAGGCCCGGCATGAGACTACAACGCCCGGACGGTCATTGAACTGCAAGCAATTTTCGCGCCAATATTCAGGAACTTTGGAAAAAGCTGTCGACCAAGGTCGGCGCGATGTCCACCGCAAGGTCCCCGCCCCCCTCCGAAGCACCACGCTGGGCCGCCGCGTAGGCGATCATGGCCGCGTTGTCACCGCACAGCCAAGGCTCGGCGAACAGGACCTCCAACCCGGTGGCCGTCGCTGCCGCAGCCAGTGTTTCGCGCAGTCTCCCGTTGAGTCCGACCCCCCCACTCACCGCGATGAGCGAACGCTTCCGCTCGCGCGCCGCCCGCACAGCCTTGTCCACCAGCACTTCGACCACGGCGTCCTGAAACCCGGCGCAGACATCAGGACGATCCGCCGCCGTCGTCTTGGGCAACAGGTAGCGAACCGCCGTCTTCAGACCGCTGAAGCTGAAGTTGAAATCCCCCGAACACATCATGCTGCGGGGGAGTTCGAACCGCGCCGGGTTGCCCTGCCTGGCCTCGCGCTCAACTTCCGGGCCACCCGGATAAGGCAGCCCCATCAGCTTGGCGACCTTGTCGAAGGCTTCCCCTGCGGCATCGTCCAGCGTTCGTCCGAGCAGACGGTAGCGCCCGGCGCCCTCGACATCGACCAGCAGGGTATGCCCTCCGCTGACAACCAATCCAAGGCAGGCCGGAACCTGTGCGCGGCCGAAAAACGGCGAAAGCAGATGGCCTTCAATGTGGTTGACCGCAACAAAGGGCCGCTCACAGGCCAGGGCCAGGCCCTTGGCTGCGGCCACGCCGACGAGCAAGGCACTGGGCAGGCCCGGGCCGGTCGTGGCGGCGAAGACATCAATCTCGTGGAGCAACAATCCCGCGTCGTCCAAGCATTCGGCGATCAAAGCACGCAGATGGGCGGCATGGTTGCGCGAGGCCACCTCGGGCACCACCCCGCCATAGACCGCATGGACCTCCGCCTGCGAGGCGACCACGCTGGCTCGCAGGTCGCCCGAGCCGGCCATGACGGCGACCGCGGTTTCGTCGCAGGAGGTTTCGAACGCGAGCAGCAGAGCCTGTTTCAAGCTTCCTTCGGCGGCGCCGCCGCTCCTTTCTGCGCGTGCAGGAGAATGCCCCGCAAAGCGTCGGCCGCGCGCTGCAGGGGCACATCATCCGGCACCTTGATTTTTGCGGCGTCGTTCGACGGCGGCAAATCCTCCCGACGCCGGGCCGCCAGCAGTTCCGCCTCCTCGGCGGCGGTCATGGTGGCAATGATGTGGGGCGTGACGCCCTTCCCATGGATCAGCTGTTTTCCCGGGGTGAAATACTTCGCCGTGGTCAGCCGCACGGCCGAGCCATCGGGCAATGAGACGACGCTTTGGACCGAGCCTTTGCCAAAAGTTGTTTCGCCCACGAGCAGGGCGCGCCCGGTGTCCTTGAGCGCCCCGGCCACAATCTCCGCCCCACTCGCGCTCGATCCGTTGACCAGCACGGCCACGGGATACTCGTGGGGCTTGCGTCCCTTGCCGGGGGCAAGATAGCGGCGACTCGCGTTGGGCGAGCGTCCCTCGGTGTAAGCCACGAGCGAGCCACCCGGGAGAAACTCACCCGCCACCTCAACCGCACTGCCGAGCAAGCCACCGGGGTTGAAGCGCAAATCCAGCACAAGACCATCGAGCCCCTGCTTCTCCAAGTCGTCCAGCGCCCGGGCAAACTCCTTGCCGGTCGGCTCGCTGAATTGCGTGACGCGCACGTAACCGATCCGCGGCCCACCCCCGTCGAGGATGCGCGCCCCGCGCACACTCGGCACCTTGATGACTTCGCGCTCGAGCGAAAATTTAAGCGGCTCGGCCTGCCCGGCCCGAGCGACGGCCAACGTGACAGTTGTGCCGGGCTCGCCGCGCAGTTTGTCGACGGCATCCCGCAGGGTGATTTTCTCCGCCGACTCGCCATCAATCTCGAGCAGCACATCCCCCGGCAGCAGGCCGGCGCGGAATCCGGGCGTGCCCTCCATCGGGGCGACAATGGTCAGCCGTTTGTCCTTCGTCCCGACCACCACCCCAAGACCGCCGAACTCGCTCTTGGTATCCTCCTGCATCTCGGCAAAATCCTTCGGCTCCATGAAATCGCTGTGCGGATCGAGCTCCGTGAGCATTCCGCGCAGCGCATGGTAGGTCAGCTTCTCGTAATCGGTCTTGTCCCCATCGACATACTCCATCCGCACCAATTCCATGGCCCGCGCGAAGGTCTTCATCTCGCGGTAGGGCGTCACATCATCGTCCTCCTGGGCCTGAAGCCCCGGGGACAACATGAGCAGGGCGGCCAGGCAGACCAGAGGAACGCGCATGCTTTGTCCTAGCACGGACCAGCGGGCGGGGCAAATCTGCGCCGAACCCGCTTGGCCCGGAGCGGACTCTCTGCGATGTTGTGCGCATGAACGTCGGAGTGGCTCTGGGCTCGAACCTTGGCGACCGGGCGGCAGCCCTCGCGGCGGCACGACGGCTCCTGGCCTCGCTGCACGCCGGTCCGGACGCTCCTCTTTTTTCCGCGCTTTACGAAGCAGAACCCTTGGACTGCCCGGCCGGGTCGCCGGATTTTCTCAACGCCACCGCGGAGATCGAAACCGACATTGATTCTACCGCGCTGCTGGGACAACTCCGCGCGGTTGAGCGCGCCGCGGGACGCGCTTCCTCGCCGGCCCGCAACATCCCGCGCCCCCTCGACCTCGACATTCTCTACTATGGCGACCTCGTGGTTTCCGGACCGGGCCTCACGCTGCCTCATCCCCGCATGTTTGAGCGACGCTTTGTCCTGCAACCTCTGGCCGAGATCCGGCCCGATCTCGTCCTGCCGGGACAGACGCAGACGATCCGCGCCCTGCTCCACGCGCTCCCGCCCAAACCCGCCGTCCGCCTCGTCGCCACGACTTGGTGAGAGAAGCGGGCTTGCCGCTCGACCCAAACGGCGCGAAATTGCCCTTCTCCTGTGAATGACCCTCTCGTCACGCGTTTCCGCGAACAAAAAGCGGCCGGGCGCCCGGTTGCAGCACTCACCGCCTACGACTACCCGACCGGACGGCTGGTCGATGAGGCCGGCGTGGATCTGATTCTGGTCGGCGACTCGCTCGGCATGGTTGTTCTTGGTTTTCCTGACACCACGCAGGTCACGCTGGCGGACATGATCCGCCACACCGGCGCGGTGGTCCGCGGAGCCAGCCGCGCCCCGGTCATCACCGACCTTCCGATCAACACCTACGCATCCCCGGACCAAGCCTTGCGGAGCGCACGCAAAGTGATGCGAGCGGGGGCCGCCGGGGTCAAGCTGGAGGGCGGCGAGGCCGTCGTTCCGCAGATTCGGGCCCTGACGTCAGCCGGCATTCCGGTGCTGGCCCACCTCGGAATGCTGCCCCAGCAAATCCTTCGGGAAGGCGGTTACAAAATCAAAGGTCGTTCGGCTTCCGAGGCCGCAGCCATCCGCCGCGATGCGGCCGCCGTGCAGGATGCCGGGGCCTTCGCCGTGGTCCTCGAAATCGTTCTGCCGGAACTCGCCACCGAGGTTTCCTCCTCCCTCGACATTCCCAGCATCGGCATCGGCAGTGGGGAGGGATGCGACGGCCAAATCCTTGTCCTGCACGATCTCGTCGGACTCTTTCCGTGGTTTCGGCCGAAGTTCGCCCAGCCGCGCGCGGAGTTGGCCGCACTATTTTCCGCCGCGGTCCGCGACTACGTCACCGCGCTTCACGGCACCACCCGGGCCCATCCCGACTAAGGCCATGCCGGGCGACCTCCTCCCGTTGATCCTTGGCACAGCCTACGCCTGCCTTGGGTCGTCCGGGTTGCGGTTGGCCCGGTTGGATGGCCCGCTCCCCGGTTGGAATCGCCTGTGCATCGCAGGCCTGGCCACGGCGGTGCTGGAATGGCATTCGCTCTACGCCGTCGCCTGGCAAAGCTACCAGGCCAACGATTTGGCCGGTTCGTTGCTCGGCCTGATCTCGCTCGGTGCCTGGCTGGAGTTCTCGCGCGACGCTCTGGCGCGACGGTTCAAACTCGGCCCGCTGGCCCAAACGCTCGCCGGGCTGCTGGTCGTGGCCCTCGCCGGGGCCGCGCTCGCCGCGCAATCCGGCGGGATTTACTCCCGCGTGTTCTTCGCCCAGCGGTCGGTCGGCTTGCTCGCGGGGTCGCTCACCTTGCTGGTCATCATGGCCTACCATCTGCCGGGAGCGCGCTGGGCGCGGGCGGCCGGGTTGGTGCTCCTGCTCAGCCTGGCAGCCGCCTTGCTCACCCGCAGCACATGGCCCCTGGTTCCCGGCGTGGCCGGCGCCGCGATCTGCCTCCGGCTGGTTTACGTCGTGCGTCATGCCGAAACCCGCCGGGGCTTCGCCCGCTGGGCGGTCGGGGAGTTCCTCGCCCTGCCCCTGCTTTTGCTCGTCGCCGCGGATCGGGCCGAGCACCGGGGAGCAGAGACCCTGCGCTTAGAGGGGCGGCATCTCGTTCATGTGACCGAGGCCGCAGCCGCGGCGCTCGACCCCGACGACATCCGGGCCCTGCGGGGCAGCGCGGCGGACCTGGGCACGACCACCTACCAGGCCGTGACCCATCGCCTGAAAAACATCCAACAAATCGTCCGCTCGGCCGCCGATGCGGAACTTTCGAGCAGGTTCGCCTACCTCCTGACCATGCGTGAGGGCCGCGTCATTTTCCTCGCCGACCAACCGGATGACCCGCTGGGGCCCGTCCGACCGGGCGATCCTTATGACGAGGCCAGCCCGGAACTGCGCCGGGCTTTCGTGGATGGGCCATCGTTCCTTGAGGGTCCCCTGCCCGACCGCTTTGGTGTCTGGGTCTCGGCCTTTGCGCCGGTCCGCGACCAAGCGGGACAAATTGTGGCTTTGCTCGGTATTGATTTCGATGCCAACGACTGGGCGCAATGGGCCGCCCGCGCACGCCTGCACAGCATCCTCGGCTGGACGCTGGTCATGATCATCGCCCTTTCGCTTTTCACCTCGGTCGGCCTCAGCCTCGAAAGCCGTCACCAACTTGAGCGCTCCGAACACCTTTTTCGCACGGCGGCTGACTACACCAGCACATGGGAGTATTGGGTCGGAACCGACGGCCGCATGATCTTCACTTCCCAGGCGGCGGAAAAGCTCACCGGTTATCCTTCCGAGAGGTTCCGGGTCTTTCCCCGTCGCCTGCTCAAGATTATCCACCCATCGGACCGCAAGCGGGTGGTTGATCATTTGCGGGCCTGCGCCCACGATTCCCCGCCCTGCCAGTTCGATTTTAAAATCATCCGACGCAACGGCGAAACCGCGTGGGTCAGCCATTCGTGCGATTCGGTCTACGACAATGGCGGAGCCTGGAGCGGACGGCGGGCCAGCAATCGCGACATCACGACCCTGCGGCAAACCGAGTTGAGCCTCGGGCGGCTGGAACGACTGCAAACCGGATGCCATCAGGCGCTGCGACGTTTGCTCGGCCCTCAGGGGGCGGGTTACTTGCAGGACGCCCTTGACCTCGCGGGGCAGGCTGGGGACTGCCACTACGCCGCACTCATGCGCATCGAACCCGACCGTGCACTTGCGCCCTTGGTCACGTGGCCGGCCGGGACGAACATCGATTTCAACCCGGTCTGGAAAGAATGCCAGGACCGGGCCCTTCGCCTCCTCTCGGTGGGGGAGAATTTTGAAGTTCTGCCTCGCGAGACGGCCGAGTTGGCCGGGGCCCTGCGCGGGTCTCACATTGCCATCTTTCCCCTCTGGGAGCGCGCCAGCTTGACCGGCCTCGCCATCTTTGCCGCGCCCCACAGCCGCCAACCGTGGTCGCGGGCCGAGGTGGTCGCTCTGGCCACGCTGGCCAGCGGGCTCTCCGCCGCCGGAGCACGCGGACAATCCAGCGGTTAACGCGCTAAATCTTCAAAGCCTTCAAGGCCCTCAGCGCAAGCTTGGTCTCAGCCACCCGCAGAATGAGGAGGCCGTGGAGGTCGGACGGATGGCTGGCCAGGTAGGCATACTCAATGTTGATTTTTTTCTTCGCGAGCGCCTTGGCGATTTTGGAAAGCGCCCCGGGCTGGTTGCGATTCTCCACCATGAGGACCTCAGATTCGACCACGAGGGTTCCCCGCTCCTCGAACACCTCCAAAGCCCGCTTCGGCTCGCTCAGAACCAACCGCACCACGTTGTGGTCGGTCGTGTCCGAGGTCGCCAGTCCGTAAATATTGATTCCCTCCTTAGCCAGCGCGTCGCAGACGGCGGCGAGAGTTCCCGGTTTATTGGCGATGAAGACGGCGAGCTGAGTGACGATTTTAACCATGATATTGTGAAGAAAAGTTGGCCCTCGTCAAAGCGGGGGCGCTGGCGAGACGGTAGGTCAGGGCGACCCGACGCACAATCCCCATCCTCTCGCTCGCCTGACCACCCCGACCGCGCTAAGATTGCCCGCGCCCCATGTCCTTCCGCCTCACTTCGCCCCACCAGCCCTGCGGCGACCAGGGGCCGGCCATCGAGAAACTCACCCGCTCACTCGAGGCGGGCAACCGCCACCAAACCCTTCTCGGCGTCACCGGCTCGGGCAAGACGTTCACCGCCGCCAACATCATCCGCAACCTCGACCGTCCCACCCTCGTCATCTCCCACAACAAAACGCTGGCCGCCCAGCTCTACTCCGAGTTCAAGCAGTTCTTCCCCGACAACGCGGTCGAGTATTTCGTCAGCTACTTCGACTACTACCAGCCGGAGGCCTACATCCCCCGGACCGACACCTACATCGAGAAGGATTCCGCGATCAATGAGGAGATCGAACGTCTGCGTCTCTCGGCCACCAGTTCGCTTCTGACCCGCCGCGACGTGCTGGTCGTGGCCAGCGTCTCCTGCATCTATGGATTGGGTTCCCCCGAGGATTACCGGAACATGCTCCTCCCGCTGCAAACGGGCGGAGAGCTTTCCCGCGAAGCTCTCCTCGGTCGGCTGGTTGACCTTCTCTACGAGCGCAACGACATCGCCTTCGCCCGCGGCAAATTCCGCGTCCGCGGCGACGTCGTCGAGGTCCACCCGGCCAACTATGACGAGCAGGCCGTGCGGGTGGAGTTTTTCGGCGATGAGGTTGAACGCATCAGCCTCTTCGACCCCCTGACTGGCACGGTGATGGAAAGCCTGCCTGGGCTGACCATCTTTCCAGCCAAGCAATTCGTCACCCCGCAGGACAAACTCCGGCGCGCCCTCGGGACCATTCGCACGGAGCTCGACGAGCGGCTGGCCGAACTCGAAGCCCGCGGGCAGCTCCTCGAGTCTCAACGCCTCAAAATGCGCACCGAGTTCGACCTTGAGATGATGGAAGAGATGGGGTTCTGCAGCGGGATCGAGAACTACTCGCGCCACCTCAGCGGCCGACCGCCCGGTTCCCGCCCCTACACTCTGCTGGACTTTTTTCCCCGCGATTTTGTCTGCGTCATCGACGAATCCCATGCCTCCATTCCGCAGATCGGCGGGATGTATGCCGGCGATCGCTCGCGCAAGCAGGTCCTCGTCGATTACGGCTTTCGTCTGCCCAGCGCGATGGACAACCGTCCGCTCAACTTCCCCGAGTTCATGGGCATGACCAACCAATTGCTCTACATGAGCGCGACCCCCGGCGATTTTGAAATCCGCAACAGCCACGTCGGAAACGACAAATATTTTCCCGCCGTCACCGCGGACAACCGTCTGTCGATCGAGGAAAGCGCCGCCCTCCTCGAGCGCGCCCGGACGGATTTTGATCCCCACACCCCCGGCGCGCCGCTCGTGGCGGAGCAAATCATCCGGCCAACCGGACTGCTCGACCCCCGCATCACCATTCGTCCGCTCGCCGCCCAGATTGACGAAACCATCGAACTCTGTCGACAGCGGATCGAGAAGCAGCAGCGGATCCTCGTCACCACCCTGACCAAGCGCACGGCCGAGGATCTGACGGACTACCTGCGCGAAATCGGTCTCAAGGTCCGCTATCTTCACAGCGACGTGGACACGATCGAGCGGGTGGAGATCCTGCGGGCCTTGCGCAGCGGCGAGTTTGACATCCTCGTGGGCATCAATCTCCTGCGCGAAGGCCTCGACCTTCCCGAGGTCGGGCTGGTTTGCATCCTCGACGCGGACAAGGAAGGCTATCTGCGCAGCCAGACTTCCCTCATCCAGACGGCCGGGCGGGCCGCGCGTCACGCGGACGGCGAGGTGGTGCTTTTCGCCGACACCATGACCGGAAGCATCCGCGCCCTTGTGGCCATCAGCGACTACCGGCGCCAGCGCCAGATGGAATACAATGAAAAGCACGGCATCACCCCGCGCAGCGTGCAGCGGGCCGTGCAGGAAAGTCTCCACGTCATCCTGCGCGGAAGGCCGGACGAAACTTCCGTGGTCCGGGAGGATGGGGCCGGCCTCTCCCTCACCGACCTGCTGGCCGAACTCTCGCAGGAAATGGATGAAGCCTCCGCCGCCCTCGAATTCGAGCGTGCCGCCCTCCTGCGCGACCAGATCATGGAATTGAAGTCCGGGGCCGGGCTGGAAAAAATCTCCTCGTCCCGCCGCCCGGTGTCCTACGCTGGCAAGAAGCGCAACACTTCCCGCCGCCCTTCCTGACCATGCCTGCCTCCGCCCCTCCGAAAACCGCCCTCACCGTTGTGGCCGGCAATGACGACCACGCGGTCAAGGCCCGGGCTCGTGAGTTGGCGGCCGAGCTGACCCCGCCCGGTGGAGGCGATTTCGGCCTCGAGACCATTGACGCCCAGGCGGACAACGCGGACCACGCCACGTCAATCATCCATGAGGCCATCCTCTCTCTCAGCATGCCCGGCTTTCTCGCCGCCGAGAAACTCGTCTGGCTCAAGAACGTCAATTTTCTCGCCGACACCCAACTCGGCGGGAGCAAGACGGTTCTTGCCGCGGTCGAGGAACTGCAGGCCTTTCTCACCGCCGGACTTCCGCCCGGCACACAGCTCCTCCTGAGCGCAATCAGCCCGGACAAACGCCGCAGCTTCTACAAATCCCTGGCCAAGCTCGGCACGGTCATCGTGTGCGACAAACCCTCCGGTCCGCGCTACGACGAGGATGAGGCCGCGCGGAAAGCGGCCACGGACGGCGCCCGCCAGCGCAGGCTGAAGTTCGAGCCCGACGCGCTCGAGCGTTTTGCCGCCTTCGTCGGATCCGACACTCGGCAAGTCGCCAACGAACTCGACAAGATCGACGTCTACCTCGGGGACGAACGCCGCACGATCAGCACGGAGGACATCCGGCTCCTTGTCCCGGAGACCCGCCGCGGGATTATTTTCGAATTGGGCAACTGCCTCGCCCGCCGCAATCTGCGCGAAGCGAGCAACTGCCTGCAAAAATTGCTGCGCCAAGGGGAGGACCCGGTCGGACTTCTCTATGCCGCGATCATGCCCACCGTGCAGAAACTTCTCGCCGCCGCCCTCCTCGTCCACGAGCACGGACTGCGCGTGCCTCCGAGCTACCCGGCGTTTCAATCCGCCCTCGAGCAACTGCCGGAGGACGCACGTGAAGTCATCCCCCGCAAGAAGGACGGCACGATCAATGCCTATCCCCTTTACCTTGCCGCCCAGGAGGCCCGGCGTTTCAAAGTCTCCGAACTGACCGAAGCCACCATCGCCTGCGCGGAGGCCACCACGGCCATCATGTCCACCGGCTCAGACCCCGCCCTCATCCTCCAGCAGTTGCTAGTGCGCATCCTCACCCCGCGCTGAGTCTTTGATCGGACGGATTGGACCAACCTTCGTGCGAAAAACAGGAACGAAGCCTGCGTCAATCAAGGTCCGAACCTAGGCCTGTCCCGCCATCACGGGCGTGAGGATGGCATCCCGCATGCCGTGGAGAAGTTTTTTGTCCGCCGGACAAACTGTCGCCAGCACGCCACCGAGCTTGGTCTCGCGTTCGCCGCAAAAGTAATACGGGCACAAGCGCACGCGGCCCTTCATCCGGGTCATCCGACCGTCCTCGGCGTAATCCAGGTCCACGACACGTGAGTGATGAAACTTTTGCAAAATCCACGGCTGCGCAAACCAATCATCCAAAGCCTGATCAACCGCGCGGGCCCAATCGTCCTGAGACAAATCCTGACCGACCTTCACACTGCGCGAGCCCCAGGCCAGGGCGGAAAATCCGCTGATCTTCAGGACCAGCTCGCGCCCGCGTTGGCTGAATTTCTTCAGCTCATCCCAGTGCTGAATGCCCAACTCTGGAATCACCGCGGTCACAGGCAGCGGCTGCGGGTCCATCAGCCAGGTGCGCGGGATGACTTTTTGCAGTTCGAGGAGGTGCCTCTCGCCCAACTCACGCCGCCAGAATTCGGCCAGAGGGCGCAGCCAGAACAAGGCAAACCACGATTTTTCCTCCAGCCAGGGCTTGGGCGGCGGGCTCATGAAGCGACGGCCCTCGGCCACCCCGCGCAGCAGTTCCATGGACCGGGGAATGTTCGGCAGATCGAACAACTCGAAAAACCGATACACGTTCGCCGCCAGGTCGTGCGGAGGATTCTCCACCTCGATAACCCGCGCCTCGACGCGGGCTGCCATCCACTCCATTTCCGGGCGATAATCCCCCGCTTCGCGCGAAATGAGAATGTCCCGGCCGCCCGCCAGCGCGGCGAAGCAGTCGATCATGCCCGTCCCACCGAGAACATTGAACCCCTCGGCTGCATAGACTTCGTTCAGCCAGGCGGTCAGACCGATCCCTCCCGGCACGCTGTCCAACTCGGCCAGAATAAAACCATCGTCAGTCAGAATAACATCCGGACGGATGACCCGTGGAGTTTCCCCCGCGAGGGCTTTGGCCCGTGCCAACTCCAGCAATTCCGGTGGTTTGCCCCGATCAAGAAACTCCGCGATCCAAGCCGGTTGCTTCCCCGCCACGCTGAGCCGGTAGAGCAGGTTAGAAGCCTCGACAAATTTCCGCAGACGGAAACCCAACTTCTGCAAATCCTCCGCCATGCCCGGGGGCAGCACAAAGGGCTCTGACGCGATGCGCCAATCCTTGCCGGCGAAAAGCCCTCCCGTCGGCAGGGCGGCCCGAACCCGTGCCGTCCGGGCTACCCGCTCGGCTTCAGCACCACAGGGCGCAGGCGACCCGCCCGTGATTTCCTCCCCTCTCATCACGCCAAGGATTTCAGGGCCAGCCGCACCAACTCCTCCGTCCCCGCCTCCTTGTTCTGCTGGGCCGCCACCCGCACGGCCTTGGCCGCATCCACCTGCTTGTAACCCAGTGCGATCAAGGCGAGCACGGCATCGTTCGCCGCCCGGGCCCCGGCGCTCGGTGCATGCTCCGCGCTGGCGGCCTCCCAGGCTGCAGCCACGCCCAGCTTGTCTTTGAGCTCAAGCACGATCCGCTCCGCCGTTTTCTTTCCCAATCCGCTGATCTGCGCGATGGAGGCCGTATCGGAATCCACCACCGCGGCCTTAAACCGTGCGACATCCATGCCACTCAGAACCGCGAGAGCGAGCTTCGGACCCACGCCACTGACGCGCGTGACCAGCAGACGAAACAGATCCCTTTCCTCCGCCGAGGCAAAGCCGAAAAGAAGATGAGCGTCTTCGCGCACTTGCAGATGCGTGAGCAGGCGCACAGGCTGACCAGGTGGCGGCAGACGATCGTAGCTGGAGAGTGGGATAAAAACCTCGTAGCCTACCCCATGAACTTCCACCACCACTTGGGTGGGCCAGACCTCGCGCAACACGCCCTCCAAGGATGTAATCATTGCCCATGACCGCTACCAGACCCCGCCATAACGGCAAGCGTGCTTTTCTTTGCGCCTTGGTGGCGACCACGCTGCCGCATCTTGCCTGGGCCGCAGATCCTGCTGCTTGGCGGGTTACCGTTGTGCCCTCATTCGAGCCCCGCCCTGCTATTTACGAATCCATCCCCCGATCCAAAACGACGTTTCTCGCCGTGGCCCGCAGCACGGATTACGGCGCATTGGAGTATGCCACCACCCGCGGCGCCTGGCGCTTCGCCCGTAAGCTGGCCGAAACCGACGGTGGCCGGTGGCTTATTGAGGCGAATGTCGAGATCCGCCGCGACGCCAAACGCGTGATCGACCGCATCCTCATCACCGGCGACGACCCACTCCTGCCTGCACTTGCCCTCTGCTCTGCGTTTTACACCCGCTTTGAACCCCTCCTCGGCGACGGATTCCATGTGGTCATTCCCGACCGCAACACCATCGCCATGTATCCGCGGCTGGCCGGCCGAATTCCGCCCGAGGAGGCCGCCTCGCTGATCGAGATCAACCGCCTCTCCACCTACCCGGTCAGCCGTGAGGTCTTCCGGGCCAATCGTGAGGGCTTGGTCGCGGATGGCATCCTCGAGGAATAAGACGGGATAATGTCCTTGCCAGGCGGCACCAGACCGCTACATTGCATGCCTTGCGCGTCACCAATCGCGCCGTAGGTCCTTGGGTTCCACCGCCTCGTCGGCGGAATCAAACGCGCCAAGGGTAACCCGGCGAATTACTACCAATACACACCATGCCCGTTCGTCTCGGACGCTTCGAAATGCCCAAGACTCTCGTCAAAGACGAGAAGTCTGCCACTGAAACCTACGCCAAGTTCACCGCCGAACCCTTCGAGGCCGGCTATGGACACACCGTCGGCAACTCCCTGCGCCGCGTGCTCCTCTCTTCCCTGGAAGGCGCCGCCATCACCTCAATCCACATCGAGGGAGTGGATCATGAATTCCAGACCATCGACGGCGTCGTCGAAGACGTGGTGGAAATCATCCTCAACCTCAAGAAGGTCAAGTTCAACACCCACGACCACGAAACCCACCGCGTGGTGCTGAGCGTGAACAAGGAAGGTGCCATCACCGCCGGGGACATCGAGTCGACCAACAAATGCGAGGTCCTCAATCCCAAGCATCACATTGCCACACTCGACAAGAAGCGGAAATTCTCCATCGAGATGAATGTTCGCAAAGGCCGCGGCTTTGCCAGCGGCGACCAGAACAAGACGACCGACCAGGCCATCGGCGTGATCGCCATTGACTCGATCTTCTCGCCCGTCACCCGCGTGAAATACGCCATTGAAGCCACCCGCGTCGGCCAGCGCACCGACTACGACAAGCTCATCCTCGAAGTTTGGACCGACGGCCGCATCACGCCGGACGACGCGCTCCTCCAGTCTGCGGCCATCATGCGCCATCACCTCGACGTGTTCGTGGACTCGGATGACGCCGCCGTCGAATTCGACCAGACCCCCGAGGCCGTCAGTCAGGAGAACGCCAAGATGCGGAAGCTCCTCAACATGAGCGTCAACGAAATCGAACTGAGCGTCCGTGCCGCCAACTGCCTCAACAACGCCAACATCACCACCGTCGGCCAGCTCGCCATGAAGTCTGAAGCCGAAATGCTCAAATACCGCAACTTCGGCAAGAAGTCGCTCAACGAGATCAAAGACAAACTCGAGGAACTCGGCCTCGGCCTCGGCGTCAAGTTTGAGCCCGGTCTGATCGAGCCCGCCCCGGGCCCCGACGCAGCAGAAGCCGGCGCGGCGGTTGCGGAAGAACCCAAGAAAAAGTAACCCAACGCCCTAACGCCCATGAGGCACCAAAACAAAACTGTCAAACTCGGCCGTTCCCAGGCCCACCGCGACGCGCTGCTGGCCAACCAGGTCTGCAGCCTGATCGATCATCAGCGCATCCGCACGACCCTGGCCAAGGCCAAGGCTGTCCGGCCGCTGGCGGAGAAAATGGTCACCCTCGGCAAAAAGGGCACCATTCACGCGCGCCGCACCGCCGTGGCCGTGCTCCATCAGCCCGGTGCGGTGAAAAAACTCTTCGAGGAAATCGCCCCCCGCTCGGCCAGCCGCGCCGGTGGCTACACCCGCATCATCAAGCTCGGAGCCCGCAAGAGCGACAGCGCTCCCATGGCCATCCTTGAGTGGGTTGATACTGCCCCGGTTGAGGTCGAGGCCGAACCCGTCGCGGAGGTAAAATCCAAGGCGGAGAAAAAACCAGCCACGAAGAAACCGGCGGCAAAGAAATCCGCGCCGAAAAAGGACGCCGAATAGAAGCCGGGATTATCCCCATCACCACGCCGCCGCGGTCCTGCACCCGGCGGCGTGTTTTTTTGTCCTACTGCAGCACCCGCACGGGCAATGCGGTCTCGAAGCGGCTGTCGGCCGGGGCAACCACGGGCGAACCCGCGACTTGGACAATGTTTACATCCGTGACGGCGGACGAGGCGTTCTGGGCCTGGGCGGACGGCACGAGCGTCAGGTCCTTGGCCACCATGTAAAGCAGGCAGCCGGCCACGAGAGTGAGCATGATCTTGGTGTAAGCGTCGATGTGCATAAGGCCCCGAACGTCCCCTGCCCTCGCTGCGAGGTCAAGCGCCCAAAAGCTCCCGCCGCACCCACGCCCCGAGGCTCTCCGCGCATTCGTCGAGCGTCGCAGCCCAGCTTTTCGCCGCGCCCTCGCAGGCGGAATCGCTGATCTGCTTGACCAGCGTAACCGCCAGGCCAAAGTCCCGCGCGACCCGCGTGACCGCATAACCTTCCATGTCCACCAACTGCGCCCCACGCGCAATCAGCCGATCCCGCGCCGGCCCGCCGCTGATGAACGCGTCCCCCGAGGCCAGCACCGGTCCGGTGCCGCCAAGATCGATCGGTTCGCCGAAATGCTCGCCCGTCAGAGCGAAAACCCCCTCGTCATCAAAATCATGCTGGATGACCCGCCCGATGACCTGCGTGCCGACGAGACCATCCTGCAGAGCCCCCGCCGTGCCGAGGTTGATGAGGCGCGAGGGACGCTGACGCGCGAGCAAAGCCGACAGCGCGGAGGACGCACAAATTTTCCCCACCCCCGTGACCAGCACAGGGAACTCGGTCACATGCAAATGCTGGGCCTCCTCCTCCAAGGCAACAACAAGCAGCGGCCGGTCGAGGGAGATTGTGCGGTGGAGTTTCATGGCGAACATACAATCAGACACCCCGCCCCGCCGCGAGCTCTGGCGACGCAAGCTTCGTTAGGGTTGGGTGCTTTCCGGCTAAGGTAGAACCAAAATGCTGGTGTGCGGATCGCCGTCGAAGGCGATCAGTCGGACGAAGTTGGAACGCAGAATCTCGCTGATTCGGCTGGTCGCACAGTTGCCGACGCGGAGGTAAATGAACTTCGGAGGGTGGCCGAAGACCAGACTTCGCTGATGAAAATCGGCGTCCTTCGAAGCTATGGCGTATCCGTTCTCTCGGGCAAAAGACCAGATGAGGGCATCATCCGTCTGGGTGAGTCCGAGTTGCTTGACGTGCGCCGAGGCTGGATAGAGGTCCAGAATCTGCGGGAGAATCCGGTCCGACAGATTCTCATCGAGCGGAAGCTTCACGCGGCCGCGGTGAAAAGCTTCCGCTCACGGTCAGCGGCAAAGGCCAGGCACGCCTTGATGTCCTCACGGGTCAGCTCGGAAAAATCGGCCAAGATCTCGTCCTCCGTCATGCCGGAGGCGAGATACTCCAACACGTCGTAAACGGTGATGCGCATACCCCGGATGCATGGCTTGCCACTGCGCTTCGCGGGATCCACGGTGATAATGTGCTCGTAGGTCACGACACCAAACTACTCCGAAGAGCCGAGTGCGACAAGATTTGCCCACGATGCAACCGACGGGTCGATCCATGCCGTCCAGGGCGAAACGAATGGATAAATTGGTTTGCCTCACCAGGCAACGGATGCCATGCAGTCCGCATGAAAATTACCTCTCTGGTTGTGCTCCTCTTTGCCGCCGGGTTTGCCCCCGCCTCCGCCGCGATCAAGAGCACCGAGGCGGGTTCGCACGTGGGGGAAACCACTGTGGTTCGCGGCACCGTGGCCCAAGTCTCCACCGTGGGCGGCGGCATGACTTTTGTGAACTTCGGGCAAGCCCATCCAAACAGCGAATTCACCGCTGTGGTCAAACCGGGCTCCGGCGACTTCGGTGATCTCTCGGTCCTCCAAGGCAAGGAAGTCGATGTTGAGGGGCTCGTCGAGGTGCACAAGGGCCGACCGCAAGTCGTGCTTTCCTCGCCGACCAGCATTCGCGTGGCCGGCGAGGTCACGCCCGGACAGGTTGACCAAGCCGTCTCCGCACCCGTCGTCGTCCCGTCTCCCACCCCTGGCGTCAGCGCGGTGGAGGATAAAGACGAAGACACGAGTCCGCCCGCCGGCACCCGCGGCGCGAGCATGGAGGAATTCAAAGTGCCGCTCACGCCGGAGGAGAAACGGATGGCGGGACGTTCCCCCGCGGGGGTCACACCCGCGGAGGCCACGGTGGGCCTGATGCTACCCGAGGGATTCGATCCGTCCCAACCGCAGAAAGTCTTGGTCGTTTTTTCCACCGATGACAACGGCGGAGCCCACCTCAAGCCCATGCCGCGTTTCGGCGGCATCGCCACGCGCAACGGCTGGGTCGCCATCGCCGCCACCGGGCCGGTGCTGGAGGAGAAGCTCCCCCCCGAATGGCACGCCGCCATGATCTACGCCGGACTCCGCGCGTTGGAGGAAAGATACCCGGACGCGAAAAAATGGCGGTTCTTCACCGGTGGCAACTCCGGCGGAGGGCTGCGCAGCGCCATGATGTCCTGCGCTCTCCTCAAGAAGGGCTATCCGGTGGAGGGCGTCTTCATGGGCGGCGCCGGCGACGAGAGGTTCTCAGCCGGCCAAGCCATCTTCCGCCCGGACCGCACCAAGGTGCGCGACCTCGCGGTCTATCTGGCCATCGGCAAAAACGATCCCATGATCAATGCCGCCCGCGCGGACTTCGTGGCCGAGGCCGTGAAGAAACAAGGCATCAAAAACATCCGCCGCGACACCTATGACGGCGGCCATGGTATGAACGAGGAAAGCTTCGCCAAGGCCCTCGAGTGGCTCGCCGGGGGTGGCAAGTGATTCAACCAAGCTCAATCGTGGCCGACGGGCCGGAGAGGCTGCACCGCAATGCCGTCCAACGCCTGCGCGCGGACCTGTTGGCCCGTCATGCTACCGAATTGCAGAGCGGACCATGGCACCGTCATCTGCTCCTCAGGCTGCGCATCGCCGCCGAGGTCCGCCGGGAAGCACGCAAGATTGCTCCCTCGCCCGGCAGTCTTCACCAGCGACAACCATGACCCTGTTCGCTTCGCTCAGTGACTTCGGGTTCGATCAGTTGTTCAACTTTGCGGAAGGCCTGCTTTGGCTGGCGATTGCGGAGGCCATCTGTCTCTGCACCGCGCGATCGCCCAAACCTCGGCGACTCGGCTACGGGGCGGCGCTTTCCTTCGCGCTCTTCGGCGTAAGCGACTTCATCGAGGTCAGGACCGGAGCCTGGTATTCACCGTGGCCCCTGCTGGTGCTCAAGGCGGCCTGCGTGCTGTCGCTGGTGGGACACTTCGTTGCTTACCAAAAGCGACAACGGGGATCGAACCCCTGCGACTCAGGTCTGGACGGCTGAAACCTATTGGCAGGTTGCAAACTACAACTGGTTAGACTAGTTGTTTCCTCATGATCAAAGAAGTCGGAGCCTTCGAGGCCAAGACGCATCTTTCGCGGTTGCTCGACGAGGTGGCGGCGGGGGAGACGATTTACATCACCAAGCATGGAAAGCGGGTGGCGGAGTTGCGGCCGCCGGATTCCCCGCCCCGCAAGCGGGCGAGGTTCGGTTGCGCGAAGGGACCGCCATTCTACATGGCTCCCGACTTCGACGCGCCGCTGGAGGAGTTCAAGGAATACATGTGAGGTATCTCGTCGATACCAATGCCTGGATCGGTTTCCTCTCGGGAGACAGGGACTTCGGTCGCCACGCCAAGGACGCGATGGAGAATGAATCGTGGGAGTGCTGCGTCAGCCTGGCCAGCGTCTGGGAGGCGGCGATCAAGCTTGGCGTGGGCAAGCTGAAGCTGCCCTATTCTCTCGACCATGACCTGCCCCGTCTCTTCGAGGAGAACGGTTTCGAGATTCTGCCGCCCGACTGGCGCAGCGTGACCGCCGTGGAGCATCTCGAACCCATGCACGGCGACCTGTTTGACCGCCTCCAAGTGGTCCAGGCGCGGCAGCACGGACTCGAGATCATCAGTCGGGATCCGGTGTTTGATCGCTACGGTCTTCGTCGCGTTTGGTGAGCGTGGCGGCCTCGCGGCGTTCCATCCACCACGCAATCCAGATGCAGGCCTCGTAAAGCAGCACCATGGGCGCGCCCATCAAAAGCAGAGTGAAAACATCCGAGGTCGGTGTGATGACGGCGGCGAGCAGGAAGATGACTACAATAGAGTAAGGCCGGGTGCTGTGCATCTGCGCGTGGCCAAGCAGGCCGACCTTGACCAGCGCGAGGACCACGACCGGCAGTTCAAAAGCTAACCCGAAGGCCAGGATGAACTGGGTGGTGAAGCTGTAATATTCCCCCACGGTCCAAGTCGGCCGCCAATTCATGCTTTGCGCATCCTGAAAGAAAAATTGCAGCGTCTGCGGAAGGACACCGAAGAACGCGAAGGCCACGCCGGCGAGGAAGAGTCCGAATCCAACCAACGAGGCGAGGAAAACTACCTTCTGCTCGCGCCGCGTCAGCGCCGGTAGCACAAACCCAGCCAGAAAATAAAGCAGCACCGGAAAGGAAATGATCAGCCCGGCGTAGAACGAGAGCTTGAGCGAGATGGTCATGGAGTCGGCCACGCCCAGCGACTGCAGGTTGTCCACCCGTGACGGATCAATGGCCAGCAACGGGGCCTGCACGATGGAAGCCAACTCCGTGCGGAAGACGAACGCTCCCACCATGCAAACGCTTAGCGCGATGGCCATGCGCACGACCATGGTCCGCAGGTCATCGAGGTGATCGAGGAACGGCTTGGGGGTGCCCCGGTCGTCGCGGAACTTGAGAAATCTATGCAGGCTCACAACAATCTCCCCGCCGCCAGCCGCGCGTAAAGGGCGAGCGTATTGGCATCCTCAATGACCCCGCGCTCAATCATGCCCCGCAGTTCCTCTGCGGAGAAGGCCTTCACCTCGAGAATTTCTTCATCGTGATCGTGGCTCATGGCCGCAGGATCCCAGTGCACCTCCTCGGCCAAAAACTGATGGGTCACCTCATCGGTAAACCCGGGGGAGGTAAAAAACTTTCCCACATACCTGAGCCGCCCGACGGCCGTGCATCCGGCCTCCTCCTTGAGTTCCCGCCGCGCCGCCCCGGCCACGGCGTCCGGCCCCGCCGGTCCTTCGACCTGACCCGCGGGGAACTGCCAGAAATCCCGCCGCACGGGCACGCGCTCCTCGCGGATGAGCACGAACGATCCGTCCGGCAGACGCGGCGCCACGGCCACGCCCGCCTTGCGACTCACCCGCATCCACTCCCGACCGCCGGGTCGGCTCGGAGTGCGCAGGGTCTCCCGCACCACGCGGAGGTGGGGATTGTCGAGGAGAGGCTCCTCGCGCAAAACCTCCCAACTGCCGTCGCTCATGACACGGCCGCAGCCAAATGTTGGCGCCACCAAGACAGCCTTTCGGCGACGCGCACGGGCGACGGGGCGCCTTCGGTTGTGCGGGCCGCCAGCGAACGTCGCGCATCGAGCAAACTGGCGGCCTCCGTCCCGAACAAGGGGCTCACCGCCTGGAAATCCGCCACGGACAAATCCCTCAGACTGACACCGCGATCAAGGCTCAGAGCCACGATTTTTCCCACGGCCTCATGAGCCTGGCGGAACGGCAGACCCTGGAGGACGAGAAAATCCGCCAGGTCGGTTGCGACCAGCATGGCGTCGTCCGCGACGGCCGCCAACCGCGCTTCGTTCCACTCGACCGCGGCGAACATCTCGGCCAGAATATCCAGCGAGGCTCCGAGGGTGTCGGCCGAATCAAAGACCGGCTCCTTGTCTTCCTGCATGTCGCGGTTGTAGGCGAGCGGAAGCGCCTTGAGCGTGGTCAGGAGGGAAAGAAGATTCCCGTAAAGCCGTCCGGTCTTGCCGCGGGCGAGTTCCGCAATATCGGGATTCTTCTTCTGCGGCATCAGGCTCGACCCCGTGGTATGGGCATCACTCAGACGAATGAAACCGAATTCCGCCGAGGCCCAGAGCACGGTGTCCTCGCAAAGCCGGGAAAGGTGCATGCCGGTGATGGCGCAGGCGGAGAGAAATTCGCAGGCAAAATCCCGGTCGGCCACCGCGTCCATGCTGTTTTGCGACACGCCATCGAAACCAAGTTCGGCCGCGATGGCGGCGCGGTCGAGATTGATGGTCGAGCCAGCCAGCGCGCCGGAGCCGAGAGGCAGGATGTTGGCCCGCCGGGCGGCATCCGCCAGTCGACCGGCATCGCGCTCCAGCATTTCGAGGTAGGCGAGCAGGTGGTGCGCCGCCGGCACCGGCTGGGCTCGCTGCAAATGGGTGTAGCCTGGCATGATGATTTCGCCCGCCTTGGCCGCGAGGCCGAGCAAAGAACCCTGCAGGCGGCGCAGCGAGTTCAGGAGCACCGCTGTCTCGTCCCGCAGCCAGAGGCGCAGGTCGAGGGCCACCTGGTCATTGCGCGAACGGGCGGTATGCAGTTTGGCCCCCGCCGGCCCAATCTCCGCCGTCAACGCCGCCTCGATGTTCATATGCACGTCCTCGAGATCCTCACGCCAAACAAACTCGCTGCGGCTGATCTTTCCGGCTAGGTCGTCCAGGCCGGTGAGGATGGCCGCGCACTCGGCGTCCTGCAAGATACCCGCCCGACGCAAGGCCGCAGCGTGGGCCTTGGAACCGCGGATGTCGTGCAAGGCCAGGCGCCGATCAAACGAAACCGACTCGCTGTAGGCGCGCAGCCGTTCCGACGGACTTTGGGAAAATCTTCCGTGCCACATAATCAGACGGCAGCCAGGACTTCCCGGCCGCTTCGACGGCAAACGCCATTGAGCCGCAGTTCATCGCAACGCGCCTCAATGCGCACCTGCTTGTTCGCCGGGGTGAAGCCCATCCGTTTGGCCATGCAATTCTCCAGCAGCTCCATGTTCAGATCCTCAAACTCCAGGATGTTCTGACAATCGAGGCAGATCAGATGGTTGTGGTGCGGATGATCGACAAAATTCGGATCGTAAACTTTTCGCCCCTGACCCAGATCGAGTTCGTGGAGCAGGCCGCTGTCGACGAGGATCGGCAGGGTGCGGTAGACCGTGGCCCTACTGACCGTCGGCTCAATGACCCGCGACATCTCCAGCAACTCATCAGCCGTGTAATGCCGGTCAGTGCTGAAGGCCGCCTCGATGATGGCATCCCGCTGGGTGGTATGACGGAGTCCCTTGCGGGCAAGGAACTCGCGGATCTGGTGGCGCACGACCTCTTCCATGGTTTGACGGCGCGGTAGCCGCGCGCTGTCGCGCATAATCCGCCCCGTCCCAGCACAGGTCAAGGCTGGCGGAGGCTGGAGGAAAATTCTCCCGTCCGCCGCCCAACATGGCACAATGGGCCGGATGCCCACGACCAGTCGCGACGACCTGAAACGCCAAGCCGCCGAGTTTGCCGTCCGTTTTGTTCAACCCGGAATGACCGTCGGCCTCGGCACCGGCTCGACCGCCATCCACGCCCTCCGCGAGCTGGCCCGCCGTTACCAAGCGGGTGAGCTACCCGGACTGCAAACCTCCGCCACATCATCATTCATCGCCCGCGCCGCAGCCGAGGCGGGACTGCCGCTGCTCGATGAAGCCGGCCCGGCTTCGGTGGATGTAACCATCGACGGGGCCGACGAGG
Source organism: Chthoniobacterales bacterium (assembly GCA_049315725.1). Taxonomy (GTDB): domain Bacteria; phylum Verrucomicrobiota; class Verrucomicrobiia; order Chthoniobacterales; family JACTMZ01; genus JACTMZ01. The sequence goes on along the minus strand of JBMOJP010000003.1, from coordinate 24,376 downwards.
TCGATCCGCAGCTGGACGTGATCAAGGGCGGCGGCGGAGCGTTGCTCCATGAGAAGATCGTGGCCGAGGCGACCAAGCGCCAAATTATCGTGGTCGATGACGCCAAGCTCTCCCCTTGCCTCGGAACCCTGCATCCCCTGCCGGTCGAAATCGTTCCGTTCGGCCGCAGCAACCAGGTGGAATTCCTCAAATCACTTGGGGCCAAGCCGGTCCTGCGCCGGACGGCGGACGGAACCCCTTTTGTCACCGACGAGGGAAACTGGATCTATGACTGCGACTTCGGGCCGATCGAAGACAAGGCGGAACTGGCGGCCAGACTGTCCGCCCGCGCCGGCGTGGCCGGCCACGGTCTTTTCCTCGGCTTGACCAACGACCTGATCATCGCCAGCCCGGCCGGCCTGCAGCATCGGCAGCGAACTCCGTCCAACGTTGCGGTGACGGATATTCCGATTTGAGGTCAGCGGGACGTGACCACGCCCTCATAAGCCCCAGCGGCGCAATGGGCGGTGGTGTCGCTCTCGTTGATGAACACAGCCTGCCCGCGGCAAACCACCCCGTCCGCAAAAGTCCACGGGCCGCGGACCTCGAAGCGCGCGCACTCGCGCAGCGATGGCGCCGTCCCTCCGAAAGCACTTTCGAGGCCAGCCAGCAGCTTGTGCTGCGTGTCATCCAGCGTGACCTCGGGAGGAACTCCTCCGCGCTCTTGGCACAATTCGAGACGTTCATCCTCTGTCACCACGTAGGCATCGGAGCGCAGGGCCAGCAGATCTCCGGTCGTCTTGACCGGTGCGAAACGTGAGCGCGGGACAAGAACCGCACCAGACTTGGCAAAACATTCGATGGCCGCGCCCATCGCGCTTTCAAGCTGCAAAACCTTCGGCGAGGAAGGATCACGCGGGTCCACCGTCTTGGTGTTCTTGATCAAGGGCAGGGGCAGGGCGCCGCCCTGCGCATCCAACGCCGCACGTAGATCGGAGACCCGCAACCAGAGAGTGTTGGTGTTGAAAAACCGATGGCGACCGATGTCCTGAAAAGCGTCGCCATCCTCTTTCGGGCACTGGGCCACTTCACGCAGCACCAAACGCCCATCGCTCCGGCGACGGGCCAGATGGCCGCCCTTGCGGTCGGATGCGGTCCGCTCCGCCACTTCCATGAGGAAGGACAAGCCACTGCGGGCAAAATAGGCCAGCAACCCGGGATCAGCAGTCGCCCCAAGATTGTCGCTGTTGGAAACGAAGAGATATTCCACCCCCTCCCCGGCGAGGCGATCCAGCCATCCGGAGCCAAGCAGCGAGGGATAAAGGTCGCCGTGGCCGGGCGGGCACCATTCCAGATCACGATCATGCGGCCACTGGACCGGCTCCAACGTGTCGGCCAGGAGCTTGGGCACCTTGTTCTGCAGGAAGTCCAGACCGTCCGGCCCCGAAAGCTCAGGGTAACGCGTCAGGAACGCCAGCGTGTCGGAGGATGTGCTGAAGCTGTCCATGAGCAGAAACCGTGGGCCTCGCGTGCCGTGCTGGCGGCGCAGCCAGAGGATTTGCCGGGCGATAAAATCGAGAAAAGTCAGACCGTCCTTGATTGGAATGAGCGACTTCGCCTGGTCCAGCCCCATGCTGGTGCCAAGGCCGCCGTTGAGCTTGATGACGCAAAGCCGGTCAAGCAAAGCGAGGTCTGGAGAGGCCTCCGCCACTCCGGCGAGAGACGGAACATCGGTCACGGCCTCGAGCTCGCACTCGGGCATCAGCCCCGCTGCCCCTCCCGCCGCCAACTGCCAGGCATGATGAAAACTCTGGCCGGCAGCGGCACTCAGCCCCGCCGCCTTCATCTTGGCCAACGCCAGCTCAAGCCCTCTCTCGTTCACCGTCCGCTACGCCTTTCTAGTCGAGGTGATGTAGAGTTCGCGCAGTTGCTTGAAATCAACGACCGAGGGCGAACCGGTCATCAACTCGACCCCGCGGTTGTTCTTCGGGAAGGCGATGACATCACGAATGGAATCGGCCTGCGCGAGGAGCATGACCATGCGGTCGAGCCCCAGCGCGATCCCGCCGTGGGGCGGCGCGCCGAAAGAAAATGCCTTGAGCAGGTGCCCGAACATGGCGGCCTGCTGCTCCTCACTTACTCCCAGAACGCTGAACATTTTCGACTGCAGCGGAGCTTCGTGAATTCGGATGCTTCCGCCGCCGATTTCCACGCCGTTGAGCACGATGTCGTAAGCCTCGGCGCGCACGTCCGCATATTGCCCAGCCTCGAGTTGCGCGAGATCCTCGGTCCGAGGGCGCGTGAACGGGTGATGGACCGCATTCCACTTCTGCTCCTCTTCGTTCCAGGCCAACAGGGGAAAATCCACCACCCAGAGAAAATCCAACCGGGCCGGGTCATGGACAAGGCCAAGCAATTCAACCGCCCGCAAACGCACCCGTCCGAGAACCTCGCACACCGTCTCCCGGCGATCGGCGCCGAAGAGCACTAGGTCGCCCTCCTCGATGTTGAGACGCTCGCGCAAGGCCGCCTTCTCGGCCTCGGTGAAAAACTTGACGATGGGCGACTTCCATTCGCCCCTTTCGCACTTGATGAAGGCGAGGCCCTTGGCCCCGAATTGCTTCGCCGTTTCGGTCAGTTCCTCAATCTGCCCGGTGGTGATCTTGGCCAGACCCTTCGCGTTGAGGGCTCGCACCACGCCGCCGCCGTCGAGCGCGCCGCGGAAGACCTTGAATTCCGTGCCGGAAAAAATGTCTCCCACGTCCACAATCTCCTGGGCGTAACGCGTGTCCGGCTTGTCACTCCCAAATCGATCCATCGCCTCGCGATGGGTCATGCGGCGGAAGGGAGTCGAAATCTCCACCCCCCGCGCCTCGCGAAAGACGGCCACGAACATGGTCTCGATCAGGGCGAAAATGTCATCCGCCGTGATGAAACTCATCTCGATGTCGGCCTGGGTGAACTCGGGCTGGCGGTCGGCCCGCAGGTCCTCGTCGCGAAAACAGCGGGCAATCTGGAAATACTTCTCCACCCCGGCAGCCATGAGCAGTTGTTTGTATTGCTGCGGGGCCTGCGGCAGGGCGTAGAAGGATCCCGGATTCAGCCGGCTCGGCACGAGAAAATCGCGCGCGCCCTCCGGGGTGCTCTTGCTCAGAATGGGAGTCTCAACTTCCCAGAACCCAGCCGCATCAAGCACGTCGCGCACGGTCTTGATCACACGATGGCGCAGCCGCAAATTTTCCGCCATGGGCGGGCGCCGCAGGTCAAGGTAGCGATGGGTCAGCCGCAAATCCTCGTTGGCCGCCGCGCCCTCGAGCGGAAACGGCAGAACGTCCGCCTTGTTCAACACAACCAAACCATCCGCCACCAACTCGACCGCCCCCGTCCCCAGTTTGGCGTTCTCCGTGCCTTCGAGCCTCCGGGCCACCGTGCCGGAAACTTGAATGACGTCCTCATCGCGCAGCGCATGGGCGGCTTCCGCCACGCCCGCATGCTCCTCCGGGCGAAACACGACCTGGGTCATTCCCTCACGGTCGCGCAGGTCGATGAAAATCACCCCGCCATGGTCGCGGCGGGAACTCACCCAACCGGCGAGGGTGGCGCGTGTGCCGATGTGGTCGGCGCGCAGCGCGCCGCAGGTGTTGCTTCGAAAACTCATGGCGCGGGAGTCTGGAGATTCGTCGCCCAGTCGGCAAGCGCCTCTTGGGTCAACTCAGCCTCGGTGCGGGCCCGCAAATCCTTGACCTTCATCTGCGGCCACTCGGCCCCGATGACCAGAGCCACGGTGGCGCCGGCCGCACCAGCATCCTTGAACTGCCGTCCGACCTTGTCCGCCCCCAGCGGATAGTCCACCCGCCGCCCGAGGGCGCGCAACAACTGCACCACCGCCAGGGCCTCGGGGCGACGGGATTCGTCCGCCACAACAACGTAGATCTCACACGCCTGCCCGTCCGCGATGGCCGCATCCATCCGCGCCTTGGTTGCCGGGATACTCTCGAGCAAATCCGCCAGCACCACGTCGCCCAAGCCAAAGCCAATGGCCGGCAGGTCGACCTTCTTCTCGCTCAAGTCGGCGAGCAGGCGGTCGAAACGCCCTCCCCCCGCGACGGCCCGGCGCTCCTCGCGCCGATCGAAGACCTCGAACACCAGCCCGGTGTAGTAGGCCAGCCCGCGAACGATGCGCAGGTCGAGTTCGCAAAATCCCTCCAGCCCACGCGCCCCGAGATTGTCCTGCAATTTGTCGAAAAACTCCGGACGGGCCGATGCGACAAACACCTCGACCGCCTCGAGGGTCAGGCCGAAGGCGGAGAGCTTTGTTTCCAACACATCACGCGACTCGCGCTCGAGCTTGTCGACCACGGTCAGGACCTCTCGCGCCTGCGCCTCGTCGGTCACTCCCCGCTCGGCGAGAAACTCCAGCCAGACCCGACGGTCACTCACCCGCACCACGATGTCGTCGGCCGTCAGGCCAAAGGCCCGCAGCGTCTCGATGACCAGCGCCAGCAGCTCGGCATCCGCCCCCGGCGAATCGTCGCCAACGAGGTCGCAGTTAAGTTGCAGAAACTCGCGCAGCCGCCCGCTCTGCTGTTTTTCGTAGCGGAAGAAGGGTGCGATGCTGAACCATTTGATCGGCTTGCGAAAATCCCGGGCCCGGGCGATGAGCAGGCGCGCCAGCGTCGGCGTCATCTCCGGGCGCAGCGCCACCTCGCGTTCGCCCTTGTCGGTGAATTGAAAAAGTTGCCCGAGGATCTCCCCGCCGCTGTTTTTTTTCCGATAGAGTTCGAGCGACTCGAGGGTGGGTCCGTCGTATTCGACGAAGCCGAAAGACCGTGCCACGCGCCGCCACGTGCCGGTGATGTAGTTCCGGCGGGCGCAGTCGGAAGGATAGAAGTCACGAAAACCTGGCAACAGTCGCATAGGTGAGATCATGTTGGGTCGGTTGCGCCCTGGCTTCAATTCCTCTTTGCCGACGGCTCGCTTTTCCCGTGAATAACTGAACACTGCCAACTGACGACTTTCGCTGCATGTCCCTCGGTCCCCTGATCCTCCACGACTTCCGCTGCTTCCCCCGGGCCGAGTTCCATCCGGCGCCGGGCCTGAACCTGCTGGCCGCACCGAACGCCAGCGGGAAATCATCCCTGCTCGAAGCCATTTGTGTCCTGCTCCGGTTGCAATCACCGCGCGCTGGAGCCCTGACGGAAACCATCCGCCACGGAGCCACCGGTCTTTCCCTCGAAGGCACCTGGGGTGATCGTCAACTAACCTGCCATCTGGCCCGGGCCGAAGGCCGCAAACTCCTGCTCGACGGGGTGGCCCGCGGCAAGTCGGATGAATACCTGCGGGTCGGCTTGGTGGCGTTTTTTTCCTCCGAGGACATCGAACTGGTCCGCGGCACCTCGGCCAAGCGCCGGCGCTTCCTTGATTTCCTCGGCAGCCAATGCGCCCCCGGCTACGGACAGAACCTCCGGGCCTACGAGCGCGCGCTCCGCTCGCGCAACCTCCTGCTCAAGGACGGACCGCACCGGGGACGCGAACTGTCCGCCTACGACGGTCCACTGCTCGCCATGGGCGAATACCTTGCGGTCGTTCGCGAGCAGCTCTGCCGGGAACTTGCACCCTTGGTGGCCCGTCATGTCGTGGCCATCAGCCCCCGCGGCGAACCCTGCGCCCTTGCCTACCGGAGATCGGGTGGGGAGAACTTTCCCGCGGCGCTCGCGGCCAGCGCGACGGAAGAGCGGCGACTGCGGCAGACGGTCGTCGGACCGCATCGCGACGACCTCGACCTGCAACTCGATGGGGCCGCCGCCGCACCTTTCGCCAGCGAGGGCCAGCAGCGCACCCTCGCTCTGGCCTTGCGGCTGGCCCAGGCCGAATTGATCCGGGCACGGCGGGGCGCCGCCCCCATCTACCTGCTCGACGATGTATTCGGCGAACTCGATCCCGAGCGCCGCCGCCGCCTTCTGGGCGCGCTGCCCCATGATGCCCAGGGCGTGCTGACCACCACCTCATGGCAATGGCTCGAGGAAGCGGCCGACGCCGCGCATTGGAAAATCAAGGAGGGCCGGATCACTCCCGGCTGAATGACGGCATGAGCCAACCCAACAACCGGCCTCTTCATCCACACCCGCTTCCGTTTCACCCTGTGGGAGACGGCCTCACGTCGGGCCCTGCGCTGCGGGGCGATGTATGACCGGCTGGCGGAGGGGTCTCCGACGAAGTCGGACGCACGGTCTACGCCAACCTCGGGTCGGGCACGGAGAACCTCGAACGGCAAAACATCACCGAGCGGAAGACCACCATCACGCAGAACTACATCTATGATTTCGACGTGACCCGCGCCGGCGACAAAACGGGAACCTCCACCCTCCCCTTCGTGGATAACAAGAGCGGGATCATTTTCGACCAGGCCGACGGCAACGACACCACCCGGACGAAGGCCATCGCGCCGGCCAGGAAACAACAGCAGCGCACGACGGGATCCCAGTCCCGATCCCGGTCGCCACGCCGATGCAGTGACCCGCGCGGCGTGCCGCCTGCCCCCCTCGGCAGGGTCTGCGGGCCCAGCAGACCGCACCCTTTGCAGCGTTGAGGCAGCGGCCCGCTGAGGCCAGCGGGCCCGACCGCGGGGGGGGGAAAGGCCGGATTTGTGAAGGCGCTTCGTTAACCCCTACTTCGTCAGGGGAAAAATAAAGTCAATCGTGGCCGGCCGATCCGCCATTTGTTCGCAACGCCGGGCCATGGCGCTGGCGGGATTCTTCGCCCGGCCCTCCGGCTCGAGCTGGGCCGCGGCGAGGAAGGCCTCACGCGCCTCGGCCCAACGGCCCTCGCGGTAGATGGCGCGCGCCCCGGCGTAGGCCAGTATACGGGCCTCGCAGGCGTCCGCCACTTCACCCCCACACCCGAGCAGCTCAAAAACATCGACCGGCTGGGTGCGGCCCGGCACCAGCACGCGGTCGAGCGCGCGAAAAACCAAATCCGCATCATCCCGCCGCGCCGCCTCGAAAGTTTCACCCGAGACCAGGATGTGCGCGCCATAGTAGCCAGCCGCACCCTCCAACCGGGCCGCCAGATTGACCGTGTCGCCCATCATGGTGTAGTTGAAACGCAGCTTCGACCCGATGTTCCCGACAATGGCGGGGCCGGTGTTGAGGCCGACCCGGGTGGACATCTGGTGGACCCGCGCCGGCCACCGGCCCTCCTGCCCTACCCAGCGGGCGCGCAGGAGCGTCTGGCCATCCTGCAAGGCCAAAGCGGCGCGACAGGCCGCCGCGGCATGATTGCGGCAGGGCAGCGGAGCGCCGAAGATCGAGACAATCGCGTCGCCGACATACTTGTCCAGCGTGCCATTAGCGGCCATGACCGCGGCCGTGCCCTCGCCGAGGTATTCGCTCATCAGTTCCACCAGATCCGTCGGGGAGATTTCCTCGGCAATGGGCGAGAAGGAAACGATGTCGCTGAAAAAGGCCGTGATCTCCACCTCGGCTCCGCCGGTCTGCGGCGGGATGTCTTTCTCCACCATCTCCTGCACGACAGCCGAGGACACGTAGCTGCCGAACAAGTCTTGGATCCGCCGCTTCTGCTTCTGCTCATGGGCCAACTGCAGGATGGTGCCGAGGAAAAACCCGCTGGCCGCCGCGCCGAGCGGCGCCACGAGCGGAAGGACCAAATTGCTCGAGGCCAGGAGCGCGAAAGCCCCGCCGAGGTAGATCACGACCAGGAGCGCCAGCACAATTTTTCCCGCCCGACTCCAGCGGGTAGGCAGCAGACAGACCACACCGGAGAACAAGCCCAAGGCGAGGATGGTCAGGACGTTGGCCCAGACGGGTGGGCGTTGCAGAAATCGGCCGGAGACAAGAGTCTTGAGCAGGTTGCCATGAATCGACACCCGCGGCGCGGGCACGGCCCCACTGAGCGGCAGCACGGAGTTATCCTTGAGCAGCGGGTCCGTCGCGCCAATGAGCACGAAGGTATCGCGGAAATTCGCGAAGAACTCCCGAGCCGCCGCCTTCTCCTCGTCCGTGCCGGTGCGCGCCAATTCGCCTTGGGCAATAACGTTGACGATGCTGGTCCGGATATTCTGGTCGGAGTCCCAGGCGGAAAACCAGTTGGGTTGGACCAGCTGGCCGAGGATGAGCGGAATCCGGGCCAGGGTCGCATCGGCATTGTCTCGCACCACCATCGCGTCCGGGCCGATCTCCACGCGGGAGGCATCCACGCCCCAGTGAATGAGGGCCAGTTGCAGCGACATCGGCAAATAGGTGTGTTCCCCGGCCCGGGCAAAGAAGGGCACATCCCGCACGCTCTCACCCACCATGTTGATCAGGCCAACATGACCCCAGGTCGGACCCACGATAGGATAGGCCGGCAGCTCCGGGGGCGCGCCGTCCGTGGGGCCTTCGAAGACGTAAGGAAAGCGGCCCACCGTGCCGGACCCGCCCGAGCCAAAAGCCGCCGCCGTGACGACGGCCCCATGACGACGCACCGCCTCGCCCAGGAGCACGCTTCCGGCCTTCGCCTCCTTGCGGCCAAGCTGCGGCAGGCCCGTGTCGGAAAGAACAAAATCGATGCCCACGCCGCGCACGCCGCCTTGTTCGAACAGCGCATCCAGCGCGAGGGCATAAACCTCACGGCTCCACGGAAAGTTGCCCAGCGTTTCCATCGCCTCGGCGTCCACGTTCACGTAGGCCAGCTGGACCGGGGATGGAATTTCGCCCCGCAGCCGCAGGCGGGCATCGACCGTTTTCTCCTCAAGAAATCCGAGAACTCCATCCGGCCCGAGGAAATCCCCCCCGCCTCGCCACGGGATGAGCTGGACCTGCGAAAGCAGAACCCAGAGAAGACCGAGCAAGAAAAACCCACCGAGGACCGAAGTCGAAAACGCGTCCTTGCCCGCTAATCGCCACAGCTTCATGGGCCCAAAAATGGAGCCGGGCGAGGGCTTTGTGCACCAGCCTGCCGGCCAAGATACCTCACCGAAAGTGGCCGGTCAGTTGCCGTAAATTGTCGGCGGGGTCTGCACGGGAGCACCGCCACCACCTCCGCCGCCGCCACCCCCACTGGTGCCTGTCGGGAGCACAACCCCGCCGTCGCCACCAAAGTTGCCTCCACCCGAGTCCGCCCCGTCCGGCGACCCACTCGAAGTCGTCGTGCTAGTGGAGCCATCCGGGGAGGTCCAACTGAAGTTTTCGGCAAACTGCGCGAAGGCCTGCTCCAAGGCTTTGCTTTCCTCGGGTGTCATCTTGGTCGGATCGGCGAGGCTGACGGGCTGGCCGATGTTTCCCGCAATGCGGAAAGTCTGGCCTGCGCCGATGACTGTCGTTTCGCCGGCCGAGTTGGTGAATGACACAGATCCCTCTGGCACCGTCAACGACCCGGTGAAAGAGCCATCCGCCGAGATGGAGTCGATGGTCAGGGTGAATTTCGTTCCCCGAATGCCGGCGGTCCCTACCGGGGTCTTGATTTCCATTTTTGAACCCTCGTTCAACTTGCGGACGTCGCCTAAAATGGACCCCTTTTTTAGGGTCATCTGGGTGATGGATGTCGTGGGCTCCGTCTTCGTCGTCGCCAGATTAACGGCGCCAGCTTCGAAGGGCTGCTGGAGGAACTGGTTGATGGAAAAATAAGTGTTCTGCTCGACCTCAATCGCCGTGCCATTAGAGAAGACTAGAGTAGCGCTAGAATTCGGACCGGTTTCGATCGCCTCACCCTGCCGCATCATGTAGCCGACGCTGGGCGATTTTCTTCCGCCAGCCCCGATCTCGGGCCTAGAGCGCCCGAGGGCCTCGTCTTCCTTGCTCAGGGTCGTGTCCGAGGAAACGCCTTCCTGAATGATGGTCACCGTTCCCTGAACGCGGGCCACGCGAATGTCACCCGGCTGGAGGGTTGCCGCTCGACCGAGATGGGAGGAGGAGAGAAGCCCGACCAAGACAATAACGGCGAAGCGGGCGGAATTGCTCAAGGACTGAAATCTAGGACCTTGATCACCGCGGACGCAATGGAAATTTTGGTCGACCGGCAGACACCAAGCCCATAGGCGAACCACGTGCCACCAAAATTCACCACCTGACCACAAATGAATTCCCCGCGCCCACTCCTCCGCCTTCCGAAGCAGACCCTCAGAAACGTCGCCCTGCTCGTGCTCGCCGCCTATGCAGTTCTCCACGTGCGTCCGTTGTCGGCCCAATCTGGTCAGGCGCCCAAACCGAAGGGGAAACAAAACGCCACCCAACTGCTTGAGTCGGCCAATAAATCCCTCGCCTACACGGTCAAATCGACCCGCGCGGCCGGTCCTGAACTGGCCGCGACCACCCCGAAGGCCAAGCCTTGCCTCCAATCGCTCAAAAAAGTTTCCACCAGCCTGCAGGCCGCGGACAAGAGCCTGAGGACCAAGAACAAATCGTTCTTCAACGACATCGCCGCAGCCCAAGCGGGGATCGAGGCCATGCAAATCACCTGGGAACTCACCGGCTCGAAGAACGCCGGAGTCATCAAAGGGGGCACCGCCCTGAGCGGCGCCGTCGCGGCCCTCAACGAGAACTACAGCCCGCTCGCGGGCGCAAAAACGCTGAGCCCGGCCGAGAAGAAGAATTTTGACAAGATCCGCGCCAGCCAAGACAAGCTGAGCAAGTCGATCGACAAGGCGCCCCGGGTGTTCAAAAGGAACCCGGCCGTGAGCAAGGGTCTGAAAAAGATGCAGGCCAAGGCCTTGGGCATCAAGAAGGCCCCCGCGCCCCCCGCCGCCTATACGGCCAGTGTCGGCACGCTCGCGCTGCTGACCGGCATGCTCGACAGCTATTCCTACTACGTCAGCCCGGCGGACCATCGAGGCGCACCGCACGCTTCCTGCCTTGGTCCGCCGGCAAGTCCCGCTGGTCGTGGCCGGGCGGGCCGGATGGAATTGTGAAGCGGACATCAGAGAACTCGAACACGGCGACGCGGGATCCCTTCGGTGGCTGCGGCATGTGCCGGAGGCTGACCTTGTTCCGCTCTACAAGCAGGCGGTCGCCCTGGTGCTACCGTCGCTACATGAGTGATTCGGGTTGCCGGTGCTGGAGGCCTTTGCCGCCGGGCTTCCCGTGGTGACCTCGAACACCACCTCCCTTCCGGAGGTGGCCGGCGACGCGGCGATTCTGGTGGATCCGCGCGACGTCGCGGCCATCGCCCAAGGCATGCGGAGTTGTCTCAATGACGATGATCGGAGATGCAGACGATGGTCGGCCAGGGGCGGGCGCGGGCGGCGCACTTCACTTGGGAGCGCACGGCGGATCTGACCATGAAGGTCTACCAAAGCATGCTCAACGGATCAGCCGCGCGGAACCAGCGATCCAGCGAGATCTTGATGGGCACAAGAAAATAGCGGGACTTTTTCGGCGCGGCCGTGGTCTCTTGGCATCACGGCCCTTTTTGTGCCCTGAAGAATCCGCGAGCCCAACCGGGCGTCTTGTTCAGGCCCTGACCCGAGCGTCGAGGTCGGCGAGCAGGCGCTTGGCCGCGTCGGGGATGACCGTGCCGGGGCCGAAGATCTCGGCCGCGCCCTGCGCACGCAGGTCGTCGTAATCCTGCGCGGGAATGACTCCGCCAATGACCACGAGGATGTCGCTGCGGCCGAGCTTTTTCAACTCCCCGACCAGTTGCGGCAGTAGGGTTTTGTGGCCGCCGGCCAACGAGCTGAAGCCGACGATGTGCACGTCGTTTTCCACCGCCTGTTTTGCCGTCTCCTCCGGCGTTTGGAACAGCGGGCCGATATCGACGTCGAAGCCGAGGTCGGCATAAGCCGTGGCGACCACCTTGGCCCCGCGGTCGTGGCCGTCCTGGCCCATCTTGGCCACGAGAATGCGCGGCCGCCGACCATGGGCGGCCGCGAAGTCCCCGCACAAACGACGGACGTCGGCAATCTGACGGCTCTCGCCGAATTCGCGGCCATAGACCCCGGAGATGGAACGCACAACCGCCATGTGGCGACCATAGACATTTTCCATCGCGTCGGAAATCTCTCCGAGCGTGGCGCGGGCCCGTGCGGCTTCGACGGCGAGAGCCAGCAGATTGCCGGACTCGTTCCGCGCCGCGTCGGTCAGCGCGGTCAGGGCGCTTTCGACCCGGCTTCTGTCGCGTTCAGCCCGCAGTTTCTGCAGCTGCGCCACCTGCTCCTCGCGAACCGCGGTGTTATCCACGGCCAGAATCTCCAGGGCGTCCTCCCTCTCGAGTCGGTGCTTGTTGACCCCGACGATGGCCTCGCGGCCGGAATCGATCTGGGCCTGACGTTTGGCCGCCGCCTCCTCGATGCGCATCTTGGGCAGGCCGGTCCCGATGGCCTTGGCCATGCCGCCGAGCTTCTCCACCTCGACGATGTGAGCCCACGCGCGCTCCATCAGATCCCGCGTCAGGCTCTCGACAAAATACGACCCGCCCCAGGGATCAACGGTGCGGCAGATGCCGGTTTCGTCCTGAAGAAAAAGCTGCGTGTTGCGCGCGATGCGGGCGGAGAAGTCGGTCGGCAGCGCAATGGCTTCATCGAGCGAGTTGGTGTGCAGCGACTGGGTCCCCCCGAAAGCCGCCGCCATCGCTTCGATGCAGGTGCGGGTGACGTTGTTGAAGGGATCCTGCTCGGTCAGGCTCCAGCCCGAGGTTTGCGAGTGGGTGCGCAAGGCGAGCGACTTCGGGTTCTCCGCACCCAGCCCCTTGAGCAACTTGGCCCAGAGCACGCGCGCGGCGCGCATCTTCGCGATTTCCATGAACATGTTTTTACCCTGGGCCCAGAAGAACGAGAGACGGGGGGCGAAGGTGTCGATCGGAATCCCCGCTTTCATCCCCGCCCGCACATATTCCACGCCGTCGGCGAGGGTGTAAGCCATCTCAAGATCGGCCGTGGCCCCGGCCTCCTGCATGTGGTAGCCGGAGATACTGATGCTGTTGAACTTCGGCATGTGCTGCGAGGTGTATCCGAAGATGTCGGCGATGATGCGCATCGAGGCCTCGGGCGGATAGATGTAGGTGTTCCGCACCATGTATTCCTTGAGGATGTCGTTCTGGATTGTGCCGGTGAGTTTCTCCGCCGCCACGCCCTGTTCCTCGGCGGCCACAATGTAGAACGCCATGATGGGAATGACCGCGCCATTCATGGTCATCGAGACCGACATCCGATCGAGCGGGATACCGTCGAAGAGCACCTTCATGTCGAGAACTGAGTCCACGGCCACGCCGGCTTTGCCCACGTCGCCGACGACGCGCGGGTGGTCGGAGTCGTAGCCGCGGTGGGTGGCGAGATCGAAGGCGATGGAGAGTCCCATCTGCCCGGCCGCGAGGTTGCGGCGGTAGAACGCATTGCTCTCCCGTGCGGTGGAGAAGCCGGCGTATTGGCGGACGGTCCATGGGCGGGTCACATACATCGTGGCATAGGGACCGCGCAGAAAGGGCGGCACCCCGGCGGTGAAGCCGATCTGCGGACAAGTGCCGAGGTCGGACGGACGGTAAACCGGTTTGACGTCGATCTTCTCCATGGTGGTCCACACGGGACTGTCCGCAGCACGTGTTCCGTTCGCGTCGACCTCCAGTCCGAGAGGCAGGGCGGAAAAATTCGGAATCTTGCTCATGATAAAACCCCCAGTTTCTGCTGCCACGCGGCGAGGAAGGCACCGCAGTCAGCCTTCACGTGAATAAAATCGCTGATGCCCGCAGCTTGAAATGATGCGACGTGTTCGGCGGGATAACCGGCGAGAAACACGGGCAGTTTCCCGCCGAGGGTGGTCAGCACGGCAGGGACCAACTCGGGATAGGTCTCGTCCGTCGAACAGAGCACGGCCGCCAGCGCGCCCGATTCGCGTGCGGCCTGCGCCGCGGCCTCGGCCGTCTCGAAGCCGGACGGATAAAGAACAGCAAATCCGCCCGGTTCGAGAAATCCGCGCACAAAATCCGCCCGCGCCTTGTGTTGCCGGACCGGCCCCATGGTGAGGAGAAAGATTTTCGGAGTGTCGCCCTGGCGGGCGGCAAAAGCCCGGGCGTTGGCCCGCAGTTGCTCGAAACCACCGGCCAGTCGCTCCGCACCCGTGCGGCGGGTGGCCGGGAGCGGTTGCTCGCCGGGGTCGGCGTATTGATTGACCCCGACCATGATGCGGCGGCGCTGGGAAAGCGTGTTTCGCTGTTTCTGCGCGGACTTGGACACGCCGTCCTCGCCGCCCTCCTGCTCGGACTTTTGCAACTCGCCCCAGGCCGCCTCGGCGATTTCACGCGTCAGGCTCTCGACAAACCACGATCCCCCCGCCGGGTCGGCCACGGCGTCGGCCCGGCACTCATCACGTAGAATGGTCTGGGTGTTGTGGGCGATGCGTCGCGAAAAGTTGTCCGGCTCGCGAAAGACCTCGTCAAAAGGCGAAACCTCAAGGCTGTCGCAGCCACCGAGGACGGCCGCGTAGGCCGAGACAGTCGAACGCAGCATGTTGGTGTGAGGGTCGAGCGACGACTGCTGCCAGCGCGAGGTGCGGGCATGGATGACCATGCGCGCGGCTTCGGGGCTGCCGCCACAGGCGGTGACAATCCGCGCCCAGCCGAACCGTGCCGCCCGCAGCTTGGCCAGGGCGACAAAAAACTCCCCGCCCGCGGCGAAGGTGAAGCGCAGGCGCCCGGCGGCCTCATCCACGCTCAGACCGACAGATTCGGCCTCGCGCAAAAGCTTCAATCCAGCGGCCCAGGCGAAAGCCACCTCCTGCACAGCACTTCCTCCCGCCTCGTGAATTTCATCGGCGGCCACGTTGCTCCACCGAGCCGGCACGACGTCGGTCCCGGCATCCACTGTGTGCCAATTCACGGAACTCCGGGTGCCTCGAACGTAGGGAAAGACCCCGGGGTCATTCTCCGCCCCGGGCAGGCGGACCGTATTCTCCGGTTGGTAGATCGGCTCAACCTTCAAGCCATCGGGCGTCTGGCTGGTCAACTTCTCCAGCGGCTTGCCCTTCAGGGTGGCTTCGGCCGCCACCTTCCAGTCCGCGAGGGTGGAAGCGGAAAATTCGGAGAGGTCGAGTTGCTCGGCGAAAAGATTCTTGCTCATAGGGAAAGTTCCTCGACCTGGACATCGTGGTGCTGACCCTCGATCTGCATGACATAGTGACGGGCCGGGCCGGCCGGAGTCGCCGGGGCGGCGGCAGGTGGCGGGGGAGCCGCCACGGGCTTGACCTCTCCGGGTTTTTCACCGCGCAGAAGCTTCCCCGTTTCGACGGGGAACATGGCAAAGAGAACGGCGGTCTCATCGTCTGGGGAGAAGCCCTTTTCCTTGAGACGGTCGCGCAGGGCGGGCATTCCGGGTGAGAGCGAGTCGGCCGGCCGCCCGACCACTGCTTTCGTCTTGGTTTGCTTCTCCACCAGCGCAAGCAGTTCCGCGTCCACCGGGCCGGGTGTGCGTCCGTATTTGCCCAGCACCACGTCCTGCGCCGGCTGGGAGATCATTTTCCAGCGGCCGAATTTCACATTGAGCATGGCCTGCGTGCCAACGATCTGCGAGGTGGGTGTGACCAATGGAATGTAACCGAGGGCGGCCCGCACGACGGGCATTTCCTTGAGCACCTCGTCGTAACGTGGCGCCATCCCCTGGTCCTTCAACTGCGTGCGGAAGTTGCTCAGCATGCCGCCCGGGACCTGATAGGTCAGGATGTCGACATCGACCCGCTCGTTGGCCGGGCTGGTGAAGGCTTTCAACTCTTCGTAAATATTCTCGAAGTGGGTGCGCAGCCGGGCGAGGCGGTCGCGGTCGTAATCGGGGCAACGCGGATGTCCTTGCAGCAGGGCCATCATGCGCAGTGTATCCGGCTGGGAAGTGCCATTGGCGAACGGCACGATCGACGTCTCCACCGCATCGACCCCGGCCTCGATGGCTGCAAGGTAGGACGAGGCGGCGAGGCCGGCGGTGTCGTGGCTGTGCAGGATGATCGGGACGCTGAAGCGTTTCTTCAGCGAGGAAACCAGATCGTAGGCCACCCTCGGCGCGATCAGGCCGGCCATGTCCTTGATGCTGACCGATTGGCATCCCATCTCGACGAGGGCCTGGCCGAACTCGACGAAAGCTGCGGTCGTGTGGACCGGGCTGATCGTATAGCAAATTTCGCCCCGCGCCTGCTTCCCGGCGGCCAGCGTGGTGCGCACCGCTGTTTCCAGGTTCCGCGGGTCGTTCAGCGCGTCGAAAATGCGGAGCACGTCCATGCCACGTTTGGCCGTGCAACGAACAAAGGCCTCGACCACGTCATCGGGAAAGCTCGTGTATTGCACGATGTTTTGCCCGCGCAGGAGCATGGAGTGCGGCGTGTTCGGCGCGCCCTGCTTGAGCGCGGTGATGCGGGCAAAGGGATTCTCGCCGAGGTAGCGCAGGCAGGAATCAATCGTGGCCCCACCCCACGTTTCGAGCTGAAGAAAACCAATGGCATCAAGGTCGGCCAAGGCCGGGAGCATCTGCTCCGTCTTCATCCTCGTGGCCGCGAGGGACTGGTGCCCGTCGCGCAGCACCGTGTTGGTGAAGGCCACAGGATTATTCATTAGCTAGGCTTATACTATGCACAGTTTAGCAGCAGCGCAATCAAAAGACTGCGATTTTGCGACCGCATCACTTGAGCACGGCGCCAGTGAGAGGCGGCAGCGTGATCTGGCCCGCAGGCAGGAGTTTGACCGCGTCCGGAGTGCCCCGGCTGACCAAGAGGATCTCCTTGAACTCTGCGGGGATGGCCACGGTTTGCGGTTCATTCGAGCGGTTGAGCACGACGACGCGCCGGTCGGGACCGGTGCCGCGGGAGTAGCCGAAGACATTGCGTTGGTCGTCCGCCACGACAACCTCGAAGTCGGACGTCTGGAACGCCGCGTTGGCGTGGTGGAGGGCGATCGCCCCGCGGAAAAACTCCTGCATTTTCTTGTCCACATTCGGATCATCCTCCGGCCGAGGACGTCCGCGCGGGTCGATTTTCTCCCTGTCCATCTTGAGGTCGTCCCACGGCATCGGCTTGCGGCAATCCGGGTCATCCCCTCCCCACATGCCGGCCTCGACGCCGTAGAAGAACATCGGGGCGCCGACGTAGGTGAGTTGGAACAGGTGGACGAGGCGTTGGATGGCTCGCTCGTCGTCGTTCGGCTTGCGCACGCTGTATTGATCGCTCTGGCGCGCCGAGTTCCCCGGTTCGTCGTAGTCGAACTTCTCCGCGTTCGCGTATTGGCCGGACGTGTTGCGGTTGACCACCATCTGCGCGATGCGGTCGGTGTCGTGCGAATCCATGAGGTTCCACAGCGCGCGTTGCACCTCGGGGGGAAATTGTTCGCGGCGCTGGTTGAGCAACTCGCCGAAACGGGAGGGCGTCACGCTGTTGTCGATCAGGTAGGCCTTCACCGGCATGGCGAAGGCGTAGTAATTCATCGCCGAAATGAAGCCGGTCCGCTTGAGGTAGTCGGCCGCGTTAGTCCAGACCTCCGGGATGGTAATGGCTTGGGGGTTGAGGCTGGAGACGAGCTTGTTCCAGTCGCGCCAGAACTGGTCGGGCACCTCCTCGGCCACATCCAACCGCCAGCCATCGATGCCGTCAGCCGGATTCCCGTCGCCGTCGGGATCCATCCATTTCCGCGTGGAGTCGAAAATGTATTTCTTCACCGCCGGGTGAAGGTCGGTGCCGTCCTCGTTGTTGCGGAACTCCGGCAGGGTGAAGAAGCCGGCCCAGCCCGCGTAGCGCAATTCGTTGCGCCGCGTCGCCGGGTCGTCAAATGACTTGATCGTGAACCAATTCCCATAGGGCGATTTCTCGCCGTTGATCCGGATATCCCTGAAAGCGAAAAAGTCGCGCCCGGTGTGGTTGAAGACGCCGTCAATGACCACCTTCATGCCGCGCGCGTGGGCCTGCCTGACCAGTTCGAGGAAGAGCTTGTCGGCGGCCGTCCATTTCCACGTGGCCGGGTCGGCGGTCTCGCCGCCGTGGCGGATGATCTCAATGTCGCCTTTCGGATCGGGGCCGAAATTTGGATCGATATGGTGGAAGGTGTTGCCGTCGTATTTGTGCTGCGAGCGCCCCCAAAAGACGGGGTTGAGTTTGATCGCGGTGATCCCGAGACCCTTGAGGTAGTCGAGTTTGTCGAGCACGCCCTGCAGGTCGCCGCCGAACCGCCGGTGGAACACGCCGTTCTCGTAGAAGTCGGGCCCGATGGCCTTCTCCCACGCATCGCGCTCGTAATAATCCCGCGTCCAAGGCGTGACCTGCCAGTTGTCCACAGTGGGAAAATGCATTTCCAGGGTGTCGCGCGTCGGGTCGTTCGAGGGATCGCCGTTGCGAAAGCGTTCGGGGAAAATCTGATACCAGACGGCAGACCGGCCCCAGTCGGGCACCTGGGACAGCTGATCCTGGGCATTGTCGGCCAAGGCGGCGGAAGCCAACCACGGCACGAGGAGGAGAAGGCGTTTCATGGGGGTTGGAAAGAAAGCCTAAAGCCTCCCCGCAGGCGCGCCTTAGTCAAGGCACAAAGGTTGCCGCCCGCGCCCGGGTCAAGCATAATGGATTCTTTGTGACCGTAACGACCTCATGACCGCACTTGCCATCGCCGTGGCCTTCACCCTCGGAGTGTCGTTCTTTTGCTCGATGCTTGAGGCCATGTTCCTCAGCAGCACCACAATCGAGGTTGAACAACTCAAGGAGAGCCACCCGAAACGAGGCCTAGTTTTCGAGGACTCCAGAAATTGCACCGAGGAAACGATCTCCACGATTCTGACCCTCAACACGATCGCGAACACCCTCGGCTCCGTGATCGTGGGCGGCATGGCGACCAAATTCTTCGGCGAGGCCGCACTCGGCATCATCTCGGCTATCATGACCGTCGCGATCCTGCTGATTTCCGAGGTCATCCCCAAGACCATCGGGGTCACCTACCGGCGGACACTCCAGAAGCATGCCGCCTATCCCCTTTACTGGATGCGTCGCCTGCTCCGTCCGTTGACCCATTTTTGCAACATCATTGTCCGTCTGATCGTCCGCCCAAAAGCCGAGGAGAGTGCCTCGGACCGCGAAATTCTTCTTCTCGCCGAGAAAGGTGCCCGCGACGGCACCCTGGCCAGCGGCGCCCGCGACCTGATCCAGAACGCCCTGAGCCTCTCCACCACGCGGGTCGGGGATATCCTGACCCCCCGCAACGTCGTTGTTGCCCTCGAAGAGGATATGACCGCCGACGAAGTCCTCGCCGAACACCCGAGCATCCGCTTCAGCCGCATGCCGGTCCGCGCCGGTAACCTGGATGAGATCACCGGCCTGGCCCGCCGCCGCGACATTCTTCACAGCGTCGCCACCGGCCAAGGCTCCCGCACGATCAGAGAACTTCAGCACACCATGACCTACATTCCGGAAATGGCGGCAGCCTCCAGCGCGCTGCAAACGCTGGTCACCAACAACCAGCAACTCGCCGCCGTGGTCGATGAATACGGGGGATTTGTCGGGGTGGTTTCGATCGAGGATATCGTGGAGCACCTGATCGGACGGGAGATTTACGAGAAAGATGATGTCGCCGTCGATATGCGGGCTCTCGCCCGGCGGCGCGGACGCCAGCGCCGCGGCAGTTCGTCCGTCTCACAACTCGAAAACGCACCGGAATCATGAAAACCATCCCCACCCTCGCCTCCCTCCTCGCCCTCGCGAACTTCACGGCGGCCCAACCGTCCCCCCCACCCCCCTCGGTCACGGTCCAAGGTCGCGGCGAAGTCCGCGTGCCCAATACCGAGGCGGTCGTGCAGCTCGGCTTCGAGGCTGCGGGACCTGAGGAGGCATTGATCCGCGAGGACATCACCCGCCGCTCTCAGGCCGTGGTCGCAGCCCTCAAGGAAGCCAAAGCCGGACGCTTGCAGACCACCGGCATCAGCATCCGCCCGGAATTCAACCGGCCCCAGGCAGAGGCTGGCAAGAAGCCCCCGGCCCCGAAGATCATCGGCTACAGCGGCCAGATCATGGTGAGCTTCAGCACCCCCGTGGAAGATGCGGGCCGGATCATTTCCGCCATGATGAACCTCGGGGCCAACGCCGTTTCGAATATGTTCACCGAACCCTCCGAAGACGCCCGTCGGGCGGGGGAAAACGAGGCCCTCACTCTCGCCGCAAAAGACGCGGAAGCCCAGGCGCGCGCCCTGCTCTCAGCGCTCAACCTCCAGTGGGCCGGGCTTCGCTCGGTCGATGCCACCGGCGGACGTTTCGAGCCCAGGCCGATGGCGCGCATGATGGCCATGGCCGCCGACGCGGGCCCGCTTCCGGAGCTGGACATCCAAGGCGGCGAAACCGTGATAACCCGCGAGGTCTTGATGCAGGTTGAGTTCCGCGGACCTTAAGCGCATTTTTTCTGTCCGCCATGTCCGCCGACAAGCTCACGCCGATGATGCGCCAGTATCTGGACATCCGGCGGGACCTGCCGCCGAACACCCTCCTGCTTTTCCGCCTCGGCGACTTTTACGAAATGTTTTTCGATGATGCCCGCGAGGCGTCGGCCCTGCTCAACGTCGCGCTGACCAAGCGCGGCGACACGCCCATGTGCGGCGTGCCCTACCACGCAGCCCGCGCTTACGTGGCCAAACTGGTTGAGGCGGGCAAACGCGTGGCCATCTGCGACCAGGTCGGCGAAGTCACTCCGGGCAAACTGGTCCGCCGCGAAATCGCCCGCATCCTCAGCGCCGGAACGCTCGACGATTTCGGGCTGGAAGAAAACCGCCACAATTACCTCGCCGCGGTCTGCCCGGGCAAAACCGGCACCGGCCTGGCCTGGCTCGACCTCAGCACCGGCGAGTTTCAACTCGCAGAGGTCGTCTCCGCTTCCCTGCTCGCCGACCAACTCGCACGCCTGCAGCCCAGTGAACTCCTCGTCCCCGCCCACGCAGAACCACCAGCCGGCCTGCCGTTGCCAGCCACGCCGCACGACGGTTTCGCCTTCGACCTGACCCAGGCGACCGACCTTCTGCGCGACCATTACCGCGTGCAATCGCTCGACGGTTTTGGCTGCGCGGCTCTGCCGCTCGGGACCGCGGCCGCCGGCGCGCTCCTCCACTACGTGACCCGTAGCCTGCGCCGAGATGCCGCCCACCTCACCCCGCCGAAGCCGTGGCACGCCGAGGATTATGTTCTGATTGATGCTGTGACGCAGGCCAACCTCGAGCTGGTCGAGTCCCGCAGCCCCGAAGGCACCAGCCTGCGCGGTGCGATTGACCGCACCCTCACGCCGATGGGGGCGCGACTGCTGCGCGAGTGGATCCTGCATCCATTGCGCGACCTTGACCGTATCAGCGCCCGGCAGAACCTCGTCGCGGCCTTCCACGATGCGCCGCCATTGCTTGCGGCCGTGCGCGACATTCTCCGCGAGATCCGTGACATGGAACGCGCCGTCTCGCGCCTGAGCCTGGCCTCGGGCAATGCCCGTGACCTGGTGGCCTTGCGCACCTCCCTCGCCCTGCTCCCGTCGCTGCGGGCGGCTCTGGCCGGGGAGGAAGATTCCCCCCTCCTCGGCCTCGCCGCCAACCTGCGCACCTTCGATGCCCTCGTCGGGCTGCTGGAATCTGCCGTGGTGGAGGAGCCCCCGCCGACCACGCGCGACGGCGGCATGATCCGCGAGGGCTACCATGCGGACCTCGATGATCTGCGCCGGGCGGGGACGGAGGGACGGCAATGGATCGCCGAGTTGCAGGACCGCGAGATTGCCCGCACCGGCATCAGGTCACTCAAGATCCGCTACAACTCGGTCTTCGGCTATTACCTCGAAGTGACCAAGACCCACCTCGCCTCCATTCCGGCGGACTACACCCGCAAGCAAACCACGGCCAACACCGAGCGCTTCATCACTCCCGAGCTGAAGGAGATGGAGGGCCGCATTCTTGGCGGGGAGGAGCGGGCCAAGGCCCTCGAGGCCGAGATTTTTTCGGACTTGCGCGGTGCCGTTTTGACGGAACTCGAGGCGCTCCAGCACGCGGCCCGCGGCGTGGCGCAGATCGACGCTCTCACCGGCCTGGCTGAGACCGCGCGCACTTTTCGCTACATCCGCCCTAAACTCACAGCGGGCGGCGTGATCAAAATCACCGACGGGCGCCATCCCGTCCTCGACCAGACCATGCCGGCCGGGCGCTTTGTCCCGAACGACACCGACCTCGACACGGACCAGCACCGTCTCGTCATTCTCACCGGCCCCAACATGGCGGGCAAGAGCACCTACATCCGCCAGGTGGCCCTGCTCGTCCTCCTCGCCCAGACGGGCAGCTTCATCCCTGCGGCCTCGGCCGAGATCGGTTTGGTCGATCGTATTTTCACCCGCGTCGGGGCCACGGACGATCTGGCCCGCGGACAATCCACCTTCATGGTCGAGATGAACGAGACCGCCAACATCCTCAACAACGCGACGGACCGCAGCCTCGTCATCCTCGATGAGATTGGCCGCGGGACCTCGACCTTTGACGGACTCTCCATTGCGTGGAGCGTGGCGGAGTTTCTCCATGACACCACGGGCTGCCGCACCTTGTTTGCCACGCATTACCACGAATTGACCGATCTGGCCCGCACCCGCCCGGGCGTGACCAATTGCAATGTGGCGGTGCGGGAATGGAACGACGATGTCATCTTTTTGCGCAAGATCGTCCCCGGCCCCGCCGACCAGAGCTACGGCATCCAGGTCGCGCGCCTGGCCGGACTCCCCGAGCCCATCCTCAAGCGCGCCCGGGAAATTCTGGAGAACCTCGAGCAGTCCGAGCTCAACGCCGAGGGCAAACCCGCCTTCGCCGAAAAACGCAAACGGCCTCTGTTCGACGAGGCATGAAAACCGCACCCCACCCCCGCCATTGACACCCGCCCGCGCCTTGGGAGAATCCTGCGATGCCAAATTTGTCCTTCACGAAAATGAATGGGGCCGGGAATGACTTTGTCATGGTGGACAACCGCGACGGGTCGCTGACCCTGAGCGACGCCCAGATCGCGCGGCTGTGCGACCGGCACCGCGGGGTCGGGGCGGACGGCTTGCTCGCGGTGGAACCGGCCCAGGGTCAGGCCGACTGGCGCATGCGTTACTACAACGCCGACGGCGCGGAGGCCGAAATGTGCGGCAATGGGGCGCGCTGCTTCGCCCGCTTCGTCCAGAAGATCGCCCCGACGAAGGCCGGCAGCATCACTTTTGAAACTCCCGCGGGAACGATTTCCGCGCGACTGGACGGCGACCTCGTCGCGCTTGGCATGAGCGAGCCGGGGGCTTTTGCCGACGGCCTGGAGCTGGAGGCCGGAGGCGAACGCCTCACGGTTTACGCGATCAACACCGGCGTGCCCCATGCAGTTGTGCTGGTGGATGACCTGGCCGCCACCGAGGTCCACCGGCTCGGCGCCTCCCTGCGCCACCACCATTATTTTCAGCCGCGCGGCACGAACGTCAATTTCGTCCGTCAGCTTGGCCCGCAGGATCTGGCCATCCGCACCTATGAACGCGGAGTGGAGGGAGAAACTCTGGCCTGCGGAACCGGCGTGGTGGCCAGCGCGCTTACCCTCGCGGCGCTGACGGGCGCAGCCTCCCCCATCCGTGTGCTGGTGAAGGGCGGCGATACGCTGGCGGTGGGGTTTGAGCGCACGACAGAAGGATTCACGAGGGTGATCCTGACGGGTCCGGCTGATTTTGTCTTTGCGGGCGAGATTGCGGTCTAGTTGACTCATTTCCATGTTCGCTGGCACTCACACCGCACTTGTCACCCCGTTCCGCGACGGACGGGTGGACTACGATGGCTTCCGCCGCTTGATCGAGGCGCAGGTAGACGGCGGGGTGGACGGCATTGTGCCGGTGGGCACGACGGGTGAATCGCCCACGCTTTCGCATGACGAGCACCGCGAGGTGATCCGATTTGCCGTCGAGATCGCGGCTGGGCGGATCAAAGTTGTCGGCGGCACCGGATCGAATTCGACGGACGAGGCCATCGGCCTCACGCAAGACGCAGAGAAAGCCCGAGCCGACGGGGCGCTGGTGGTCGCGCCCTACTATAACAAGCCCTCGCCCGAGGGGCTGTATCAGCATTTTCGCGCCATTGCGGGGGCGACCAAACTTCCGATCATCCTCTACAGTATCCCGGGCCGCTGCGGCATCGAGATCGGGGTGCCCGTCGTGGCCCGCCTCGCGGCAGACTGCCCGAACATCGTGGCGATCAAGGAAGCAGGGGGCAGCGTTGAGCGTGTGAGCCAATTGCGGCAGGCTGTGCCGGACAGTTTTGAAATTGTTAGCGGCGATGACTCTCTGACCCTGCCGTTCATGTCGGTCGGTGCGGTGGGCGTGATCAGCGTGGCCTCCAACGTGGCCCCCGCGGAAGTCAGCGCGCTGGTTCGCGCCGCCCGCGAAGGACACATGACCAAAGCGGAGCAGTTGCACCGGCGTTTGTATCCGCTGTTCAAAAACCTCTTTATCGAAA
>JBMOJP010000113.1:0-5977 GCA_049315725.1 Chthoniobacterales bacterium | reverse complement strand
CTTTTCCTCACCACACGGTTGGTCGCCACGGCGACCTATCTCCGGCTACGCCTCCGGTTCGCAGACTCGGCTGTGGCTAAAAAGGCCTTCTGCTTAGATCTCCAACTCAAGTTTGGTCACCGGTTCATCCCTCGCGCGAGCGCTTCCGTATTTCCCTCCGTCACTTTGCATTCATCATTTTGCGTTCATTATTCTCAACAGTGTAGCTGTTGCCACCCACCCCACCAAGGCGCCACCAATCCCCCACATCGTTGCCGTCCAATTAAAATGACGCGTCAGCACAAAGATCTGCGCGAAGTCCTTGGCGAAAGGCGCGAACAGACACAGCGCAAACGACACCGCTTTCCACTTGGGTCGCAGTCCAGCAACCGCCCCTGCACCAAAGATCGCCAGGAGCAAGAACGCCGGAAAATTCCGGACGTAGGCATGGAGCTCCAAATGATACTTCAACCAATGCGGCAAGAACGGAATCGTCATCATCCGCCCATCTTCCCGCAACGTGATCCACGCGTAAGCCACCAGCAGAACCGCCAGCACTACGGCTGACACAACTCGGAAAACGAGAGCAGACACTTTTTGATAGCTCGCCGCGAAAGGGGCCTTTCCGCCCTCGGGTCGCCTTCTCTTTAGCGACCCTCACTTCACGCCGCAAACTCGTAGACTGGCGCTTCAATGCGGCGCACTGGCACGCTTTTGCCGGCAATTATCGCCTGTAATCTGTTGACGGTTTCGGGAGAGAAGAAAGCTTCACCGGTTTCCTTAGACACCCGGGCGGGCACATGCTCCACGACAAACACCTTGCCATCTCTCTCGAGAGTGTATGTGACCAACTTTTCCTCCATGAGTCGAAAATTAGCCCCTCCGCTTGCGGAAATCAACCCAGCGCAGGGGATCCGGTTCGTAGACGGTGATAACCTTTAAAGGATCTCTGGTCGGATGCGTGCAATGAATGTGCAATGGCCGACCTGCTTGCGTGAACCCCAAGACCAGACAGCTGGGCCCGTATTTGTCTGAGGGATAGTTCTCCAAGACTTCGGGATCAGACAGCACCTGCCGAATCTCCTCGGTCGTGATCTCACGAAGAATAGTTTGGTCGACCGCATGCTTGGAAAACTCAAACTGTCTCTCGCCTACCAGTGCAGCGATCCGAGCACAGAGGATTTTTGCTTCGTCGGCATCTAATGGCTCTGTCCGACTCATACAAAAAGCTTACTTTCTTCTAGTCGCCCGGGCGCACGCTGCTTCCGCCGCACGAAGTTCTCGCAGCTGAATTTCACCACAATCTCCCGCCACCTTTTCCTCATCACTTCCCCGCCATCCGCTTTTTCAGCGCGCGCCTGAACTCCGGCGTCATCATCGACACCGCCTTCAGCCTCAATACATTGAACCACCACGGTCGGCCCTCCCCGAAGAACATGTCCAGCGTGTAGCGATCGGCCTCCGCGTTCACCTCGCGATGTGAAGGGGCGCGCCAAGGCCCCGACAACGGTTCCGGTGCCATATTCGCCCAGGGATTCGACTTAGCCGTCGTATTGGTCGCCGCGTCGCCGAACCCGATATTCGTCACCAAGTTGGCATTCGGAATGATCGACATCCCGTCCTGCAGCCACATCGAAACCATCCACTGATAGTCATAAGTGTCGACTTTTCCGCTCCTGATGTAGCGGAACATCGTCATCCAATACTCACGCGGCAGCACCCGCGGGATCATCTTGCGCGCCAGTTCCTCGAACTGCTTCACATCGAGCTTCCGCAGATCCACGTCCGCGTGCCGCCAAGCCCGCGCCCACGTCGCCCAGCCCCAGATGTGATTGTAGCGCGAGAAATAATAGTCGCCGTCACCCCGGCGATTGCCGTCCTGAAAATTGCTCGCCGATATCTGGAAGACGCGCTCATCGTCCCGGTAACGTTCGAGCATAGCCGAAGCGAATCCGAAAAAATCCCCGGAGACCACGCAGTCATCCTCCAGAATAATGCCCTCCGGCTCCTCGCGCAGAAACCAACTGATGCTCGATGTGATCGATTCCTTGGCCCGCAAATGCTCGGTGCGGAAAAGCGTCTTCACCTCGCATGGCCAATCCACCTCCTCCGCGATGGCCCGCGCAGCCTGCACGGACGCCAACTCCTGCTCATCGTTGCTGGCCGGCGCATTGCCCGCGATATATAGCCTTGCCGGCCTCGCCTCCCGTATCCCTTCGAAGACCCGCCGCGTGGTAGCAGCACGCTTGTAAAGAATGAGCAATACCGGCGTTTTCATCGAACTCGTCCGTTCCAGGTTTTCAGGCGTCCGCGCGACTCCGCGTAAACAGTCACGCCTGCTCAGCCGCATCGGGCTGAGCTGCCAGAAGTTTGAAGGTCGCGAGCGCTTCCTCTTTGATTCGGAACTGCGGTCGCCACCCCAACTGGCTCCATAGTCTCGTCGCCTCTACCTCCAGCGCCTGTGGCCTCTCCGCTGCAGGGGCCGCACACTCCAGCGGCACCTCCACGCCCGCATAGTCTATGAATGCCTTTTGAACCTCTTCCGCCGCCTCGCGCAGCGACAGCGACTTGCCGTAGGCCACATTCAGGGTTTGACCCATGGCCCGCTCCCCGCCAGTGACCCAATCAAGCACAGCTTTGGCCACATCCCCCATCCAGACAAAATCACGTCTCAGATCCGCGCCCGATTTCAACACCAACCTCCGATCTTGCACCGCCATGCGCGCCAGATCATTGAGCAAGAGATACCATTTCGCCGCGGAAGCGATGACCGGACAACCGTAGCCATTGGTCAACCGGAACACCGTCGCCGGCAGACCGGACTGCATCGCATGCTGCCGTACGATGTATTCGGCCGCCAAGTGACTCGTGGCATAGTCATTTCGCGGCGAAACCGGGAACTCCTCCGACACCACCCCGTGCGCCACGCCGTAAACGTGAAAAGTCGAGAGGTAAACAAAATGCCGCAGGCGCTTTCGGTCGAGAGAGTGCAAAAGCGTGCTGGTTCCCTCGGTGTTGACCCGGTAAGAGCGCGAGAAATACCCGTCGACAAAACCGTCATTCACGCTCCCGGCATGCACCACCACATCGAAGGCCCCGCCCTCCAACGATTCAGCCACGCTCGCGGGCGATGCCAAATCCATCGGCAGCACCCGCGCCCCATGCAACTCATCCGCCGAGCGCGCCGACGAGGTAGTGACCGTCACCTCGTGGCCGGCGCGCAGGAACTCCCGCGTGATCCAGCTGCCCAGATTTCCCAAGCCCCCGGTGATCAGAACCTCCATGCTCATGTGCGCAGATCCACCATGGAAAACTTGGCATCATCCAGCGGCAACGCTTCCGCCTCGTTCGGTTCGTGGGGCACGCTGGCCACATTCAGCAGCCAGTTCTCCCCGGGCCCCAGACCGCGGAAGGCTACCCAGACCCCTTCAGGAACGGTCAGCCGCTGGTAGTTTTCCACCCCCAGATCCACTTTCGACCAGCGCACGCCGCCGTTGTCTCCGAGGCCACGCTCATCAAAAAGGCAAAAACGAATCGAGCCCATCGGCACCACCAAGTTCAGCACCATGTCGCGGTGCTTCTTCCACCCCTTGACGGCTCCGTGCGCCACGGTGGAGAAATACGCTTCGCCGAAGCCCGCAAAGCCCGGCTTGTCCGATCTCAGCGCGTGCAGCACCCGGCCGCTCTCACCTTCCACGATCCGCAGCGGCGTAAGCATCACGCCCGCCAAGTCGTTCAAAGCGTCCATGCCTGCCCCCGCGCCTTGGCGTATCCCACGTAGGCTTCGATCTGGCCTAGGGTCACATCCCTCATACCCTCCGCACCCTCTGAATAAAACCGCCGATACCATTCCGAGGTGAACCCCACCGTCTCCCGGAAATCCATCGTCGGCTGCCACTGCAAATCATGCAGCGCCTTGTCGCAATTCAGCTTGAGCAATCCCGCCTCGTGGAAAGCGTCCGCCGTGTCCACCCGCACCATTTTCCCGACATCATCGAAGCCCCAACCGCGCGCCAGAGCCTCCAGCAGCTCCAGCACCGTCTGCGACTGCTCTGCGCGCGGGCCGAAGTTGTAAGACTCGCCCGACAGACCCGCCTTCTCGGCCAGCCGCTGGCCCGCCCGGAGATACCCCGACAAAGGCTCCAGCACATGCTGCCAAGGCCGTGTGCTCTTGGGGCTCCTGATCACCACCGACTGGCCATCCGCCCACGATCGCATCGCATCCGGCACGATGCGGTTGGCCGCCCAATCCCCGCCGCCGATCACATTGCCCGCCCGCACGGATAGAACCCGGTGATCCTCCCGCCCGCGGAAATAGGAGTGATACATCGAATAAATCGCCGCCTCCGCTGCCGCCTTGCTCGCGCTGTAGGGATCCTTCCCGCCCAACCGGTCATTCTCCCGGTAGCCCCACGCCCACTCCACATTCTCATAGCACTTGTCGCTCGTGATCATCACCGCATTGCAGGGGCGCCCGGCGGACCGAACCGCGTCCAGCACATTCAGTGTTCCCAAGACATTCGTCTGGAAAGTTTCCCGCGGATTGTCATAAGACGCCTTGACGATCGGCTGGGCAGCCAGGTGAAAAACAAAATCGGGCCGCACTTCCTCCAGGACCGCCGCCACCGTCTCGAATTCCCGCACATCCCCCCTGCGGTCGTCCATCATCTCCGCCAGCCGCCCGGTTTCGAACAGCGACGGTTGCGTCGGAATGTCGATCGAGAAGCCGGTCACCTTGGCGCCCAAGCTCGACAACCACAGCCCGAGCCAAGCGCCCTTGAAACCCGTGTGCCCGGTCAGCAGCACTCTTTTGTCGCGATACACGTCATTGAACATTGGCATTCATCCTTTCAGATTTCGTCAGAGCGGTCCCCTCGTCAGGCCCAAGACTTCCAGGGCGCGTCACCTCGGGACCAGAGATCCTCTAGTTCCCGCATGTCACGCAGCGTATCCATCGGCCGCCAGAAACCCGCGTGTTTGTAGGCCGCCAACTGTTTCTCCCGGGCCAGTTGCTCCATCGGCTCGCGCTCCCACACCGTGGCATCGCCCTCATGGATGTAGTCGATCGCCTTGCGCTCCAACACGAAAAAGCCGCCGTTGATCCACGCCCCGTCGCCCACCGGCTTCTCTTGGAACTCCTCCACCAGGCCCGGCTCAACCGCGCAAAACCCTAGCGCCCCGTATCGGCCGGGAGGCTGCACCGCCGTCAGCGTCGCCAGACGCCCCTGCTCGCGGTGGAAATCCACCAGCGAGCGAACATCCACATCCGCCACGCCATCCCCATAAGTGAAGCAGAAAGGACCATCGTCCAAATAGCGCGCCACCCTTTTCAAACGCCCGCCCGTCATCGTCGCATCACCCGTGTCCACCACCGTCACCCGCCACGGCTCCGCCTTCTTCTCGTGCACCTCCACCTTGTTGTGCTCCATGTTGAAAGTCACATCCGACATGTGCAGGAAGTAATTCGAGAAATACTCCTTGATGATGTAGCCCTTGTAGCCCGCACAGATAATGAAATCGTTGATCCCGTGCGAACTGTAAATTTTCAGAATATGCCACAAGATCGGCTTTCCCCCGATCTCGATCATCGGCTTTGGTTTGAGGTGCGTCTCCTCGGAAATGCGCGTTCCAAGTCCGCCGGCTAGAATGACAGCTTTCATCAAAGATAAAGGGAAACAAATAGCCGCAAGAGGACGCCTGAGGCGAGAAATTTACCGCATCCGCCGGTAACATTTTCGTTGCGGGCTAATTTCCCACACAGCCCTCTACTCACCTTTGGTTGCGGTGTTGGCTTATTTTCGCAGACTCCGGCTCTTTTCACAGGCTTGATTGTTTCTGCGTCTCCACGCTCCATGCTCACGCCCCGCACGCTGCAATGCAGCAACCCGCGCATGATGGTGACGCCCGAATTGGCCAAAGCAGATGGCCAGCGTTTGATTCTCTGTGACGTTACTTTTCACTTTTTTGGTCGCCGCGGCGACCTGTCTACGTCTGCTGC
>JBMOJP010000032.1:0-25492 GCA_049315725.1 Chthoniobacterales bacterium | reverse complement strand
CCGCCGGTCTGCTCAAAGATGACTTGGGAGAGGTCCTTTTCCGTGGCGGAAAGCTTCCTCCGGGCGGAAACCCGCTCGGCTTCCTCCAAACGCTGCTGAATCAACTCCGCCCGGCGGGTCTGGACGGCAAAATAGGTCTGGGCAAAGGCGATTTCCTGCTTCTGCGGGTCGCCATTCTGGGCGATGAGGTAGCAGGCATACCGGGTGAGCATGATTTCCGGAATTTCCTTCTCCGCCCCCTTGGGCATGCTGATCGTTTTCCCGACGTCGGCAAAATGATCGGAGACCTGATGTCCAGAGACTTCGCAGGCGGTCCTGGCCTTCGAGATGGCGTTCAGGAAGTTATCCCACTTGGCGTAGCCGAGCAGGTGCTGAAGATCGCGGGCCAGCCAGTATTCCACCCCGTCTTCGGTCTGTTGGGCATGCCCCTCAAAAGTGGTGGTCAGAGTGAGGACTTGATCTGTTTTCATCGGGCCTCCTTCATCGCGAGAAGCGGGGTGTCGGGCTGGATGTGTTTCTCCACGACATCACTGATGGTCCAGGCGTCGGAAACTTTCTTGCCCTTGGCCATGGGGCAGACCTGCTCGTAATGCTCAGGGGGAACGGTGACGGTGATCCGGGGGCCCATCTGTTGGCGTTTGGCGGATTCGGAGGACATGGCGGCATCATTCTGCTTCACCTTCGTGCTCCGTCAATTTTGAATCACGGGCGAGATTTTCTGTTTGGGTGGCTGGAATCTCCTTTTTTGGTGCAGGATTGGCGCTGGTCTTTCCCGCCGGGGTAGTCGAAAAGGGCCAGTTCTTAACTTTTGAGATTTTGCTGTCGTAAGCGAGGGCACGGGCCGGTCCCGTTCACAAAATTTCCGCCGCAAACTTCTTCGGGTCGAACGGCACGAAATCGGTCTCACGCTCGCCCAGGCCGAGGAAGCGCACTGGAACGTCGAGTTCCTGCTGCAAAGCCACAGCCATGCCGCCGCGGCCGCTGCCGTCGAGCTTAGTGAGGATCGCGCCGGTCAGCCCAGCCGCTTCGCGGAATTGCCGGGCCTGTTCGAGGGCATTCGATCCGGTCGTGGCATCGAGCACGATGAGCACTTCATGCGGACTCTCCGCATCCTGCCGTCCGAGCACGCGCTTCACCTTGGCCAGTTCCTTCATCAGGTTATGCTTGGTGTGCAGACGCCCCGCCGTGTCGCAGAGAAGAAAATCCGCCTGCTGCCGCACGGCGGCCTCGTAGGCATCGTGGCAGACGGCGGCGGGGTCGCCCTCGTAGGCCCCGCGGATAACGGGCACCGACAAGCGCTCGCCCCACATCATGAGCTGCTCAATGGCGGCCGCGCGGAAGGTGTCGGCTGCGGCCATGACGACGGAACGCCGATCGCGGCGCAGCATCGCGGCCAGCTTGGCCACGGAAGTTGTCTTGCCGGTGCCATTGACTCCGACCACGAGGATGACGCGAGGACGTCCGGGCAGGGGCAGCAGCGGGGGAAGCGAGGGGGGCAGAAGTTTGATGATTTCCTCGCGGGCCTCACGCTCGACCTGATCGGCCGTGGCGGAAAATCCGGATCGTGCGCGGAGCGTTTCAATCAACTGGGTGGTCACTTTGACCCCGAGGTCAGCCTGCAGGAACATGGCCTCGAGTTCGTCCCAATCCACCGGCCGTCCACGAAAGCGATCGGCGATCCCGCGCAAGAATCCCAGGGCCATGGTCAGTCGGTCGACCGCGGATCGCGGCCGATCTCTTGGCGCACGCGGTCGAGCACGCCGTTGGCAAAACGTCCCGACTCCTCCGCGGCCAGGCTGCGGGCGATTTCAATCGCCTCATTGATGGTTACGGCCGCGGGGATGTCGCGGCGGGACAGCAACTCCGCCACAGCAATGCGCAGCACCGCGCGATCCACCGCGCCAAGGCGGCGCAGGTCCCAATTCTGCAAGGCGCCGGTCAGGAGGCGGTCAATCTCCTCCAGATGGGACCGCGCCGCGGCCAGCAGATCGACGGCAAAGGGCAGCAACTCGCCATCCGGGGGCGTCTCCGCCGCCGCACCTTCGGCGGGAACGAGCGCCAGCACTCCGCGCATCTCGCAACCGTAAAGTTGCTGCGCAGCCTGGATGCGAGCCTGGCGGCGGTTTTCCTTGGTGGAAGACATGCGGGTGATCAGCGGGCGGACACTTTTTTCCGGAGATCCTCGCGGACCCGCAGCATGGTGAAGGCAGCGCGGGCGGCTTCCACGCCGCGATTGAGTTTGCGTTCGAGGCAGCGTTCGCGCGCCTCCCCCTCGTCCGCCACGAGCAGCACCTCATGGATAACCGGAATCAGGTGCCTGAGGGCCACCTGCTGGAGCGCCTGACTCACGCTTTGCATGATAAACTCAGCGTGCTTGGTGCGGCCCGGCAGGACCAAACCGAGCGTGATGATGACATCATGGCGCTTTTGCACCGCAACCATCTCGGCCACCAGCGGAATTTCGAACGAGCCGGGCGCGTTGAACAGTTCAATCAGGCTGTCCTCATCGATCTGGTAAATTTCCTTGCACGCGTGGTTGACCAGTGATTGCACGAATTCCGGATTGTATTCGCTGGCCACGATGGCGAACCGCGGGGCCGTGGGGGCGTGGAGTTTGGCCGGGCGGGCGGGCAGCTTCGTGGACATGGCGGTATTTGGCAGCAAGGCGGAGGGACCCGCAATTACAGAAGATGCCCCATCTTGCGTTTCTTCGTCTGGAGGTAGCGCGCGTTCTGCGCGTGGGGCGTGACCTTGATCGGCTCCCGCCCGGTGATTTCCAGTCCGTGGCCGGCCAGGCCGACCATTTTGCGCGGGTTGTTGGTCAGCAGGCGGATCTTGCGCACGCCGAGGTCGGAGAGAATCTGCGCGCCCAGACCATATTCGCGCAGGTCCATGGCAAAGCCCAACTTCTGGTTGGCCTCGACCGTGTCGAGCCCCTCCTCCTGCAGCTTGTAGGCGTGGATCTTGGCCGGCAGCCCGATTCCACGGCCCTCCTGCCGCATGTAAACGAGGACGCCCGAGCCATGCGCATCAATCTGCCGCAGCGCCTGCTGCAATTGCGACCCACAGTCGCAGCGCCGCGAACCGAACACATCGCCGGTCAGGCATTCGCTATGGACCCGAACCAGCACTGACTGCCTCGGGTCGATCTTCCCGCGCACCAGGGCCAGATGGTGCGCGCCGTCGGTTAGCGAACGGTAAAGATAAAGATCGAAATCGCCGTAATCCGTCGGCATGCGCACGCATTGTTCGCGCTCGACCAACTTTTCGCGCCGACGACGGTAGGCGATTAAATCGCGGATGCAGCACATCTTCAGCCGGTGCTTGCGGCGAAATTTCAACAAGTCGGGCAGACGCGCCATCGACCCATCCTCTTTGAGAATCTCGCAAATGACCCCGCTGGGATCGAGGCCGGCGAGCCGGGCCAAATCCACCGCGGCCTCGGTGTGTCCGGCGCGCTGCAAGACGCCGCCCTCGCGGGCCTGCAGCGGAAAAACATGCCCGGGCTGCGTCAGGTCGTCCGGCTTGGTCTGGCTTCCGGCCAGCGCCTTGATCGTGCGGGCGCGGTCGCGGGCGCTGATCCCCGTGGTGATGCCATGCGACGCGTCGACCGAGACGGTAAAGTCCGTGCGGTGAACCTCGCGGTTGTGGGCGACCATCCGCTGCAAGCCGAGTTGCTGCGCGCGGGATTCCGTCACCGGCACACAGATCAAGCCCCGGCCGTGTTTGGCCATGAAGTTCACCGCCTCGGGTGTAACTTTGGCTGCGGCCATCAACAGGTCGCCTTCATTCTCCCGGTCGGTGTCGTCCGTCACAATGACCATGCGTCCGGCCCGGATGGCCTTTAGCACTTCCTCGATGGGATCGAAGTTCGTCTTGCTCACAGCCCGCCATTAAAGCAGTGCGGCGGGGATTGGACAATGACCGCGAGAGCGGGAAGACATTTGATTTCCGGGCCGCCACCGCTACGCTGCAAATTCCTATTTCACCATGCGCCCACTACTCCTGCTTCTCTCCGCCCTCTTGTTCATCGGTGCCGCGCCGGCTGCCCACGCGGCCCAGAGCTACATTGTGATCGATGACGAGACCGGCCACATTTTGGCCTCGCAGAACCCGAACGAGAAACTGCAGATCGCCAGCCTGACCAAGATTGCCACTGCCATGGTCGTGATGGACTGGGCCGATTCGACCAAGAGCTCGCTCGCCGCCGAGGTTTCTGTGCCCGCCGGCGCAGCCAGCATCGGCGGGGTCAACCCCTGCGGGCTGCAAGCAGGGGATCAGGTTTCGCTGCGCGACCTGCTTTATGCCGCCATGATGGTCTCGGACAATCACGCGGCCTACACGCTCGCTTACAATGTCGGTGCGCGTCTGCCCAATCCACAAAACCTTGGGCCGGTCGACAATTTCACCGCCACGATGAACGCGCTGGCCCGCACCCTCGAGATGAAGAAGACGCTCTTCCTCAATCCGCACGGTCTGGACGACCTCGATACGCCGCCACATTCCACCGCCGCCGACGTCGCGCGCCTGACCCGCTACGCCTACAAGCACCCGGGCTTCAACTTCTATGTCTCGCAGACGACCCGGGAGATTTCCATCCGCGGGGCGGACGGCCTGAATCGCGGCTTCGTCCTGCGCAACACGAACGAACTGCTCGGGCAGGAGGAGATCGACGGGGTGAAAACCGGCCGCACCTCGCGGGCCGGCGATTGCCTCGTGCTCTCGTCGGGATTGTCCCCCGCGACCGTGGAGGTCAACGGCCAGAAGCTGGCCATTCCCCGCCGCATCATCGCGGTCCTGCTCCGCTCGCCCGACCGCTTCGGCGAAGGCCTGCAATTGATCCGTCAGGGCTGGGCCCGGCACGGCCAGTGGTCGGCCGAAGGACGCCTGGTCACGCGCCGGTCATCCATCTAAAGCTCGCCGGCCATGCCCTCCTCCCGACTCGGCATTCTCACCGCGGGCGGGGATTGCGCCGGTCTCAACGCCGTCATCCGTGGTATTGTCTGCGCGGCCGCCCAGCGCAACATGGAGGTGGTCGGATTCGCCGACGGTTATGAGGGTCTCCTCGATCCGGCTTCCGCGCGGCCTCTGACCCCGGCCAACACCCATGGCATCGAAGCCACCGGGGGCACCATTCTCGGCACGACCAACAAGGGACGATTCCAAGGCCGGCGCGGCCCCGACGGGGAATACCTGCTCTCCGACTCGCTCATCCGCACTGCCCGCCAGACCCTCGAACACAACCGTGTGGGCTCCCTTGTTGTCCTCGGTGGCGATGGCTCCCTGCGCACCGCCTTGCAACTGTCGCGGGCCGGGCTGCGCGTCCTCGGCGTGCCCAAGACGATCGACAATGACTTGGAATCCACCGACGTGACTTTTGGATTCGACACGGCGGTGGACCGCATTGCGCGATCCATCGGTGAGTTGCGCACAACAGCGGAAAGTCATCGTCGGTTCATGATTGTCGAGGTCATGGGCCGTCACACCGGATGGCTGGCTCTCCATGGCGCCGTGGCGGGCGGGGCCGAGATCGCGCTGCTGCCGGAGATTCCTTTCGACACGGACCGCCTGGCCAAATTCATCAAGGACACCGAACGACGTGGCCAACGCTCCCTCATCGCCGTGGTGGCGGAAGGCGCGCGGGCCAAAACTGGACGCCAGATTCGACGGCAGACTTCGACGGGGGACAGCCGACTGGGCGGGGTGGGTAATTATGTGGAGTCGCTGGTGGCGGCCCGCACGGACCGCGAAACCCGGTGCTGCGTGCTCGGCCACCTCCAGCGCGGGGGCCCGCCCACGGCCTTCGACTGCGTGCTTGGCCAGCAGTTCGGCGTTCGCGCGGTGGAACTGATCGCCGACGGAATGTTCGGCCGCATGGTCAGCTATCGCTTTGGCGCGGTCACCGATGTCGCCCTGGCCGACGCCGTCAACCGCCGCCGGCAGGTCGGTCCGGAGAGCCAGATCCTGCGCCACGCGCGCGCCCTCGGACTTTACCTCGGCGAGTAGATCTCAGGAGGGGTCCGCCGGCAGACTGACCAACGAACGCAAGCCGCGCGCTGGATCTTCCAGCGCAGCAACCGGACAACCGTAAATCTCCGAGAGAATGTGCGGCTGCATCAACTCTTCAACCGGTCCGCAAGCGCGCAAACGACCCTCGCGCATCAGCGCCACTTCATCGGCATACTGCGCCGTAAGATTCAGATCGTGCAGCACCGCGAGGACGGCGTGGCCATCCCGCGCGAGGCGCCGCGCTTCGGCCAGCAGGCTGTGCTGATGCGCGGGATCGAGGCTGGAGACCGGTTCATCAAGGAGCACCACGCCGGGCGCGCGGTGGTTCCAAATCTGCGCGATCGCCCGGGCAAAAACCACCCGCTGCCACTCGCCGCCGGAAAGTCGCAAACAGTCCCGCGCGGCCAACGCCTCGAGATCCAGGCGGCGCAGCATTTCCCAGGCGATGTCCCGCGCCTCGTCCGTCCCGGCGGCGCGCGAAAGCGCACCCAACTCGACGGCTTCAAGCACGGTCAGGCCGGAGGGCCGGACGTTTTCCTGCCGCATGACGGCGCAGCGCCGGGCGCGGGCGACGGAATCGAAATCGGCCAGCGGCCGACCGTCGAGCCGCACCTGCCCGGTATCGGGCGACCACCAACCGGAGAGCAGAGCGAGCAGGGATGACTTGCCCGCGCCATTTGGTCCGATCACGGCGAGCACACGCCCGGCCGTGACCCCGAGCGAAACCCCGTCGAGAATGCGGCGGCCGTCTCGCCCCAACGTGAGTTTATCCGCCTCGAGCAAAGTCATCGGAGTGGGGTTCATCGCGTGGCCGACCATGATGAAGGCCGACGGAGCAGCCAGAGGAAGAACGGCGCGCCGGCCGCCGCCGTGAGGATGCCCACGGCCAGCTCGGCCGGAGCGACCAGCGTGCGCGCCCCAAGATCAGCGAGCACGAGAAGCGTCGCCCCGAGAAGAACCGCGCCGGGCAGAATCCAGCGATGCAAGCCGCCGAGCAGAAGCCGCGCCATGTGCGGGGCCACCAGCCCGATGAAACCGATCACCCCGGCAAACGCCGTGGCCGCGCCCACGAGCAGCGCACTGGCCACAATGATTTCGCCCCGCACGCGATCAATCGAAACACCAAGATGCGCCGCCTGAGCTTCGCCCAGTTGCAAAGCATCGAGCGCGCGCGCCTGGCGACCGAGAACCACGGCCGCGACAAGAAAGAAGACCACGAGCACGCCATTTTGCAGCCACGAGGCGCCGCCGCATCCGCCCAACGTCCAAAAGGTCATGGAGCGCAGGGCACTGTCGCTCGCCGAATAAAGGGCGAACCCGAGCACGCTGCCAAGGAGGGCATTGAGAGCGACCCCGGCGAGGATCAACTTGGCCGTGCCACCCGCCTCAAAGCCGGTGTTGAAGGCACGCAGGAGCAGGACCGCTCCCAGGCTCCCGACAAAAGCCATGAGGGGCAGCAGCCATCCGCCACACAATCCCTGCCAGCCGAAGAGAAAGCACAAGACAGCACCGACGGCCGCGCCCGCGCTGACTCCGATGAGCCCCGGATCGGCCAGCGGATTGCGGAAGAGGCCCTGCACCGCGGCCCCGGCGAGGGCGAGCGCCCCGCCGACCAACGCCGCGAGAACCACCCGCGGCATGCGGATGCCCCAGAGGATGGACGCCAAGTTGGGCGATGACGGATCGGACGCGACCGCACCGGGCCCGGCGAGCAGGGCCGACCAGAAATTCGAGGCATTGAAATCCACCGCGCCCGTGGCGACCGCAGCAAGCATGGCGACGGGCAGAAACACCGCGAGGAGAATCAACCGAGCGCGCACACGGCGCTGCCGACGCTGCAAATCGTGCCGTGCCCGCTCCGCCGGCGACGACAGCTCGGGAGCATTCACGGGCTGGAAAAGTGCGCGACCACCTGCAGGGCTGCAGCCGGACTGCGCGGACCGAAACCGAGAAAGGCCGCATCGTCCACGCGAATAACCCGACCAGCGCGACCAGCAGGCGTGGCCGCCAGGCCCGGCACGGACCCGATCAACTCGGCATCCGGGGCCACGATGCTTTCGGAGACGATCACGTAATCGGGCTCCATGGACACAAACGCCTCGGCCGAAAGCGGCTTGTAACCCTCAAAATCCGCACACGCATTGCGCCCGCCGCAAGCCTCGATCATGGCATGGGCGGCCGTGTTGGTCCCCGCGGCCATCAAGTTGTTGCCGCCGCGGGCGTGGAGGAAAACCACAGACGGTTTTCCCGGGTGGCGGGCGACCGCCTCACGCAAAGCGGCCAGATCCGCGTTGGTTTGAGTTGTGAGCTTTTCTCCTTCCGCCCCCCGCCCCACCGCTGCGGCGACGGCCTGAATTTTCGCGGCTACGCCCTCGAGCGATTTTTCTCCATTGATGACGACGAGCGGCGTGCCGGTGGCGCGAATCTGCTCCAGCACAGGCGGCGGGCCGGCCTCCTCGGAGACGAGGACCAAATCGGGCTTTTGCGAGAGCACGCCCTCGGCCCCGAGCGTCCGCACATAGCCGATGTCGGGCTTGTCTCGCGTTTGCTCGAGGCCCCGGCTCGAGGTGTCCACCGCGACGATGCGGTCACCCGCGCCGAGGGCACAGACAATCTCGGTCACGGCGGCCCCGGCCGTGACGATGCGCTGGGGCTCGGCCCGCAGGCCGCCGAGCGACACGGCGAACGCCAGCAGGACGGGAAACACGCGCATGAGGTTCGACCGGGAATCGGCGGCCAGGTCAGGCCGCGTGGATCTCGTCGTCGAGCGCGGAGATGGCGTCGAAGGTTTCCTGCGCGGCCTTGACCATCTGATCCTGTTCCTCGTCGGTCCAATCGATGGCGTTCATGTTCTCGCGGAATTTCATCCACAATCCGCGCTGGGCCTCGCCGTGCGGATCGAGATACTTCATCCCCTCCAGGTCGCTCTTGCCCCAAGCCTTGCCGAGGGCGCGGGCGATGTAACGCGAACCGTTTTTGCTGCCCTCAAAAACGTAGTAGATGCCCATGAGCACGGCCGGGGAACCGGCGTTGTTGATGAGGGCGCGCAGATTCTCCGAGCCCTTCATCGGCTTGATCGAAGCCGTGTCCACGCCGAGGTGGGCGAGGTCGGATTCGAGGTTGGCAGTCTGATAGAGGCCGGGCAGGCCGAGCGAGTTCAGGCGGCCGTCGCGGGCCATGGCTTCATCGGTCGTGGCCTCGAGGGCGCGGTGAATGAACCAGCGCTGGGCGAGGTAGGATTTGTATTGGGCGTGGTCGATGGACCCGGCGATGAGTGCGGCCTCAAGCGGCTTGGCCTCCGCCACGGCGTGTTGTTCGGCGGTTTCGGATTTGAGCCGGCCCATGATGCCGGTGGGTGCTGCAGTGGTGGTGTTCATAATTGATGGAATTAGGGCTGCGCTTTGTAATTCGGATCGTTACGGGCGGCCGCCTGACGACTCCACAGACGCATGTCGCGCAATTCGTCGACGGTCATCATTTGGACCGAGCCGTCGAGGAAGGCCACGACGGCGCGACCGCTGTGCCGCGGATGCACATAGCCGTAATCGCCCGGATCGGCCCCGTCCTTCCAAGACTCACCGCTCCACATGCCGCCCGGTGCGCCGGGCGCGCGAACGTATTCGTAGCCGTCCACACTGGAGGTGCCACCCGAGGCGAAGAGAATGATCCGGTGATCCGCCTGGCCGCTTGTGCGGGTGATCTCGTTGTTCGGATCCGCCTTGCCGGCGGTTCCGCCGACGAAGGCGCGATTGATCCCGAGGGCGGGAAAAGCGCTGACCGCGTAATCATACATCGGAGCACCCGGCGCGAGGGGGCCCATCTCATGAAGAATCTGTGTCTTGTTCCGGCCGACCAGCAGGGTGTTCTCGATGTCGTAGCCGAAGTAGGGCGCGAGGCGGAACGGATAGCGCGCCCTCGCCTGAGCGATGGCGATGGCCTTGCCCTGCGCGTTCAGGACGGGACTGGCGGTGTTGTCAACCGAGGGCAGGTATCTTCCGCCGAGGTCCGCCGCAGCGGTCTGGTAGGCGGCAACGAGAGACTTGGCTGCGGTCATCTCCGCCGCACAGCCTGCTTTGCCCATGGCAGATTGATAAGCGGCGCTGCTGACCACACCGAGCACGGCGATAATGGCGATGACCACGAGCAACTCGATCAGGGTGAAGGCGGATGGATGATGTTGGTTTTTTTTCATCAGAAAGGAAGGTAGGCCGCGCGGAAAATCATGCCCTTGGACCACGAGGTGACGTTGTTGCCGGGCTGCGTGAAGGTGGCTTGGAAAATCCCGTTGGTGCCGGTGGCGTAAGGCCCGGTGAGGGTCCAAGCTCCGCCGACAGGAGCCGGGGAGTATTCGATCTTGATCGAGGTGTTTGGCGTGGAGGCGAAGGTGTGCGTCACGCTGGTCTGACTGCCGTCGAAGCTTGGCGAACCCACAGCGGAGACGCGGAGTTCGGGTAGAAAGAGATTGCGCGTGGCCATCGTGTCGGACTGGTCGAGCCGCATCTGATAGACCTGCGCGTGGGTCGCCGCGCTGAAATCGATCTGGAGTGAGGTGATGGGGCCGAGACCGTTCACGTTCCACTGGAAGCCCCAAGTGTTCACATACACGGGTTCGTCCAGACCAGTTGCCGGGCTGAAATACGTGCCGCTTTGGTAGCGATCCACCAAGGTTGTGTGCCAGGGGGTGAGCCCGGTCGGCGAGCCGTTGACTTTGAGCACAGGGCGGCCGGATGGGCTGACAAAATCATAGCCGATGGCCTCGCCGATCTGGATTTGAAAAAGGATGGTCTTCGCTCCGGCTACGGGCGTGGGGTCGGCAACGCGGAGGGTTCCCCCGAGGGCGTTGGGCACCTGCTGGAAGCTGGCGAAGTAGATCGAGGCGAAAGCGAGAAAGGGACCGCCCGGTGTTGTTCCTCCCGCAACCCGGGCGAGGACAGCATCCCCAGAGCTGGCTTGGTTCGAACCGATGGTTCCCGGCCACGCGCTCGTTCCTGGATAGCTGCCGTAGCCGGGGAAACTGTCCGAGTTTAGGTCGACCCATCCGTCGAACGAGGAGACGCCGGGAAATTGAAAATTAAGGAAAAAGGTCCGGGCGGAAGATACCGGCAGCAGGACCAGCAGAAAGGCCAGAAGCACGCCGACCCAGCGGCGCTGGGGCTGGGGGCACGGGGGTTTGACTGGAACAGGGCAGGACATTGGCTAATTCGGGCGACAGCGGAAGAAGCGATACCCGGCGAGAGTCAGCGCGGAGCCCAGGAGCAAGGCGGACACCCCGGGCTCGGGCACGACCGCAACTTGGTCCAAACCAATGGTGTAGGTCTGGCCGACCGTGCTCGGATCTTGGTTGGCGGCGAGCGCGATTTGGACGTTCTGAATATTGCTGAAAATAACGCCGAAGTTGGTTCCGGCCGCGCCGTAGGATTGGAAGACTTGGCCATTGGTGCCGAGCGAGTTGGTGATCGGGATGACCAGCTGCGTCCATTGGTTGGGAGCGACTTCCTGCGGGTTGCTGCTGGCCGCATTCCCGGCCCCGCGGTCGAGGCGGACGTAGAAAAAGAGGTTGGTGGCCGCATCGTGACGGACGTAGGCCGTGAACAGCGTGACCCCGCCAGCCAGCCAGTCGCCTACAAAGGCATCGCCGCTCGCATCGTTCGCATTGTTGCCACGAAAGACAATGGGGCCAAAGCCGTTGGTGTCGATCGTGCCCGAGGCGGTGATGTAGCTTCCATTGGTCACTCCGCCCGTGGCGAACCATAAGGGAATCCCATTGGTGCCGTTGCGCCAGTTGGCGTCATTGGTGGCGAAGTCCTCCGTGAAAGGATTGACCACGGCCTGCGCTTGGAGGGTCAGAAGGAAAATTCCTCCAACAGCCATGCATAGACACTTAAGGATCGCGCGGAGTCTCATGATTTTTTCGATTGGTGGGGTCTTAGGCTAGCACGGATTGACGGATAGGAACGAGACTCGGACAGTTTGATTAGCGAAGTTGTTGCGATTGTGTCTCAATCTCAATAGATAGCAAGTAGGAAATCTAATAGTTGCACAGAAAGCCCCCGCGCGCCAGCAAAGAAAGCGGGTCGGCTCAGGACGCGAAATGCCGGACAATCGCCTCGACCAGGCCGTCGAGGTCATGCCGAGTGGCCTCGATCACGGGCTTGATGCCGTGTTCGCCGAGAGTTTTGGACGTGACCGGCCCGATGCTTGCGGCTCGAAGTTGCTCTTTCGGCAAGATTTCTTGGGCAACAAAGCTCCGCACGGTGGACGAACTGGTGAAAACCACGAGGTCCGCGCCCTCGTCCGCCAGCCGCTTCCGGGCCGAAGTGCGGTCGGCCGTTTCCGGCACCGTGCGGTAGGCGATGGCCTCGTCCACGATGGCGTCCATCTTGGTGAGTTCCGCCGCGAGGGCTCCGGCGGTTTCTTCCGGCCGCACCACGAGGATCTTCACGTTCTCGACATCGGTTTCCTGGCGAAACTTCTCCACCAGCGATTCCGCCGTGAAGTCATCGGCCACGAGGTCCACATGAAAACGGTTCCGCTTGAGCCGCTCCGCGGTGGCTGAGCCGACGGCGGCGAATTTCACCCCGCCGATCTCGCGCGCGTCGTCGTAAAGTTTGTCGAA
The DNA here is from genome assembly GCA_049315725.1 of Chthoniobacterales bacterium. Lineage (GTDB taxonomy): Bacteria > Verrucomicrobiota > Verrucomicrobiia > Chthoniobacterales > JACTMZ01 > JACTMZ01. The sequence continues at coordinate 12,867 of JBMOJP010000032.1, read as the reverse complement.
GATTTCGAAAAACGCGTCCACCCCGTTGGCGCTGGTGAAAACAAGCCACTCATAGCTATGGGCGTCCTGCACCAACTCGGCAAACTCCCGCATGTCACGTGGCGGCTCCCGCCGGATGAGCGGCAACTCATAGACATCCGCCCCAAGATCACGCAACCGGGCACTCAATCCGGACGCCTGCATCCGGCTGCGCGTCACGACGATCCGGCGCCCGGCCAGCGGCACGGATCGCCGCCAATCCAGCGCTGAGCCCGCCGCGGCCACTTCGCCAAACACCACCACCGCGGGGGCCCGCAAACCCGCCGCCTCCACTTGGTCGGCGAGGCCCGCGAGCGTTCCCCGCAAAACCACTTGATCACCCATGGTGGCGCGGCGGATCACAGCCACGGGCAATTCCGGCGAGGCCCCGCCCGCTTGGAGGCCGGCGGCGATCCCCCGCAACCGCTCGACTCCCATAAGCATGACCTTGGTGCCCGCCACGGCCGCAAGGCCTGCATAGTAGGATCGGCCCTCCTCGATGGATGGATCCTCGTGACCGCTAAAAATGAGCAGAGCCTTGTTGATCCCCCGCCGCGTCACCGCGATGCCGGCGTAGGCTGGGCCAGCCAGCGCGGATGAAACCCCCGGCACGATTTCGTAGGGCACGCGTGCGGCGGCCAAAGCCTCCGCCTCCTCCGCCCCACGGGCAAAAACCAACGGATCCCCGCCCTTGAGCCGCACGACGCGTCGGCCGGCCGCGGTGTGCGTGACGAGCAATTTGCTGATCTCCTCCTGCGGCATCTCGTGCGCCCCCGGTTTCTTGCCGGCATAAATGAGTTCCGCCGTGTCCGGGGCCAGGCCGAGCAACTCGCGGTTGACCAGATTGTCGAACACCACCACCTCGGCCTGCGCCAACGCCTCGCGACCTCGCAAGGTCAGGAGTCCCGGATCCCCTGGCCCCGCGCCAACCAACCAGCATTTTCCTGTTTTCTTAGCCATGAAGTAATCCTCCGAGTTCGCGCCCGAGCTTTTCCGCGTCGGTCCAAAGTCCGGTCACGCTGGCCCGCCGCGCCGCCGCGTCCGCGCCGGGAAAGTATTCGGCCTCGAGGCGCAGTTGTCCGTTCCCCACCACGGCCAGCGCGCCCAGGGCGAGATGACATCCGCCGCCCAGCGCGGCGAGAACCGCGCGCTCAGCTTGCACCGCCGCGGCGGTGGCGTCTTCATGGATGACCCCGACCATCTCGCGAGTCTGCGCATCGTCTTCCCGGATTTCCAAAGCAATCGCCCCCTGCCCCGGAGCCGGGAGAAAACTCGGCAGCGGCGCAGCGTGCAAAGTTCCACCCTCGATGGTGAAACTGCCGTGCGACGTCAGGCCGAGACGCTCCAGCCCGGCCGCCGCGAGAATCACCGCGTCAAATTCCCCGCGAACCACCTTGGCCAGACGCGTGGGAACATTCCCGCGCACGGGCTCGACCCGGACGTCGCTGCGCAAGGTCAAAAACATGGCCGCGCGGCGCGGACTTCCCGTTCCCACCCGCGAACCCGCGGGAAGCGCATCCACGCCGCATGGATGAGCGCTGACCAGCACATCGGCCGGATTGCCCCGCGGCAAGACCGCGCCCAGAACGAGCCCCGGCGGCAGCATCACGGGCAGGTCTTTGAGGCTGTGCACCGCGGCGTGCGCGCCGCCGCTCATCAATTCCCGTTCGAGCTCCATAGTGAAAACGCCTGACCCGCCCATCGTGGCCAGATTTTCCTCCGCGCGTTCGTCTCCCGTCGTGCGCACCACCTTCCGCTCCACGACCAAACCCGGCCACGCCGCCTTGAGCAGGGCCGAGGCCGTCTCCGTTTGCACCAGCGCCAGGGCGCTCCCGCGGGTGGCCAGCACCAAGGGGCCGGTCATAACACCTAGGCCGCCACGGCCAGCGCCGCCGGGCCGACCGCACCGGCGGACAGTCCGTTCGCACAGGCCGCGACCAGGTCCTCGGCGCGGGCCGTCTCCCGCGCGCGCTGCGCCCGACCCTCGCGGGCCAGCGCCTCGAGGGCATCCACATCGTGCAAACACACCCCGGGGATGCGCGCGATGCCGGGTTCGAAATCCCGCGGCACGGCCAGATCGAGCATGAAAAGCGGACGCGCCGCGCGACCGACCATGATCGGCGCCAGCTCGGCCGACCGGAGCAAACGGTCGGGCGCGGACGCCGAAGCCACCACGATTTCCACCGTCTCCAGCAACATTTTCCAATCCGCAAACGGCACCGCCACCCCGCCGCATTCCTCCGCCAGGACCGAGGCCCGCCCCGGATCACGATTGGAAACAAAGAGCCCGCCGATCCCGCGGGAGCGCAAATTGCGCGCGACCAAAGTCCCCGCCTCACCCGAGCCCAGGACCAAGGCCCGGCAGGCCCCGAGGTCGCCCAGTGCCTGCCCGGCCAGCGCCACCGCGGCCGAACCGACCGAGACCGCGCCGCGGGACAAACCGGTTGAGGAATGCACCTGCTTGGCGGCCCGCAACGCCTGCTGGAAAATGCGATGCAGCACCGGCCCGGCATGCCCGCCGGCCACCGACGCCGCATAGGCGGCCTTGACCTGTCCAAGAATTTCCGTCTCGCCGACCACCATCGAGTCGAGTCCGGAGGCCACGCGAAAAAGATGCCGCACCGCCTCGCCGCCCGAAAGCCGTCCGAGACTTGCCTCCACCCCGGCGTGCCGGGTCAGCACCTCGGCACACGCATTGGCCCCGTTGAAAAAACTTTCCGCCACGCCGTAGACCTCCACTCGGTTGCAGGTCGACAGCAGCGCCGCCTCGCGCAGGCCAGCCTCCCGCCGCAGCACGCCGAGCAAACGCCCCAGCTCGGGCTCGCCCACGGCGAAACGCTCGCGCAGCGAAACCGCCGCCGTGTGGTGACTCAGACCGAGGCAAAACAACTCCATAGAACAACCAGCAAGCTAGCGTCTCCCCCCATCGCGTGCAAGGGAGCGGCAATTTTCTCGCCCGCGCCGCGGGAAAGTGGCATCAACCCCCATGCTCCGCGCCTCGCGATTCGCCCTGCTGCTCACCCTCGTCTTTCTCACCGGCTGCGCCTCCTCCGGCCGCAAACTTCCACCCTACGAAAAGCCCCTCAAGCGCACACCGATCCAGACCGTGAGGACCACGGCCTACACCCACACCGAGGCTGACCACATCAAGCACGGCAACCGGGCCGCCGACGGCACCGTGCTCGACCGCGGGTCGGTCAACAGCGCCGCCGCCGACTGGTCGCGCTGGCCGGTCGGGACAAAATTCCGCGTGGTCGAAACCGGCGAAATCTATCAGGTGGACGATTACGGCTGGATGCTCGCCGGGACCAACACGATCGACCTCTACAAACCGACCCGCGCGGCCATGAACCGTTGGGGCGTGCGGCGCGTCAACATCGAGATCCTCGAATGGGGTGATCCGTGGCGCAGTTTCACCATCCTCAAGCCGCGGGCCAAATACGAGCACGTCAAACTCATGCTCAGGCAACTGGTCAAACGCTACCGCCTGTGAGCAGCACGCGATCCCAGTGGTCCGACCCCGCGCGCATCCTGCTTGCGCTCGTCGCCGGGGCCATCGTCGGCGCTCTCGTTCCCGCCACCGCCGGATTGGGCACCCTGACCGCTGGCGCCGTCTTTTCTTTCACCGGCGACCTTTTTCTCCGCCTCCTGCAAATGATCGTCGTGCCGCTTGTCGCCACCTCGATCATCACCAGCGTGGCCCGGCTCGGCCGCGACCAGGCCTTCGGGCGACTCGGCTTGAAGACGCTTGTCTACTTCGCCTCCACGACCCTGCTCGCCTCGATTGTGGCCGTCGTCATTTTCAACGTGGTCCAACCCGGACGCGTCACCCCCGAGGTCTCGGCCAAGCTCCTCGCGTCCGTCCCGGGCAGCGTTGACGAGGTGGGGAAAGGCCTCAGCGGCCATTCGACCGGCGGCCTGGCTGACGTCCTCATGCGAACCGTGCCGGTCAACATTTTCGAGGCGGCGTCGAACAACCGCGAGATGCTCGCCGTCATTTTCTTCAGCCTGCTCTTCGGGTTTTTCAGCGGACGCCTGCCCGACGGAACCCGCGAACCCTTCAACGCGTTTTGGGAGACGGCGAACGATGTCATGATGGCCATCACGCATGCCATCATGCGCGTGGCCCCGTTCGGCATTTTCGCGCTCATCGCCGAGACGGTGCAGACGAGCGGGGCCGCGGCTTTCAAGCCCCTCCTGCTCTTCTTCGCCTGCACGGCCGGCGGGCTTCTCTTCCACCTTTTCGTCAACCTCGCCCTCATCATGCGGGTGGCCGGGGGGTTCAGCCCGTGGCAGCACTACCGCGCGATGCTGCCGTCGCTGCTCACCGCCTTCTCCACCGCATCGTCCAACGCCACCCTGCCCGTTACGATGGAATGCTTGGAAAAGAACGCCAAGGTCTCGCCCCGCATCGCCGGATTTGTCGTGCCGCTCGGCGCGACGGTCAACATGGACGGCACCGCGCTTTACGAATGCGCCGTCGTCCTCTTCATCGCGCAAATCTACGGCGTGAGCCTCGATGTCGGCCAGCAGGCGCTCATTGTCGTCCTCGCTCTTCTCACCTCGGTTGGCGTGGCCGGCATCCCCGCCGCCAGCCTCGTCGCCATCGTCATTATCCTGCAGGCCGTAGGGCTCCCCCTCGAAGCCATCGCCATCGTCATGGCCACCGACCGCATCCTCGACATGATGCGCACCGCCGTGAACGTCTTCGGCGACACCTGCGGCGCCGCCATCATCGCCCGCAGCGAGGGAGAATCAATTTACCGGCCGCTTTCCGCCTGACAATCCCCCAAACCACGCTACGGTGGCGGAGTAGTCACGGGGCGTAGCTTAGCTTGGTAGAGCGCCTGGTTTGGGACCAGGAGGTCGCAGGTTCGAATCCTGTCGCCCCGATTTATCTTTGGCCAGCAACTGGTCGATGGTGAGAAAGGAAAATCCCTTGGCCAGGATCTGGTCGAGGGTCGACGGGATGGCGGCCACGGTGGTCGCGTGGATGTCGTGGCACAGCAGCACCGCCCCGGGCGCGGCTCCCTTGACCAACTGCCGGTTGACCCGCGCGGCGTTGCGGTATTTCCAATCAAGCGGATCAACCGACCAGAGGATTGTCTCGTAGCCGTGTTGCTCGAAGGCGATGCGGCGCACGTTGTCGTTCACCGCGCCATAGGGCGGACGAAGGTTGGTCATGGTTGCGCCGGTGACGCTCAGGACCAACTCGTGCGTCTTGCGCAGTTCCTCGGCCACGCGGGCCGACGAAAGCTTGGAGAGCACCGGATGCGTCCAAGTGTGGTTGGCGATCTCGTGGCCTTCCTCGACAATGCGTCGCGCGATGTCCGGATGGGCCTCGACGTTTTGGCCGATGACGTAAAACGTGGCCTTGACCCGGCGCTCGCGCAGCAGGTCGAGCAACCGCGGGGTCAGCGTGCCATGCGGACCATCATCGAAGGTGATCGAAAGCTCGGGCGCGGAAATCGCGGCGGAAACAAAGACCGGAGGCATCGAGGGCGGCACGACCGGGGCGGGGACCGGTGTCGCGGCGGCCTGCCCGGCGATCTCCTCAGCCCATGCGGACACGGTCCGCAGAGCCGGCCACGCGCAGGCACCCCACACGAGGGTCCGCACGAAGCCACGGCGGGAAACTGTCGAGGGCTCGTAATTCACGGAAGTTTTAACTACACCCGATGCACCGCCCGGGCAACCCCGGCGCACCCGGGTCAGAGGGCCAGCGCAGCGAAGAGGCCGGCCGCTTTTTGCCGGGTTTCCTCGTATTCGCCGGCTGGATCCGAGTCCGCCACGATCCCGGCACCGATCCCGAAGTTGGCGCGGCCGTCCTGCACCACCAGCGTGCGGATCGCGATGTTGAGGATCGCCGTGCCGTCGCCGGAGAAGAATCCCAGCGCCCCCGTGTAGAGGCCGCGTGGATCGGGTTCAAGTTCGCGGATGATTTCCCTCGCCCGCTTCTTCGGTGCACCGGTGATGGAGCCGCCGGGGTAGCAGGCCCGCACGGCCTCCACGACGGAAACGCCCGGGCGCAGGGTGCCCTCGATGGTGGAAACAAGATGGTGCACCTGGGCAAAGGTCTCCAGTTCGCACAGCCCCGTGACCCGCACGCTCCCGTAGTCGCAGACTTGGCCAAGGTCGTTTCGCTCCAGGTCGGTGATCATGACCAACTCCGCCCGTTCCTTCGGCGACGCGCTCAGCTCCTGCGCCGCGGCGGCGTCGGCCGCCCCCGTTGCGCCGCGCGGACGCGTGCCTTTGATGGGCTGCGTGAGGATGCGGTGTCCGTCGATGCGGAGAAAACATTCGGGCGAACTGCTCAGCACCACCGTGTCGCCCAAGCGCAGAAAGCAGGAGAACGGCGCCGGGCTGGCCGCGCGCAATCGCGGATAGAATCCGCCCGCCTCGCCAGGCCATTCGGCCGTGAGGGTGTGCGTGAGGTTCACCTGGTAGATATCCCCGGCTGCGATGTATTCCTTGGCGCGGTCGACCCGCGCCATCCATGCGCTCCGGCTCAGCCCCGGAATAAAATCCGGACGTGGACAGGGGGCCACGCCGGAGGGAAAGTCGCCCGGCACCGGCCACCACCGCGTGAACCGGGCGAAGCGGAAGTCTCCGGCGTAACCAAACCATCCAGCCCACCCGCCGGGCCGTCCTTGGTTGCGCTCCACCGCCTCGTCCAGCAAGGCCCAATCGTCCGGGCCACCCTCGATGATTTCCGCCGGCTCTCTCCCCGCGAAAGGCCGGGGGCTGAATCCCGCCCCATCGAAGATGACCCCGTCCATTTCTCCAGCCAGCAACGCACCGAGGGCATCGGCGGGCGCGGAGGTTACGGCGGACGGAGTCACGCGCTCACTTGAGCCCGAAAGCAGTTCCATTTCAAGGGGCGGCGCGTTAGCGTTTTCTCTCGTGAAACTGAGGCTTCCACTTTTGTCCGCCCTGGCCGTGCTCTTGGCTCTTCCGGCCCGCGCGCAGGAGTCGACGACCAATGCCGCGCCCAGTGCGGAGCTGATCACTCCGGCCGAGACCACCGTTCTGCAGGAACCGGCCCTTGAGCCCGGCGAGGAGCCGCTGCCGCAAATGAACGCCCCGATCCCGGGCGACGCGAACCTTTTCGGCCAGGACCTGCTCGGCCCCGGCACGGGCGAATACGCCCCGCGCGATCCGCAGATTCCGCCGCGCCCCCCCGTCCTCGAGGATCCGCTGGAAAAGGAACGCAAGATGCGCATTCGCCTTCGCCAGCTCAAGGCCGGCATCGAGCGCGATCCGCGCATTGTCCAGTTGCAGGAGATGGCCGATGCGGCCCCCACGCCCGAAGACCGCCGCGCCGCCCGCCGCGCTTACTACACCCTCTTCTTCGACCAAGTGCGCCGGGCTGATCCCTCGCTCAAGGCCTTCGCGGACAAACTCGAGCGCCAATCGCTGGGTAATCTTTTTCAAAGAAAGGTTGAACCGACCTGGCCGCTTCAGCCACCACCCGAGCCCCAGCCTTCCGCCAAGCTGGCCGCGCAGCTCAGCGATCCGCTCTACAGCGAAACCAACGCACCGGCCAGACAGACCGCGCGCGTCTCAGACCAGTAGGCGCGGCAATTCGCCGAGCGAGCGGATGGTGAAATCCGGTTCGACGAGACCGACCGGCTCGTCCTCGCCTTCCAACGCCAGCCAGCAGGTGGGCAAGCCGGCGCGCTTGCCGCCGACGATGTCACGCGAGAGCGAGTTGCCGACCATCAGGGCCTCGCATGGCTCGACGTCGAGGAGCCGGAGCAGATGGTGAAAAATCTCCGGGTCGGGCTTCCCCTTGCCGATTTCACCGGAAACGACGGCCGCGTCGAAGAACATCCCCAGCCCGGAGGCCTCGATTTTCTCGCGCTGCAAATCCGGCGCACCATTGGTCAACAACCCGATGCGCAACCCCGCCTGCTGAAGTTGGTGCAGCAGCTCCTCCGCGCCCGGCAACCGGTCCTGCAACTCCCGCCGCCGCTTCTGAAAATGTGCGCCCAGCTCGTCCGCCAGGTCATCATCCGTCTGCCCCTCCGCGGCCAGCGCCCGTTGCCAGATCTGTCGCCGAAAGGCCGGAACCCATTCGCGCAGATGCCGCAGATAATCTTCCTCGCCATGGAAATACCCCCACATGCCTTCGAGCGCCACAATTCCCAACGCATCGCACCGCTCGACCGGCGCGTGCGCATGCCACAGCTCATCCGCCGCCCGCCGCGCCTCCGCCGCCAGCCGCCCGGTGTCCGCGCCCGTGCGCGCCGTGCCCACGGCCGCCGTTTCCATCAGCGCCTGCCGCGAAATCCGCTCGTCCCACACCAACGTGTCATCGAGATCGAAAATCACTGCACGAAACTTCATGCCTCCAGCTAACCCCTCCCCACCTCCCGCCGCAAGGTGTTCCTTGCCCCCGGTCAGGTCAGGCCCGCTCGAACACCCGCAGCAGCTCCCGACCTTCGCGGTGCTCGTAAGTCGCAAAGCCGGCGTGCTCACCGATCAGGCGAAAATCTTTCGCGAAGAGCGCATCCAGCTCGGCCTTGGTGCAGCCGAAAGGCGGACCCTCGCCGGCGTGGCCCGGATCGGCATAAAACACGGCGAGCAGCCGCCCGCCGGGTTTCAGCGCCGCCGCCACGGCTGCCACGTAGTCCGCCCGCTGCGCCGGATCGATGGCGCAAAAGCACGTGTGCTCGAAGACGCCATCGAATGCGCCGCGCAGATCGACCGGCAGGTCAAACAAATCGCCGAGCACGTAAGTCTCACCGCCCACGACGCGATGCGCCCTAGCCCGCTCGATGGCCAAGGGCGCGACATCGAGCCCGACAACCTCAAGCCCCCGCTGCGCCAGCGCCCGCACGTCATGCCCCGTCCCGCACCCCAGCAAGAGCACGCGCCCAGTCAGCAGACCCTGCGTCAGCGCATCGCCGAGCACCGGATGTGCCGCCCCCTTGTCCCAGGGCGTGTCGCCCTCGACATAGCGCTGGTTCCAGTCCGTCATGGCGCGTCAACCGCCGCCGGAATTCCATCCCAATTCATCAGCGTCATCTCCACCGCCGGAGCATCGCCGTTCTTCACGTCCGGGTCACGATTGATCGTCACCGTGTCGTTCCGGCGCTCGAGGTCCACCGGCCCGCGGGGCGTGAATTCATGCGGCCCGCCTTGCGACCAAGGGCTGAATCCGGCCACGGAATTGAAGGTGAACGCCGGCTCGCCATCCGCCGCCACCGCGATCCTCGCGAAGGCCATCAGTCCCGCCGCCACGGCCACCGCTGCGAGGAAAAAACAACGGCGGGCCGGAGGGACAAAAGAGCGGGAACGCGGGGGTATCGACTTACCCGGCGTTATGTTTTCCCGCACAGCGAATGTCGAGGCCTGTGCGCCCGAGGGATCTCACGAAGGCGCGGAGACACGGAGGTCCACCCTCCGCCCTCCGCTTGCCCCGCCGGCTTGCGCCGGCGGCGCGGCAGTGACAACGTCCATGCGTGCCCCCCGAAACAAACAAAGTTTCGCTCGATCCGCGCGACCACGCATTCGTCCAAAATCCCTATCCTTTCTACGGGCGGTGGCGAGAGGAAACCCCGGTCTTTTTCTGGGAACAGCTCGGGCATTGGTGCTTCGCCCGGCACGAGGACGTCAGCGCCCTGCTGCGCGACCGGCGTTTCGGGCGGCACATCCTCCATGTCGCCACACGCGAGGAACTGGGCTGGCCGGAACCACCCGCTCACCTGCGTCCTTTTTACAATTTCGAGGAACACTCGCTTCTCGAGCTCGAACCCCCGGTGCACACCCGCCTGCGAGGATTTATCAATCCCTCCTTCCTTCCGCGCCAGATTGCACGCCTGCAACCGCAGATCGAGCGCCTGGCCAACGATCTCATCGACCGTTTCCCGGCGGAGGGAAAAACCGATCTGATCAAATCTTTCGCCGAACCGATCCCCGTCATGGTTATCGCGGGGTTCCTCGGGGTTTCGCCAGAAATGGCGCCGCAGATTCTCGAATGGTCGCACGACATGGTCGCGATGTATCAGGCGCGGCGCGACCGCGGGATCGAAGACCGTGCGGTTGCCGCGACCGTCGCGTTCTCCGGCTATATGCGCGGACTCCTGGCCGATCACCGCCGCGCTCCCGGCGAGGGCTTTCTCTCGCAGTTGGTCGCGGCGCGGGACGAACACGGCCACGCTCTCACCGAGGACGAATTGGTCACGACGGCGATTCTGCTGCTCAATGCCGGACATGAGGCCACCGTCCACGCCCTCGGCAACGGCGTGCAGGCCCTGTTGCGCGATGGAAAAGCGACCGACTTCCTCCCCAACCCCACCGCGTGCAGCGAGGAGATGCTGCGCTTCGACGCGCCCCTCCACATGTTCAAGCGCTACGCGCTCGAGGACATCGAATACAAAGGCGTTCGCTGGCGCAAAGGCGACCAGGTCGGGCTTCTCCTCGGATCGGCCAACCGCGATGCGGAAAAATTTCCCGAGGCCGGGGATTTCCTCCCGTCACGCACACCGAATCAGCATGTCAGCTTCGGCGCCGGCATCCATTTCTGCGTTGGCGCCCCGCTGGCGCGTCTCGAGATGCAGACCGCCCTGCGCGTGCTTTTCACGCGGTTGCCCGACTTGCGCTTGATTGGCGCCGCGCGTTATCGCGACACGTGGCATTTCCACGCACTTGAGTCGTTGCCCGTCGCCTGGTGACGCATCCCCTGCGGGGTCACATCTTGGCTTTGACACTTCGTGGCACAGCGTCAAATGCCAAGAAGTGACCCTTGTGCCTCGCCGACCGGGCGGACTCCTCGCAGATGCAGAGGACCTTCCAAAACACGTCGCCTCAGAGGAGGAAAGCCCGACATTTGGACATTCTGCAGAAAGTGCATGTCGCACTTCGGGGGGGGTGCAGAACACCCCCTGCATTCATCTCTCGGCCGGCTCGCAGGGGGAGTTCGCGTGTGTTTTCGGCGCTGCGGGGAGGTCTGCGGGGATGGCCTGCGTTCTCCTGAGAGCCCACAAAAGATCAATAGGTAAGACCAAAATCCCAAAGGTTCTGGACTTATGCTCCTCATCCCGGGTAGGGCCGGCTGGCCTCAGCGGGCCGCTGCTTTTGCATTGGTCATCGTGCAGACGGTCGCCGCGGCGACCATCCCTACCGCCGAGACCACGAGTCTAAGCCGGAATAATGCTGTTCCGGCTAAGGGCCGTTTGGTCGCCGCGGCAACCTATCTCCGGCGGCGCCTCCGGTTCGCGGACTCAGCCCTGGTTGACGTCTTCCCGCACTTCCTGGATGTAGCTCACGCCGATGAGGGCGCGGGCGATCGTCGTCTGGTCGAGGAGATGGCGCATGTCGACGAATTCGCCTTCGTCCACCACGCGGCGCATTTCCACATCCATATCGCGCGTCCCGCCCGGGGCCGGTGCGTTGCGGAAAAAGACCGCATGGTTGTGCAGGACCTCGTCCTGCGAGGCTTTGTTGGCCAAGTTGATGTAAAACATCCGCCGCAGGAGTTCCTGGTCGATCCGTGACAGATCGGCGGTCAGGTCTTCCCCGGCCCCGCAGATCAGCGCGGTCGTCCCTTGGTTGCGGGGGGTTTTGTCGGACTCGAACCAAGCGTCGTAATTCGAAGGATCAGTGATCATTTTCCCGTTGGCCGGGCGGTTGGAGAGCAGCGGGGATTTCATGATGCCCGCCCCGAAGGCCTCGTGGATTTCGGCGCGCATGGCGAGGCCGAGAACGCCGCGGTATTCCGGGCGCCGCTTCTTGGCCAGATCGAACAACGCGCGGTAGATGTCGCGCACGCTGGCGGGGCGGCCGGGCGGGGCGGTGAATTCGACGAATTCGTTGAACCCCCCGCGGATGCTCGCGTTGAAACCTGTCTGCATGACAACACTCGTCGAAGCCTTGCGCGGAATCATGTAGTCAGGCGTGTTGTTACCATCGGTCGGTAACCAGACCATCGCCCCCGCGACCATGATCGCTTCTCCCATCAGCGGAAGATAATCCTCCGGCTTCGCGCCGAGTGCGCCGACACCGAGGGAATACTCGGTCTCGAAGAAAGGTTTCCCGACGACCGATTCCTGCGTGATGGCGCAATCGATGACATTGCCGACTTCGCCCAGAATATCGATGGTCCCGGCCGCGCTGCCCACGGTGTGGAAAATGAAGACCCCGGTCTCCGTCTCGCACTTTTCCGCGCTGGTTCCGTCGGCACCGCGTTGCTGCAACTCGTGCACCGCCTCGCCGGGCGAACCGTAGACCGGGATCATACCAGCCAAGCCGGACATCTCGAGCACGGAGGCGCAGTAAGGCTGCACGGCCGAAAGGGCCACGACCGCACCACCAGCGGCGGCCGCAGAGTGCGTGGTGAGCAAGAATCTGACCCCCGCACTGCTCACGTAGGATAACTCCGAGCAATCGATGACGAGGGCGGAACTCGGCGCGACCGGAGGCATGAGTTTTTCGGCCTCCTTCGCACCGAAGCCGTCGAGGCGTCCGACCAACTTAGCCACACTGATTCCCTGCTCGTTGCGTAATTCGATTTTCATCATGAGGAAAGGTTCTTGCGCAGGGTCAGCACATTGCATCCATCGCGATGCTCGTAGTCCTGCGCATCGGTCAGCTTCTTGCAGAAATGCACTCCCAGCCCGCCGATGGGACGCTGGTCTGCCGGGAGGGTGACATCAGGATCCTCGCGCAGGAGCGGATTGTATTCCTTGCCCCGGTCCCTGATGACGATCGTGAGCAGGCCGTCCTGCGCCGTAAGATCGACGGTGGCCGCATGCTCGCCGACAGGAACTTCGCCGTAATCGATGACGTTGGTGACCAACTCCTCCACTACGATCTGCAAAGCAAATAGATCTTTGTCGGATAGCC
>JBMOJP010000031.1:0-25648 GCA_049315725.1 Chthoniobacterales bacterium | reverse complement strand
AACTCGGCCCAGCTCGAGGAAGTTCCGCGCATCACGGTCACGCGCAAGGACGGCCGCGACGGCGATCAGTCGTTCAATCCTTACGGACTTGTCAATCGCGGTTACCCGACCAATGTCGCCCCGGCCAAATACACCTACCAAACCACGGTGCCGGTGGTGAAAGGCAACACGCCGCTGACCATCCTCGCGCGCGCCGACGGTTCGGCGGAAAATATCCTCCTCAAACTCGATGGCGGTGTGGATCTCAACGGCACCCGTCCGGCCGGCATCACCGACCCGGCCTTCCGCGACAATCCGCCGGCGCTTCGCACCGATGTCTTTCTCGGCTACGAGCAGCCGCTTTTCGTCGACCGCCAGCATCCGGAGAAATTTGCCGCGGAAAATTCGGCACGGAACCGGTTCGGATCGGCGGGTGCCGAGACTTTTGTGCGGACTTCCGGTGGCAGTTTCAGCGTGAACCTCGGTCCGACCAACGGGCCCTTCACCAACAATTTTTCCAGCGAAAACGGCAATGTTTCCTCTTGGATTTACCACAGCCCGACAAACGTCGTGGGCGGACCGGTGGGAACCAATGGCGTCGGCCAGCCGCAGCTCAACACCTCTGGCGGCTCGAGTGTCGCCCTGTGGGCCAAAACGCCGACAAACATCGGCATGGGATACAAGATGTTCGTCTACTACACGCTCGGCGGCGCTTCCTTCCCGGAAGGTGCGGGTGGTTTCGGGCGGGGAGAAACGCGGGTTGCCGAAATGAATTTCCGGCACAACCAAACCGATAGCGACCCCGGAAGCTGGTGGAGCGTCACGAATCTTCCCAGCAGCATTCTTTCCTCGGAGTTTCGCTACAAAATCGGCGTCTACCGCACGGAGAAAGGACTGTCGCCGACTGTTCCTGAGACACCCTCATGGTTCCCGAACGATCCAACTTCTGTCTCCTACAAAAAGCAGATGATGACCACATTCCGCGTGGCCAACTTCAACACGGCGACGGTCCAACATTTTCCACACAACGACTACGCGCGCACGCCCACGCTCGGCGTCACCTACAGCAACTGGCCTTTCGCCATGCGCACGGGCCTGGCCGAGGGCTTCCACGTGCTGCGTGCCCGCGCCTTCCTCAAGCGCGACAACCAGGCTCCGCTCTACCAGACCTTCACGCAGACTTTCTACTACGACGCGCAGACGCCGCAGGGCTCGATCGCCTTTCCGCAAAACAACAACGACGAGATCGGCGGCTCGAGCTACGAAGTGGTTGTCCGCACCGACTCCACCGTCGAGGAAGTTTGGTATCACATCGACGATGCCGACGCTCAGAACAACGACGCCGCGACGAAGCAGTTGAACGGCAATGGCGACGGCTTCGAGCCGTTCGACGATGCCAACCAGAATGGCGTGCGCGATGCCGCCGAGGAATTCACCGACATCAACAGCAACGCAACCTACGACGCTTCCGTGCCCGATGGTTGGGCCAAGGCCACCGAGGTCACCCCGCCGGCCGGCGTGACACAGAAGGAATGGCGCTTCCGCTACAATAATATTCCCGCGAGCGGCCAAGGCACGATCAAGGTGCGCCTGCTCGAGGCCTCCTCCTCGCGCAACATCACGCTTTCGGCCGCTGACGCCAACGTGACCGAGTTGCCTCGCACCGTGAACACCCGCGGTCCCGACGAGCGGGTCAACGTCGCCTGGCCGCAGCGCGACGGCGACCGGGTGGACGACAACTACACGATGAAGGTTTACTTCACCCAGGCTCTGGCCGATGGGACGACGACCGAGCAGCTCAAACAGCGTTTCACCTTCAGCATTGCCAGTCAGTCTTCCGGCAGCCCCGCCGGAGCCGTCATCCAGACGCGGGACAACTTCACCATCAATTACAATGTCGGCAACGGCATGCACGAGTTGGCCATCCCGCTGCCCAATCTTTACAATGACATCTCCGACTTCCTCCACACGCTGAAGGTCGTCTACCGGTTCCCCGACGGCCGCGAACGAGAGGCCACGCGGTTGGTCACCGCCAACCCGAGCGCCAAGCCGTTTGTCCGCATCAGCCGCCCGACCGAGCTGGGCTCCGATGGCAAGCCGACGGAGATCATTCTTCCCGACGGCCCCGGGGCCGACACCCTGACCTATGTCGTGCAGGTCGAGACGAACACCAGCGTGAACGATGCCCCGGTCATCACGGGCATCACCACGGCGGGCGTGCCGACCTTCACGGACAGCGGTGGCACGCGAACCTGGCTCTACCGATGGACCATCACGGCTCCGGGCAACTACCTGATCGGCGCGACCGCCACGCTCAATGGCCAGGCGACCCTGACCTCGCGCAACGCGCGGGTGATTCTCCGCCAGGTGGTCGAGCCGGACGGCGTGACGGACAACGATGACGACAATGACGGCTTGGTTGACCTTAACGAGACCAACCAGAAGGCCTTACCCACGACCAACCCCGAGACGTGGACCAATGGCGATGTGCATATCAATGCCGCGTCCGGTCGCAGTCTCCCGACCAGTCCCGACTCGGATGGCGACGGTCTGCCTGACGGGCTCGAGGTCGGCTGGCGCGTGGCCTCCGACCCGCCGACCAATCCCGCGGCCGACACGAACGGCGACGGTCAGCCCAACTTTATCGGCGATCTCGACCCGCCGCTCTACGCGGTGGTGGAGAATTCCGGCTTCGTGCCGGGTGTCGGCTCGCAGAGCGCGGGCGATGACCGCACGCGCCAGGCGGCCGGCACGGTGACGGATCCAACCAGTCCCGATTCGGACAATGACGGCATCCTTGATGGAGTGGAAGATGCCAATCACAACGGCTGGACCGACGGCGATGGCAAATCGCTTCCCCCCACCGCCACCCGGGCCCAATACGCCACGGCCCGACCCAATACCGGCGACTGGCCGAACAACATCATGGAGAACTTCGAGACCTGGACCGAGACCAGCCCGGCCAGGGCCGATAGTGACGGCGACGGACTCTCCGATGGCTACGGCGAGGATAAAAATTTCAACGGCATCATCGATGGCGACACCAACAAAAATCGCGTCTACGACAGCGGCGAGCTGTGGTTGGAGACGAACCCGTTGAATCCTGACACCGACGGCGACGGCCTGCCGGACGGGTGGGAGGATCAATACGGTTTGGATGCGCTGGACAATGGCACGACCAGCATGCGCACCGGCGGGGCGGGGAATCCCCACAACGGCGCGGCTGGCGACCCCGACGGCGACGGCCGCACCAACGCTCAGGAACTGGCCGCCGGGACCAATCCGACCCAGACCAACAGCGGCGGCAGCGGGGTGGGCGAGGGCGCGATCAACGTCGGCACATTCACCGACTGGACCTCCAACGACCTGCTGGCCCTCGACGAATACAACGAGGGCGGGAGCCAGGCGGCCGATGTTTATCGGACAAATACGAATGACAACTCGCGCGACATTCTGGCCTGCTCCTTCCGCGACGGCGGCGCCGCCGGTCCGAATGGCAACGGCCTGGTCTATTTCCGCGTGGACTTCGTCGACCTCGCGCCCAATGCCTGGCAGGGCGAGGTGGACGCTTACATCGTCATCGACACGGGCAACCCGGCAACGGGCGAGCGTTCGATGCCGAATGAGGTCGACATCGCCACCGACATGAAATGGGAGGTCGTGGTCGCGGCTTACGGGCAGAACTCCGGCTCGATCTTCGTCGATCGCAATGCGGGTCAGAACACCACGACCCAATATCAGAATCCCGTGACCGAGGGCGGGGTCGAGGCGCGCAGCTTCAGCGGGGCCAACGTGGTGCAATGGTCCAGCCGTTACGATGCCGTCGAAATGGCCATCGAGCGCCGCCACCTGATCGATGCCGGATGGGACGGCGACCCGGCCAAGCTCAACCTCCAGGTCTTCACCACCATGCCCAACACCACGGGCACCGGGTCGGGCGACATCGCCGGACGCAACGACATCCGCGACACGATCGGCGACGACTACCTCGCCTCCGACTACTGGAAGGACCAGGACAACATCCGCCTCAACGGCAAGCTGGAATACTACTTCGGCCGCGACCTCGCGCAGGGAAACAACGGCAAGAAATTCAACGACCGCGGCAAATCATCCAAGGTCATGCTCCTGGCCCACGGCAACCAGGCCATCCAGCCAGCTTCGGTCACACAGGGCTGGGTCCGCGGCGGCCCGACGACCGCGCCCGTCGGCTACTCCCGCCTGCTCCAGACCCACGAGGCCTACAATGCGCCGCTGACCGTTCACGTCACGCCAACCCTTGCCTCCTCCCTCCAGTGGGCGAAGAACCCCACAGCCGGAGCGTGGCCGAACAATGATGGCCCGACCTTCAACGCCCGGCTCAAGTCGCTCATCGCCACCGGCCGCGCCTCGCTCCTCGGCTCGACCTTCGCCGATCACGTGCCGAAATATTTCGTCCAGGACTTCAACAACGCGAACAAGGCCGTGGCCGAGACGTTCCTCGACACGATTTACGGCACGAGCGGCCCGGTGGCCTCGCGCAATGTGTTCTGGGCGTCCGAGCGTGTCCTCGACACCAGCTCGGTCGATATCATCCGCAACATGGGTTACGGCTACACCTTCGCCGACCAGATGCGGCATCTGCTCAAGTGGTTCGGTCGCTCGTCCGCCCTCGGCACCGACGGCTACCGCCTCAATCAGGTCAACAATCTCAAGGTCTTCCCCATGCACGACGTGACGAGCGAATCCCTCGCCTCGACCCTCGACGAGGGTTCGCCCCTGCCGGTGCGCCAATTGCTCTCGCGCCGGGCGCGCAGCGACGTGCAGGACCAAGTGGTCGTGCTTTGGCGCGATTTCGGCGATTTCGCTGATAATGCCAAGGCCAGCAGCTACGACGCCAACGTCCGCTGGCTGGCCAGCCGCCCGTATATCCGCGTGGTCACAGCCGAACAGATCGCCGCCAACCAGATCAGCTACAAGGGTCAGGATGGCAACACCTACACCACGTGGGGCACGGTCAATCAGGGCACCGGCCGCACCCTCGTGCAGACTGCGAAGGATTGGGTTGATTGGGCCAGCACGGAAAATTACGACAACTGGTATAACCGACTGCGCGATTCAAATTTTGGCGCCACCGATACCTTCGGCCGCGTCGGAGTCAATGGCCACGCCAACGCCGCATGGAACGCCGCGCAGTCGGTCACCACGCCCAACCTCCAGAGCGTGGCCCGCGCCGTCATCGGCGGCGCCATGTTCCAGACCGGGTTCCATTTCCCGGCCACCGCGACCGACCTGAGCAAGTTCAGCACCGGCGACTACATCAACCCGGCCTCGCAGGTCGGACAGTCCATGGCCGACTTCGCCCGCAACAGCCAGGCCCAGGCGCGCTTTGCCAAAGTTTACGAGCGCGTGCAGCAATGGGCCACCACGGCCAGTGCCTCGACCCTCGGCAGCGAAGCCGCCGACGTGGACCTCGACGGGGCCAATGAATACCTCCTCTACAATTCCCGCGTCTTCGCTGTTTTCGAGGCGAAGGGCGGACGCATGACCGCAGCCTGGATGCGCAACGCGGCCGGCAAGGTCTGGCAGGTCGCCGGCAACTTTGCTGCCTACAGCAACACGGACACCGAAGACGAGGGCGCGACCAACGCCGACGCCTACCGCACCAGCGGGTTCAAGGATTGGTGGGCCGTCACCGGGGCCAATGGCAGCAATGCCTCGGTCAATGCCACCTATTCCGTCACCCCCGCCCCGGGCGAAACCGGATGGATCTTCAGCCAAGGCGGCATCAGCAAGAAAATCACCCTGCCCTCCGCCTCGCTGGGCAACCTCACCGCCGCCTACACGCTGAGCGTTCCGAACAAACTCTTCGTCCGCTTCGGCCTTTCCCCGAACCTGCTCGATCTCATGATGCGTGGCCACGACGGGCTCGACATCGAGGTGGTCGAAAACCTCCGCGCCAGCGTGGCCAACACCAGCGGCGGCCAAATCGTCCGCGGCTGGGTCGAGGGCCCGCAGATCAACGCCGCCGCCGTGGACACCGCCGCCACCACCACCGTGCAACGTCGTAACCAAGCCCAGACCCACCAGGTCGAAGTCGAACTCAACGGCGCCGGACCGCACGTGGTTACCCTGGGCTTTGACGAAGGTGGCGGCTTGGTGGACAGCGACACCGATGGCCTGCCGGATGCCTGGGAAATGACCAACTTCGGCAACCTCGGCCGCGATGGCACCCTGGATTTCGATGGCGATGGCTTTATTGACCGCGACGAATATGTCGCCGGCTCGGATCCGAAAAACGCCGCCAGCACCGGCCCGCGTCCGTCGGTCGTGCGCAACGGCGCCGGCTTCCACGTCACCTTCCCGACGATCAGTGGCCGCAGCTACCGCGTGGTTTACGGCGACAACCTCACGGGCGGGTCATGGCAGCCCGTGACCGCCCTCGGTGGCGGCCAAAGCAACCCGGCGGCCGGCACCGGCGGCAACGTGACCATCACCGACACCTCGGCTCCGGCCACCGGAGCCCGCTACTACCGCATCGAAGTCACCGTCGCCCCGTAACCCGGCCCGCTTCGCCCCGTCCTGCACCCACGAAGCGGCGTATGCCCAGACCGCGGCAGACCATGGTGCTCCCAGTGTGTCCAGCGACAATTAGAAGTGACCCCCGGCGACAATTGCCGCCCACGGTGTCGGCGATGAGGAGGTTCGAGTTTCGCCTCACGGGCCTCCTTCCACATTTTCCATCGTTTCCGGCCGCCGCGAAGGGTTAACGTCGCGGTCGTGCCAACACCTCGGAATCCGACAGACGGGTTTGTCTCACGGATGGTTCTTGAGCCGACAAATTCGGGTGCGCTTGATGGGCTGAACTTTGCCGTCAAGGACCTGTTCGATCTCGCCGGAACGGTCACGGGCTGTGGCAATCCCACCTGGGCGGCGACGCACTTTCCCGCGGTGGCTCATGCCGTGGTGGTCGAATGTTTGCTTCAGGCCGGGGCACGGTGTGTGGGCAAAACGATCACGGACGAATTCGCCTTCAGCCTCGTCGGCGAAAATCACTTTTACGGCACGCCGCCCAATCCGAAGGCGCCGGATCGTGTGCCCGGTGGCTCTTCGTGTGGTTCGGCCTCGGTCGTCGCCGCCGGGTTGGCGGACTTTGCCCTCGGAACGGACACGGCGGGATCGGTTCGGGTGCCGGCCGCGAATTGCGGAATTCCGGGCCTGCGCCCCACGTGGGGCCGGATTTCCGTCGCCGGGGTTCAGCCGTTGGCCCCGTCCTTTGATACGGTGGGATTCTTTGCCGGCGATTTGGAGGTGCTGGCGCGCGTGGCCGGCGTTCTTCTGCCGTCCGACGTCGCACCGCCGCCCATCCGTCGCGTGCTCATGCTGGAGCAAGGGTGGAACATCGCCGACCCCGAAATCCAGGCCTTGCGTCCCCTGGTCGAAGACCGCCTTCGTGCGAGCGGGTTGCACATCGCGTCGGTTTCTTTGCGCGAACTTGCTGCCGGGGAACTGGGGGGGGATTTCTTTGCCTGGAAGAACGCATTTTCCGGCGTCCAGTGGCCGGAGATTTGGAGCACGTATGGCGGGTGGATCGAGGCGACGAAGCCGGAGCTTGGTCCGATGATCGCCGCCAATTTTGCCAAGGTCAAAAGCGCCGGGCGTTCCGCCCTGGCTGTCAGCTCCGCGGCCCGCCTTCAGGCCCGCGCCGGCTTGCACGCGGGACTGCCGTCGGACGCCGTGTTGTGCCTTCCCACGTCGCCGAGCGTGGCTCCGGTGCGAGAGCACGTTGATTACGACCGTGGAGGAACGGGCTATCTGCCGCGCACTTTATGCCTCACGGCCGTGGCCGGGCTTTGCGGTCTTCCGCAGTTGAGTATTCCCTTTGAGGTTTCCTCCGGCCTTCCGGCGGGAATTTCGCTCGTCGGGGCCGCCCATGCGGATCTGGCGGTTATTGATGCCGCCCGGAACCACGAGAGATGAAGGTTGTCCTGCGCCGGGCTAGGCTGGTGGCACGCATGCATGGCGCGCACTGTTTCGCGATTCCGATCGGGGGGGGCAAGGACATCTGCCGCCGGGTCTGCGCCCGCCGCCCTGCTAGTAAATGAGCCCGACCGAAGCGGTGTAGCTGTGGAGGAAATTGGTGCCGCCGACCGGGCCTATTTCGCCGTTGCAGAAAAAACCGGCGGAGGGCACCGCACCGACATTGGCCGCCACGGCCCGTGCATCGTGGTCGGGGCCGCCAAAGAGATTTCGTCCTCGTCCGTTGCAGCAAAAGAGCAGGCTGGCCACGGGCTTGGGCGAGGCCGTGCCGAGAGGCTTGAGCAGCGAGTTGAGTTCGTCGGCCGCGCTCCCCGCGTCGCGCAATTGGTATTGCAGGGTCTGGCCCGCGCGCGGGCTGGCCCCGACCACGACGACGCCGGTGGCCGGATCGGCCCCGATGATGTTGCGCACGAGAAAGTCGCCGCGGCCGAACTTTTCCTTGTATTCATCGACCGCCAGGCCGGCGAAAATGTTGCCGCGCGCCCGCACCTTGTCCGCGTCGCCCAGCGTGTCAAAAGCCTGTTCGAGAATCTGGTAGGCCGGACGCGAGCCCAACTCGAGCAGGAGATGTTCGTCCACCCGCGTGATCGGCAGGGCTTCGCCGATCGGGCGGCAGCCCTGGCTGACGACGGACTTAAGCGTGAGGCCATCGAGGGCCAGCGCGATGGCCTCGGAGGTCTGGCCGATGTGCGGGCCGAAGACCGTCACGTTTTCGTCGCCCTGGCCGCCGCTGGCCAAGCCGCCCAGCACCGGCGTGCCGGGAAAGGCCATATTCCACTTCTGCAACCAGGTGTCGGCGTCGAACGTGAACGGGCTGGCCAGGGCGAGCCAGGCGGCGGGGCACGGTCCGGCGGTTTCGCGCCAAAAAGTCGGCTCGGTCGCACTCTCCACCTGCTCTTGGGAGAGCGGAATGGCGCGGATGCGGGCCTGCGGAAGGTGGAGAAAAAGCAGCGAAAATCCGGTGGTCACTTCTGCCTCCCGGGCCGTGCCGACCAAGCCCGATCCGGTGCAACCAACGACCATCGGCGCATGACCATGAACCGCGACAACCTCCTGAAAATCGGTCAGATGCGCCACGTAATCCGTCGAGACAAAGGCCAGGGCAAGGGTGGGGGGAGAGCCCAGCTCGCCCCGCATTTCCTCCGCGGTCGCTCGCACCCGGCCCTCGTCAAATTTTTGGAGGACAAGACGCGAAGAAGCCCGATTCATCGCCGCACAATGGAGGTGGATCGTATCGCCGTCAACCCGCCGAAATGAAACGAACGTTGGAATGAACAAGCCGCTGCTTGCGTTGTCCATCTTTTGTGTTTATTTATCGACTCCCCCCTCCGTCTTGCCGCAGCCGGGGCGTCCTCCCCCATCCCCCCATCATGAGTAAGTTGCGTCCCCTGGCCTTGGCCTTTCTTGGTCTTATCGCCCTTTCCCCTGCCTCCCGCGCCGAGGTCATCATCCAATACTTCGAAACCCGCTGGGACGAGATGTATCAGCGTCTCCCTGAAATCGCGGAGATTGGCTACGAATCCATCTGGACGCCGCCCCCGGGGAAGTCGCCCATTGGCGGCCCTTACCCTTTCGCCTACGGGGGGAACGTCGGATATAACTCGTTCGATCGCTTCGACTTGGGCGACATGCCGCAGCGCGGCAATTGGGAAACACGTTACGGCTCCCGCGCCTCACTGCGCAACGTGGTGGACAATGCCCACCAGTCGGACATCAAAATTTATCCCGACATCGTTTTTAACCACACCGGCAACGGCCCCGATTACCGCACCTACCCGGGCATGGTGCCGCAGGACTTTCACATCACGCTCGATGGGAGCCAGCCGGGCGGTTACCGGCGTCCGCCCCGCATGTTCGAGTGGGATCCCGCCAATGGTTTTGGCGGCACGCTGCACCAGGAGTTGGTTAGCTTGATGGATGTTGTGCTTGAATTCGACGGCCGCTTTCAAGGAGCCAATTCTCCGAATTACGCGCCCGATCCGACGCCATTCGTGCGGCATCCGGGTGATCCCGAAAAATATCCCTACTTCAGCACCACGGGCACCCCGACCGAGAACTCGCGCCAGTTCATGGTCCGCTGGTTCAACTGGCTTGGCTACGCGATGGACTACGATGGTGTGCGTCTCGACGCGCCCAAGCATGTGGTCAAAGAATTCTTCGGTTTGCCGAAGGACAACATCAACCGCGACCAGAGCTTCATTTACAACATCCAGAAGAATTTCAACGAGCGCCGCGGCCTGAGCGACACCAACGCGTTCGACGACATGTATGCCAACGACCTGCGCCGCGATGACGCCATGGTGTATTCGGAGTTCTTCATCGGCGGCATCAGCGAGGTGGATTACTGGCGCAACCCGGCCGACCGCGGCTGGGGCATCCAGACACGCTACCTCGATTTCCCGCGCAAGAAGGGGATGATGCAGGACGCCTTCAACAACGGGAACCTCAGCGCCCTGGCTGGCTTTTCGGGTTTTGATCCGACCGAGGGCGTCATGTTCGCGCACAGCCATGACGAAGGCCCGCCGAACAAGCTTGAGCTGGCCTACGCCTACATTCTGACGCGCGTCGGCGTGCCGGTGGTTTACTTCTCGGGCAACAACCTCCGGCAGTCCGAGATCGGCCGCCAGCAGGGCAAGAATACGTGGATGGAAAAAGGCTACGATTACGCCCTCGGCGACACGGTCAATGGCTTTCAGACCGGCGCCATCCCGAACCTCATCTACATCCACAACCAGTTCTGCCGCGGCAAGGAGTGGACGCGCTGGACGGAGAACGACTTCTTCGCCTACG
The DNA here is from genome assembly GCA_049315725.1 of Chthoniobacterales bacterium. Lineage (GTDB taxonomy): Bacteria > Verrucomicrobiota > Verrucomicrobiia > Chthoniobacterales > JACTMZ01 > JACTMZ01. The sequence goes on along the minus strand of JBMOJP010000031.1, from coordinate 14,863 downwards.
AGCGCTATGACGACCTCAACAGCAACAACAATCCGGACTCGAACGAAGGTCTGATCCTCGTGGCCCTCAATGACTCCGGCAACAGCCAAACCCGCAACAACATCCAGACGTCCTTTGCTCCCTTCACCGTGCTCAAGGATTACTCGGGCAACAACCTCAGTAGTGTCACCGTCGATGGCACCGGCAAGGTCAACATAACCGTCCCGCCCCGCGGTGGCCAGGGTTGGGTCTGCTACGCGCCCTTCAACGCCGACGTGCAGCCCGGCGTGGATCCGTTGCAATTCACCGGCACGGTTTCCGACATGGCGTGGATCGTCCCCGGCGGTCGCGATGGCGTGGCCAAGCCGCGCACGCTCCGCCGGATCACCGGCAAATCCGTCAACATTGATGTGCGTTTCGCCAACCCCGCGCAGGGCGGCGAGACGGTCAACAACGTCCTCGTCAAGTGGGGCCAGGGCCGCAATCTCAATGCCGGCGCCACCGACTTCACCGACAAGAGCACCGTCACGGGCGGATTCGAGCAGGCGACGCAGATCGCGCCCGGACAATGGCGTCTTGTGGCCGACCTGACCGGCGTGCCCGAGGGACTGCATAACATCAAGGCCCGCGTTTTCAACGGCCGCACGGCCGGCAAACCCGCACTTTTCCAGACCTTCTCCGAGACCGTTTACGTGGACCGCAGTGGTCCAGACCTCGCGTTCGAAAATCTCAACGCCGGCGAAACCATCGAGGGTGCGCGTGTTGTCACGGTCAACAACCCCGACCGCACTCTCTACAACCTGACCTACTCGATCGACGGCGGGGCCGCGCAACAGGCCGACATGGTCATCCGCGGCAAATGGCGCATCAGCCTCGACGGACTCTCGGCCGGTGCCCACAGCATCACGCTCAACGCCACTGAAGCCGACTACGGCAATCCGCGCTCGGTCATCAACACCTCGACGCTGACCCGATCGTTCAACGTCGACACCGCCGGGCCGGTCATCGCGATCAACCATGCGAGTGGGGCCACCATCTCCGAGCCGTTTTTCAAGACCGTGGTCACCGTGCCGACTGGGCAGGGGATCTCGGCTTCCGATATCAAGCTTTATTGGAACGGCTACGAGCAGCCTCCGCTGACCGACGCCGGCGGCGGCAAATTCGAGTCCACCTTCGACGGCCGTTACGTCACAGGCGGCGTGAGCAAGCAATTCACCGGCGCGTTCGTCAACGGCCCGAACTTCTTCGAGGCCGTCGTGACCAAGAGCGGGCAGGAGAATCGGGTGGCCCGCAGGGTTGTGTTCAATCTCTACGGAAAGAACATGCAGGACTCGGATGGCGATGGCATCCCCGATGAGATCGAGATGCCCGGCTTCCTCAACGGCACCAACCCCGGACCCGACCAGCAATGGCCCGGGGACAACAGCAAGGACCTGATCCCGAACTACGGCGAGGCGTGGACCCGCCTGAATCCCATGGCAGCGGACACCGATTACGTGCAGCGAGCCGGTGCCAGCGGCAGTTGGGACAGCGACGAGGATTGGGACGGCGACGGCGTGAGCAACCTGCAGGAGGTTATCCGCGGCTATCGCCTGACCGGCGATCCGGCGCGCTACGACATTTACAGCAACACGAGCACGCCCCCGGCCAGTTCAGCCTCCATCGCCACGGCCACCCTGGGCACGGTCAGCGGCGTCAAGACCGTCAGCATCACCTACAACCCGAACGACGGGCCGCTCAAGGGCAGCACCCCGGTGCGGGTCCGCATCCAGCCGACTGGCGGCGGGTCGTTGCAGTTCTTCACCATGACGTCGGTCAACAGCAACCAGACCACCTACGCCTACGCCGTCCCGGCCGGGGTCACCTCGGTCGCGTATTCATTCTCCAATGCGGATGGTTCGGTCAATGACACCACCGGTGCCGGCTGGACCATCGCGACTCCGGCGGTGCCGTCTTCGGCCACCTCCACGCTCGGGATTTCCGGCGCGACCAAGACGCTGACCGTCATTTACACGCCGAACGAAGGCCCGCTGGCCGCGCTGATGCCGGTCTCGGTCAACTTCACGCCGGCCGGTGGCGGCTCGCCCGGGAGTTTCGTCATGACTTCGCTTGGCAACGGGTCGTTCAGCTACACCTACACCGTGCCGGCCGGGGCGACTTCCGTGGGCTACACTTTCTCCTCCGGCGTGACCAACGACACGAGCGGCGGTTCCAACTGGTCCACTTCGACCTCGCCCGGATTCACCATGGACGGCGAGTTTGACAGCCAGAACTTCGTCGTGGCCGACAATGGCATGCGCATCTACGCCGCCGTCCGCGGGACCAAACTCTACACGGCCACCTGGTCCACCAAGGGCGGGAACAACGACCACTTCATTTTCATGACCGACCAATTCGGCGATCCGGTCAACCACCCATGGGCCAAGGCGGGCAAGGTCTATTTCAATCACGCGACTGAACCGTGGGTCGCGGCCAACCCGACGAATGCCTACCAGAACAACTTCGGTGTCTCGGGCAAAAACTGGCTCGGCAACGCGGGCAAGGCGCTGGAAAGCGAGCTTGATCTCGTCGAAGTCTTCGGCTCCGTGCCGCGTATTCTCTACTTCGCCACCGCGGCCTATCCGCGCGCCGACGGCGGTGCCCTCCTTTCGCAGGCGCCGGCCGTGTGGGACGGCGGCAACGACATCAACGTCACCGAATTTCAGGCCGTCAACACCGCGTCAATCCGCGATGAAAACCTCGACGGGGTTTACGATGTCGGCACGCCCTACCTCTCCACCGTGGTTGACTCCAACGAGGCCGATGCCAACTACGGCCTGCGTCGATTCTATCTCGACGAGGTGCTCAAGGACACCGCGCAGCTCACGGTCAAGTTCAAGCCGAACACCGCGCCCGGATCAATCGTCTCGAACGTCGAGGTCTTCAGCAATCTCAACCGCCGCGACTTCGCCGTGCTGGAGGAAAGTCCCTCGGCCGTGACGACCACGACAACGAGCACCTATTACCGCGCCTACCCGATGACCGGGCCGGACGCCAACGGCTTCTACACGCTGACCCTGCCGGTCAATCGCTGCGGCGCCTACCGCCTGCAGGCCCGCTACAAGGTCAACGGCGGTGATTACATTTACTACACCGACAACGGCCAGCGCCGCGATTGCGCGGTCGTCGTTTCGCCCAAGAAGGCCCTCAAGTCGAACATGTATGAGGTTAATCCGCTCGTCGTGGAGGCCAAGAACACGACCCCTGCCGGACGCAGCACCTTCCTCGACCTGGTCAACGATCCGTCCATCCCTGCCGAGGTCGGTGGGTTCGACGGACGGCCCGATGCGCTGAACAAGGACCATTACAGCGGCGTCGGCATCAACCTGCTCTGGCTCCAGCCCATCCACCCGATCGGCGTGGAAGGCCGCGACAACAATCCGGAGTTCACCAACTCCGTCGTGCCCTTCGATCCGGGGAGTCCCTACGCGGTGCAGGATTACTGGTCGGTCGCGCCCATGCTCGGACGCGGGGCCGGCACGAGTGCCGCCACCGCCATGGCCGAATTCCAGACCTTCGTCAGCCGCCTCGACCAATGGGGTGTCGGGGTGATGATGGACGGCACCTTCAACCACAGCGCGCCGGATGCCATCATGGGCCAGGGCGCCGTCGATCTCGGCTTCACCGCGGCACCGAACACGCAGATCCGCAATTTCGACACCCGCTGGTATGCCAAGGAGGGCTTCCCCAGCCAGCCCGCCACCACTTTGGGCGAGGTGGCCATCGCGCCGGATCGCAATGACTTCGGCAACTGGACCGACGTGCGCGAGTTTTACTTCGGTAACTACGACACCCTGGTCAAAGCCAAGGGCCCGCAAAATCCTGACAAGTCGTATCCGGACAACGCCTCCAAGCAGGAGTTTCTGCTCGAGCGCGATGAGTTCTTCGGCCACACCGACTACACGCGCAAGGTCTGGGAGTATTTCGCCTACTATCCGACCTACTGGCTGGAGAAGACCGGCCACCCGCGCGGCACGCCGAAGGAACAGTCCTACAAAGGCATCGACGGCCTCCGTTGCGACTTCGCCCAGGGTCTGCCTTCGCAGTTCTGGGAGTATTGCATCAACAAGACCCGCAGCGTGAAGTGGGACTTCCTCTTCATGGCCGAGTCGCTGGACGGCTTCCGCGAGGTCGCCGGGAACAAGCGCCACGGCGTGGGCTATCGCTCGTCGCGGCACTTCGACGTGCTCAACGAGAACATCGTCTTCTACTGGCGCGACAGCTTCTTCGGCTATCCGGCCAATGGCGGAGCCGGCACCCCGGCCACCCCGAGCACCGGCGCGACCTTCAGCGCCTACGACACGCGCCGTCAGGCGTTCGACAACATCACGCTGCTGAACAACCTGGTCAGCCACGACGAGGTCTTCCCGCACAACGACGTCTTCAGCATCGCCTACGCCTACGCGCAGGTCGGCGCGCTGGACGGCATCCCCATGCTCTTCTACGGGCAGGAGGCCGGCGCGCAGAACAGCAAGTCAGCTTACAGCGCCAGCGAGGCCAACTTCGGGACGATCAACACGAACCGTAACTTCGGCAAATACGAGGCGAACTTCGGCAAGAACATCCCCAACTTCAAGGTCTACAATCAGATGACCAACATCTGGAACGGCGCGACGCGCGACTGGACCCTCCAGGCGTTCTACGGACGCATCAATGGTGCCCGCAAGAATTCGCCCGCCCTGCAAAGCCAGAACGTCTACTTCCTCAACAAGAAGGCCTCCAATGGCGGCTTCAACAATGGCATGTTCGCCGTGGGCAAGGTGCAGCAGCCCGGGCTCTCGGCCGGACAGCAGGACGTGCGGTTTGTCTTCGTGAACAATAACTACCGCTCGGTCACGAACATCAGCGACACGTTCGACCTCAACGCCCTCGCGCCGAACGGCAGCGCGAACTACTTCGGCATCGAGCGCGGCAAGTCCTACAACATCAAAGACCTCGTCTCCGACACGCCGACCAACAACGTCTGGGCGACCAACCGCACCGGTGCGGACATCCTCGACAACGGCCTCTTTGTCGGCTTGCCCTACAAGCCCACGACGAACTCGACCGCCTACCACGCGCATTACCTGCGCCTGGTGGACACCGATCCCGCCGCCTACCCCGACCTCGATGGCGACGGGTTTTACGATCAGACGGACGCCGACATTGATGGCGACGGCCTGACCAATGTTTACGAGGAAGCCAACGGCATGAATCCGCGCTCCGCCGTGGGCGCGGATGGCCGTGATGCCGACAACGACGGCGACGGCTACTCGAACTACGTCGAGTTCCTCGCCGGCACCAAGGCCAACGACGCTAGCTCCGCGATGCGGGTCCTCAACTTCGCCAAGGGCAGCACCGAAGCCACGATCAGTTGGAAGAGCGTGCCGGGCGCTGTTTACAAGGTCCGCTACTCCTACGACCTCGCAACCTGGCAGGACGTGGCCGGCGGTCTGATCTCGGCCGACTCGGCCGCGACCGAGGTGGTCATGACGGCACCTCCGGGTATGACCAAGGTCTTCTACTCCGTCGCCCTCGTTCCGTAACCCGGAACAGGGCGGCGGCCCTGCCGTCTTGACAGGCGCGGCCCGGCATCGTCATTTAGCACCTCACCCGCCGGTATAGCTCAGTTGGTAGAGCACCTGATTTGTAATCAGGCGGTCGTCGGTTCGAATCCGACTGCCGGCTCGCGCTTCGAATGCAGTAGTCCTTGCGGTCGGCCCAGCTGCCGCGGCGCAGCCGACGACCGGAGCAACTGGGTCCGGGTTCCAGCACCTCTCCTAGAGGTTGCCGCTTGCCTCGAAGAGGCCGGGTCGTGGATCATTTTCCTTCCCCATTTCCTGCGCCTCTTCGCGGCCTTTGCACGATTGACACCACCACCGGTCCCTGCGTGAATAAGGTTCATGAAAACCTCCCGTTTGATCGTTGTCGGTGTGGCTCTCTCCTCCGTCCTGCTCGCCAGTTGCCAAACCAACCAGCCCCAGCGCCGCGCTGGTGGTGGCGGTGGGGCGCCAGACCGCAAGACCATGTTTGTCCGCCTGGACGTGAATGGCGATGGCGTGATCACGCGTCAGGAATTCATGGCCGGCCCGAATGCGCAGAGGAATCCGCAGCAGGCTCCGCAGGTCTTCCGCCGCATGGACCGCGACGGGAGCGGCACGCTCAGCCGCAAGGAGTTTGTCGCCGGGCCGCAGGGCTAATCGGGTTGGGTCAGCGCTGGATGACGCGGCCGTCGGCCTTCAGCACATTGACCCCAAGCCTTCCGGGGGCAGCATGGACCGGCTCGTAGTCGCTGCAAACCGTCAGGCGGGTCACGTTGGGCACTTGGAAAATTCCGCGTCGTCCGTAGATGTTCACGTTGGAGGCCAGCTCGTCCTGCACCACGGGATTGAAATGGTAGCTGGAGCCGAACTTGGCCGCGTTTTCCCGGTCGCTCGGGCAGGTCAACTCCGCCCTGCTGATGCCGTAGGGTGAGAGGGTTTCCAGGGCGCTCTTGCCCTCGTTGCCCAGGCTGGGCGGGTCGGTCTCGATCGGCGGAAAACGGTAGTCGTTCTCCCCGATGTATTGCTGGACGGCCACGCCGATGGCCCGCAGGTTCGATGCGCACTTGGCTCCCTGCGCGCGTTCGATCGCCGAGGTCACGCCTGGGGTCGCGACCGACGCGAGGATGGCGATGAGGGCGAGAACAACGAGCAGTTCGACGAGGCTGAACCCGGAGTTTTTCATTGTGACTGGCTGGCTTTCGCGGCTTCTTTGCGGGCAAAGTAGTTCTTCGAACGTTCGTTCCGTTTCTCGGGGGTCCATCGCGACTCGCGAACCATCCGGCGGTCATCCATGCGCTCGCTCATTTCCGGGCTGGTGAAGAACTCCCTCGCTTTGGCCCGTCGCTCCTCCTCGGGGAGGTCACGCACGGTGTCCCAGAATTTTCGCATGAGGGCAAAGTCCTCCCGCGCCTTGTCCTGCTCCTCCTTGGGCAGGAGCGCAATCTGGGCTTCCATCCGTCCGGCGATTTCCTCGGGGCTGGCCCGCATCCAGCCACCCCGGTCCCCCCCACCCCCTCCGCCGCGGTTGTCCCCCTTTCCGATCCACGGTCCGCCGCCCCAGCCCCCCCCACGTTCACCGTCACCACCGCCGCCGCCGCCGCGGTCGGCATTGGCATCTGGAGAGCCACGGAGGAGAAAAACCTCACGCACGGTCCCTCCGGCCTTGCTGAAAAGCGCAGGGGCGGCCCGGCGCAACTCTCCCGCCTTCGGGGCCGTGGTCGCCGGATTCCAGTCCGTGGGGGCCGCGATGAAAACGCCGGTTTTTTGGGCGGCATCGCTCAGCAGGGACTGCAGGGTGGCATCCTCGGATGGCTGCCAAACGATGCGGCGCAGGTCGAGGGCGGTGCCCATGGGCGATTCAATGACGGAAAACCCGCCGCCCCCAAAGGAAGTCCAAGTCTCGTTGTTCTGCTTGTTGGTGAATCCGTCGATCACCTGACGGATGGCCGCGTCATTCGGTGCCCCCAGGTAGGCCAGACGCCATCGGGAGTCCGTCCGGGCGGACACCAGATCGAGCGCGTCCACCGCCGGAACGCGCTTTACCTTGATGGTCACCGGGGTGGCGGGGTCGAGATTGGAGGCAATGTCGATTCCGCCCTGACGCTCGATCGAGGCCAGCACCTTGGCCAGCGGAGCGTTGGTGAAATCCAAGCTGACCAAGCCCCAGCCGGAGTAAATAGACCACGCGCCCCAGCCCACGAGGAGGGCAGCGAGGACGCAAACGAGAAAACGGTCTTTTGTCATGTTAAGGAAGTCTAACCCCGGAGACACTGGAAAGTCGCGGATCATGCCATGACCCGCCTCCGCGGTCTGCGTCCGGGGCTTTGCCTTGCAGGTGACCACCGTGCTGCTAGATTGACCTACCACTTTTAAGATGACCGAGCGCGAACCCAACGCTGTCCAAGAGGCGAAGCTTCATTTTCTTGATTACTGGCGTGTCATCCGGCTGCGCCTGCCGATCATTATTCTCGTTTTCCTGCTGGTTGTTGTAACCGCGGGTGTGACGACCTATTTCCTGCCGAGGCAATACCAGTCGGACGTCATCATCGAGGTCGAGCAGAACGACCAAAAAATCCGCATTTTCCGCGAGGGTTACGATGGCGGCATGGGGATCGACCCGCGGTTTGCCACGACGCAGTTTCAAATCATCCAGCGCAAGGAGATGCTGTATCCGGTCATTGCCGCCCTGGGCCTGGTCGAGAAGTGGGGGCAGGAATACGGCGTGCGCACCCAGGAGGAAGCTTACTTCCGTCTGCAACGCATGATCGACGTGCGGGAGGTGCGGAACACCAACCTTCTGCAGATCAGCGCCGAAAGCACAAACCCGCAGGAGGCGTCCGATCTGGCCAACACGATTGCCCAGGAATACCAGCGCAAGCGCATCGAGGAGCAGCAGAAGATGCTCAACCGTTCGCTCGCCACCTTGGAGGACGAAGTGGCCAAGCAGCGTAAAAAAGTCGAGGCAGCCAATGAGGAGATGGGACGCATCCGCACCGAACTCGGCATCACCGACCTCAACCCCGACAGTATGGAAGACCCCCTGCAGGCCCAGGAGAAAGTCCTCATTGACCAGGAGGGCGTGGTGGCCGAGGCGCGGCTCAAGGCCTCAACTCTCCGGACCAAATACGAGGAGATCAAAAAACTCTCGGGCGACGACCTCATGCGTGCCCTGCCGACGCTTGAAATTCAGGACCAGACGATCACGCAGATCTTGCCACAGTATCAGGAGACGTCAGCTGACCTCGCCCGGGCGATGCAATCCGGCCTCGGTGCCCGCCACCCCACCATTTTGGCCCTGGCGGCCAAGAAGAACACCTACGAGAAGCAGCTTTCCGATCAAGTGGAGAGCATTCGCCGCACGCTCGCCGCTAATTTGGAAATCACCGAGCGTTCCCTCGGCACCATGCAGGGCGGCTTGGACAAGGTGCGCGACGACCAGCGCACGAACAAAACCCGTGGGGCCGAATACGGCCGTGCCAAGAACACCTACATCCAGGCCAAAAAGATCCTCGAATCAGCCGAGCTTCGCCTCTCGACCGAGACCATGCAGCGCAGCATGCCGATGAGCCCGGCGCGCATTTGGGAAAAAGCCGAGCCAGCCTCTGCGCCGTCCAAGCCCAAGGTCATGCTCAACATGGCTATGGCCGTGGTTGTTGGTCTCATTGTCGGCGTCGGCCTGGCTTTCTTCCTCGAATATCTCGACACCAGCGTGAAGACGATGGAGGACGTGGAAAATTTCCTCCAGGTTCCTGTGCTGGCCGTCGTGCCCAAGGATATCAGCCTGCTCATCCAGAGCCCCGAGACCAGCATGGATACCGAAGCCTACCGCATCCTCCGCACCAACATCGAATTCAACCGCCCCTCGGCGGACGCCAACACCATCACCTTCGTCAGCGGTGGCGCCGGCGAGGGCAAATCCACCACGCTCAACAATCTGGCCTTCACCTTCGCCCAGGGCGGTTACAACACCTTGGTGGTGGATGCCGATCTTCGCCGCCCCACCCAACACCGCTTTTTCGAATTGGATGGCGACTACGGGCTGACCGATTTTCTCACCACCGAGGTCGATCTGGAGGACGTGGTCCAGCGGACGCATGTGCCGAATCTTTTCCTCCTCCCCAGCGGCAAGCTGCCCTTTGACGCGGTCGGGGTGTTGAATTCGCAGCGCATGATGGATCTGATCTCCCAGGTGAAAAACCGTTTTGACGTGGTTTTCTTCGACTCCCCTCCGATTCTTGGGGTCAGTGACGCCTCAGTCCTCGTGCGGGCTCTCGATCTTACGGTCGTCGTTGTCCAGCACCGTCGGTTCCCGCGCGCCATGCTGCAGCGGGTCAAGCAGGCCGTGCTCAACGTCGGCGGCCACATTCTCGGCGTGGTCCTCAACAACGTCGATGTCCGTCACGACCAATACTACGAGTATTACACGAACTATTACACCTACTACCGGCCGTCGGAGGATCGCGCGAGAATGCCCGCGCCCGACGCCGCGGCCGAGGAGACTTCCGGCGGGGGCCGGGTGACCGCTCCGGCCCGCCCGGCGCGCAAGCCGGCTCAGGTGACCAAGAATGACGACTACTAAGATGCGCTCCGTTCTTTTTCTCGCTTTTGGCCTGGTGGCCGGACTCAGCACTTCGTCCCGCCTCCTGGCTCAGGAGGTGGACTTTCGTCCGGGGGACGCGTTGGAGTTGCGCATCGGCGGGGTGCCGGCGGAGGAAACGCAACTTATCACCGGCACTTACACTGTGGACGGGGAGGGGTCGATCAACCTCCCTCATATCGGCACGATCCGCGCGGCCGGGCTGACCCAGGCGGCGCTCCAGCGCGCGATCGAGGCGGCCTATAAGCAGAAGGAAATTTACACCAACCCGAGCATCACCGTGATGGTCCCGAACATCGCCCGCTTCGTCAACGTGAGTGGCGACGTGCGCCAGCCCCGGCGGGTCGAATACACCCAGGACCTGACCGTGCTCGGCGCGATCAGCGCGGCAGGCGGGTTCACGGAATACGCCGACCAGCGCAAGGTCCGCCTCCTGCGCAAGGGCAGCAGCCAGCTGATCGACGTGAAGGCCGTCCGGGGTAATCCAGGCCTCGACGTCACCCTGCTGCCCGGCGACCAGATTGAGGTCCCACAAAGCTGGTGGTAAGCCTTACTCCCGTCCTGCGGCGGTGACCTGCCAATGCGTGGCGTTTGACATCGCCCCGTCCCATCCCCATAGTCCGCCCTCCTTTCCGCACTTTTCTTATGGAACACATCCGCAACGTCGCCATCATCGCCCACGTCGATCACGGCAAAACCACCCTCGTTGACCAACTCCTGCGCCAGGCCGGCACTTTCCAGGCGCACCAAAAGCTCGAGGAGCGGGTCATGGACTCGATGGATCTCGAAAAGGAAAAGGGCATCACCATTCGGGCCAAGAACGCGTCGTTCCACTGGGACAAATACCACATCAACATCGTCGATACGCCGGGCCACGCGGATTTTGGCGGTGAAGTCGAGCGGATCATGAAGATGGTGGATGGCGTGCTGCTTGTCGTGGACGCCTACGAGGGACCCCAGGCCCAGACGAAGTTCGTGCTGCGCAAAGCCATGGAAAACGGGCTCAAGCCGATCGTGGTCATCAATAAGATCGATCGCGAAAACGCCCGCCCCCACAAGGTTCTCGACATGGTCTTCGAGCTTTTCCTCGAACTGAACGCGACGGATGAGCAACTCGATTTTGCGCACATTTACGCCAGCGCGAAAAGCGGCTTCGCCAAGCGTGAGTTGGTCGATCCGAGCACCACGATGGTGCCGCTCTACGAGGCGATTGCCTGGCACATTCCCCCGCCGAAGAAGTCCGAGGCTGACTATTTCCAGATGCTGGTCTCCAACCTCGACTACAGCGATTACCTCGGCCGGATTGCCTACGGACGGGTCATCAGCGGGGCGGTCAAGGTCGGGCAAAGCATCGTTTGCATTCATGCCGACGGGCGCAAGGAACGCGCGGCCGTAACCTCCATTTTTGGCCATCAAGGCCTGGAAAAAGTGCAGGTCCAGTCGGCCTCCGAGGGCGACATCATCGGCCTGACCGGCTTCGAAGATGTTTTCATCGGCGAGACCCTGGTGGACAACGAGGAGCGGTCCGCCCTGCCGTTCATCGAGATTGATCCGCCGACCATCAGCATGCGCATTTGCGTGAATGACTCCCCGCTGGCCGGACGCGAGGGCAAGCTGCTGACCGCCCGCCAGATCAAGGACCGCCTCATCCGCGAGACCCGCACCAATGTTTCCATCCAGGTCAACGAGACCGAGGTCGCCGGCCAATTCGAGGTCAAGGCGCGCGGGGAAATGCAGATCGCCGTTCTCGTCGAACAGATGCGCCGGGAAGGCTTTGAGCTGCTCGTTTCGCGTCCTGAGGTCATCTTCCAGCGCTCGGCCGAAGGCGCGCTCCTCGAGCCGATGGAAACACTTTACGTCGACGTGCCCCCGGACAATCTCGGCGACATCCTCCAGACGCTGGCCGCCCGCAAGGCGGAAATCACCAACATGGAGCACCACCCGCACAGCGTGCTGGTCGAGGCGGTCATTCCAACCCGCGGCATCATCGGCTTCGAGACCGACCTGGTCAACGCGACCAAGGGCCTCGGTATCGCCTCCCACCTCTTCAAGGAATACGGCCCGCACAAAGGCGATATCCCCAGCCGCGGCAAGGGCGTGCTCGTCTCGATGGAAGGCGGGATCAGCATGGCCTATGCGCTCGACACCATCCAGGAACGCGGACGCCTCTTTATCGGCCCGCAGGAAGAAATCTACGAGGGCATGATCATCGGGGAGAACTCCCGTCCGGACGATATGCCGGTCAATCCTTGCAAGGCGAAAAAGCTGACCAACATGCGCAGCCAGGGGGACGGCAAGGGCATCCAACTGGCTCCGCCGATTGTCATGTCGCTTGAGCGCTCGCTGGAATACATCGGCCCCGACGAATACGTCGAAGCCACGCCCAAGTCCTTGCGGTTGCGTAAAAAAATTCTCGATGCCAATATGCGCAAACGATCCGCTCCCAAGGTCGCAGGGTAAACTTTTTCCCGAAGCTGGTTGACATCGCCCCCCCCGCGGTGTTTTCTGGTGTGGTTCTGATTGTTCGCGCCGTTCATTGCGTCCTTTGGTCGATGCGAGGCCAACCGATAGCCGGCCAAGCTCGGCGGACAATCCTGTAAGAGTAAAAACGCACACGTATTACCATTGCCGGGGCCTGGACGGACGTCCGGGAGATTTTCATGGCCGGCCACAACAAGTAGTCCAAAGTCAAACGCAGCAAAGGCGTGATCGACGCCCAGCGGGGGAAGCTTTTCTTCCTGCTGGCGGAAGAGATCGTCCTCCCCATTTTCCCTTCAAATCCTGACCCACTCAGGGCCTGGCCCGATCCGCTTTTCGGTCCTATCTACACTTCAAAACCAACCACCATGGACGAAAACACCGCCCCTGAACACTCCGCCCCGGCATTGCCGGCCCCCGATCGCCCGCCGGCCCTGCCCGAGCACCGTCCCGACCCCGCCTTACCCGCTCCCGCCCCCGGCGGCGGACAGCCTCGCGAGGGACGCCGCGGACGCAACCGCCCCTTCCGCCCACGCCGCGGTGGCCGTTACAGTCATAATGAAGGTGGCCAAGACCGGGGCCCGGACCGCAACCAAGACCGCGGTCCGCGCGACAACGGCGACGGCCCGGCCGACGCCGGAGAACCGCTCGACTCGGGGGAACCCGAGGGCGAGCCGGTCTTCGCCGAGGGTATTGTTGAGGTCAGCGGCAAGGGCTTCGGTTTTCTCCGCAACCCCAAACGCAACTTTACCCAGTCGAACAACGACATCTTCGTTACCCCCGAAGTCGTCCGCTGCCATAACCTCCGTGACGGCGTCTGGATCAAGGGACAAATTCGCCGCGGCAGCCGCGGTCCCCAGCTTTTTGTCTGCACCGAGATCGAGGGCGAGGCCCCGGAAAAATTCTCCAACCCCCCGATCTTCGAAGAACTGACCACGATCAATCCGAACTCGCGTATCCGCCTCGAGACCGGGCCCGATCGTTACACCACGCGGGTCATGGATATCATGACACCCATCGGCAAGGGCCAGCGCGGCCTCATCGTGGCCCCGCCCCGCACGGGCAAGACGACCCTGCTCCAGCACATCGCCGAGGCGGTGGTGAAAAATCACCCAGAGATGAAGCTGATCATTCTCCTCGTCGACGAGCGCCCCGAGGAAGTAACGGAGATCCGCCGCACCGTGCCGCAGGCCGAACTCATGGCCAGCTCGAACGACAGCGACATCAAGAGCCACACGCGCATCGCCATCCTCGCCATCGAGCGGGCCAAGCGCCTGGTCGAGATGGGCAAGGATGTCTTCGTCCTCATGGATTCTCTCACCCGCATCGGCCGCGCCTTCAACAACGCGACCGGTGGAGGCGGACGCACCATGAGCGGCGGCGTGGATTCACGTGCCTTGGAAATTCCGCGCAAACTCTTCGCCGCGGCCCGCAACACCGAGGAGGCCGGATCATTGACCATCATGGCCACCGCCCTCATCGACACGGGCAGCCGGATGGACGAGTTGATTTTCCAAGAGTTCAAGGGCACCGGGAACATGGAGTTGGTCCTCGACCGTAAAGTCAGCGACCAGCGCATCTACCCCGCGGTGGACATCTTCCTCTCCGGCACCCGCCGCGAGGAACTGCTCCTGCCCGAAGAACAGTTGCACAAGATCAACGTCATCCGCCGCGGTCTCGCCGGCCACAAACCAATCGAGGCGATCGAGCGCCTGCTTCACTTCATCCGCAAATATCCGACCAACGCGGAAATGCTCAAGAGCCTTCCGGGGTAGCGTTGCGACCGGTGTGCTGGCTGTGAATCCGTCGCAGATTGCACAGATCATGGTCCGTTGGTTTGTGCTCATGTGGGCGCTTTACGGCATCCTGCAAACCGTCGGGGCATTCGTCATGAATGTTAGCGAGGTTCCCGAGCTTGTGCTGTTGGCGCCGGGAGGTGCTGCGCTGCTTCTTTCCGTCCTGGCCTGGCTTTATGCCCCCGGCGCTTGGATTGCTCATGGCCGGGGGAGGTAATCACAGCATTCCTCTCACTTTCGCGCAACTGCTCAAAGCCATGTTTCTCGGTCTGGGGCTCTGCTTCTGTTTGGACTCCATTGGCGACTTGCTCAATAGCCTCCACTTCCTTTTCGTGGCCAAGCTTTCTCCGGAGACCATTCCAGATGGGATGCGGTTGTCTCCCTACGACATCAGCAAGAGCATCCTGAATTTCTCGCCGGGCTCGTCGTGGTCGTCGCCGCGCCCCATTGGG